>JABCYU010000007.1 GCA_013290045.1 Methanobacteriota archaeon | reverse complement strand
CTCGTCTCGGCGGTCGGGACCGGCGGGTTCAGCATGTCCGGGCCCTCCATCTCGTTCGGAGGCTACGTCTCGACGATCAACTCGACCTACTGGAACTGCTACAACTACACCCAGTGGAACTACGGGACCTGGTCGAACTACACCGGACCGTGCTCGAGCTCGAACAACACCTACACCAACTCGTGGGCGTACAAGAACGGGACCGTCGTCTACAACACGAACTCCTCGATGACCGTCTCGGAGTCCGTGACCATGGTCTTCTCGTGGTTCGGCAACTACAGCGTCAGTCCAGTCTGGGACGTCTTCCTCATCCCGGGCGGAACCACGAGCACCTCGACGTACTACTACGCGCACGGTGCGGCCGTCTCGGTTCTCAACATGGGAACCGGAGGCAACGGGCTCACGCTGAAGTGGATCACCGTGACCTAGGTTCCCACGACCCCGGGCGCGGGACCGATCGGGCGCCGTCCCCCCGGCGCGCGGTCCCGCGCCATCATCCCGCCCCCGGGGGAGCCCGGCCCAGGGCCCCGGACGCCGTCGGCGCGGCAGGCCCTACGACGGAGGTGGACCCGCGGCTCCCGGGGGCGGGGTCGGCGACGAGGATGGGGTCGTCGGGTACGGCTGGAGGGTTCCCGGGGGAGATCGGGGACGACGGGCGAGCAGGGCGGCCAAGACCACGACGAGGACGAGCAGGATCAGGAGGCCGAGCAGGAGGTACAACCCCGTCCCGCTCGTGAGGCTCACGGAGCCGGACGAACCGGAGGCCGGATGGGGAACGGCGACAACGTGGACATCGACCACGAAGGCCACGGTCTTCATCGCCCCCGCTCCGTCGGTGACGTTCAGCGCCACCGAGTAGTTCCCGGCGCGGGCGTAGACGTGACCGAACGAGGGAGCGGCGCTGGTGCTCCCGTCCCCCAAGGTCCACGCGTACGTCCACGGGGCGGTGCCGCCGGTGACCTGCGATGCGAACGCCACCCAGCTCCCGTTCCCGGGCGTATTGGGCGTGGAGTTCGCGCTCGCCCCTAGGGCGGGATTCACCCAAAGGCTCGCCGAGGCAGAGACCACACGTCCCACGAGGTCGGTCGCGGTGAGGGTGGCGGTGATGAGCCCCGTCTTCGAGTAGACGTGCGAGGCCGAGAGCGTGGTGGAGTTCGACCCGTCGCCGAGGTTCCAACGGACCAGGGTCGGCGAGGCGCCGCCGGAGACCGACCCCGTGACGGTGACGGACTGTCCCGCGTCGATCGACGACTTCGAGACCGAGGCGGTCACGCTCGGTGGGGCCGACAACAACCAGGTCGCCGGATACACGCCGGGCGAGCCGAATCGCAATCCCCCGAAGATCACCATCGTTCCGTCGACGGGGTCAACCGCGCTGCTCGTGAGCTGGCCGGGATTCGGCTGCGTGCCGGTCACCCCGGTCCGATTGGTCCACGCCCCGTGGGAGTACTCCCAGGTGTCGCCCGCCGTGTCGACGATCGACCCGGTGCTGTTGATGAAGAACGGCTGCTCGAGGACGACCGCGGAGATCGATGGGAGCCATCCTATGGCGACAAACTCTCCGACCGGCGGCTCGGTCGAGATCGACGGGGTGAGGTTCGTCCAGCTCCCGCCACTGAACAGGAACGTCGTCTCGCGGTAGTTGTACGGGCTTGTGTTCTTCCAGATCGAGATCGCCTGGGCGAGGATCCCGTGGTCGGCCGGATCATCCGAACCGGTGGGGAGGTAGATCCGGCCGAACTGGAACGGCGCGGTCGAGGTGAGGTTCTTCCATGTCCCGTTCTTGTAGGCCCAGGTCTGGGATGCGAAGGGGGAGCCAAAGAGGTCGGAGCCTCCGAATAGCACCGCCTCGTTATCGGTGGTGTCCGAGACGAACGACGCGAAGGCCAGCGGAGCCGGCTGGACTCCCGAAGTTCCCGTGACGTTGGTCCAGACGTCCGCGTGGTAGGTCCAAGTCGTGTTGTTGTACGGGGCGAACAAGGCGACCTTCTGGGTCGAGGGATCGAACGACATCAGAGGGCCCTGGGTGAGAGGCGGTGGGGTCCCTACCTGGCCGGAAATGTTCGTCCAGTTGCCGTTCGAGTACGTCCAGGTGTCCCGCTCGAAGCCGGAGAGGCTTTCCCAACCGAAGAGCAGCACGTAACCATCCGAGGCGTCCCAGGTCATCGAGGTGAGCCGGCCGGACGGAGCCGCCGAGAGAGCCCCGGTGATGTTGGACCAGGAGTATCCTCCAGGGGAAACCGGCAGGGTCATGGGGTGCAACGCGGCCGGCCCGGCGCCCCGAGCGAGCGACGCGCGAGCCGCCTGGGCTGGGTCGTCGGCGGGCGAGGAGACGTGGCTCACTGGTCGGGCGGCCCCCGGGGGGTGAAATCCGCTGAGCGAACCTGCCCATCCCCCCGAGATGAGCACGACGCACGTGATCGCGAGGGCCATGCCGATGGTTCGCCAGGTCGCCATTCCCGCGCCTCGGTCGCTCGACCGCATGGGGTACGGGACGCCGGCGGGCGGTTCTAAAACGTGTCGGTCGCTCGGGCCGGCCTGTCGGCGGCGGGCCGGTCCGGCTCTCGCCGGCGGCCCCGAGGAACGATCAGGCAGGTACCGGGCGTGGCCCTCACCCGCTGTCGGGCCGCGGCGAAGGCGACCTTGCCCGAGAGGAGGAACTACGCCTCGCGATCGCGTGGTGCCCTCGAGGCCGGGGCCCGGCAACGCCAGGCGCGCCCTCGTTCTCGACCAGCGTGAGCGCCTCCGAACGTCCCCAGCCATTCCCTTCGTGAGGAATCGGTCCACTCCGATCCGGAAGGGCCGGCCTTCGTCGGGCGGAACCACCAACACTCGTGCGCCTGTGGTCACGAACCGGGCGATACGCGGCCGGGGGCGATCCCCTTCGGTCCCCCCCGCCGGCGCCGGTGCCCATCGGGGCTCCGGGGCTGTTGGCGCGGCGGGACCCGGGGCGCGAATCCACTTGTAGCGGAGCTCCTTCCCTCATCGATGGCGGACACGACGACCCCAACGGATATCGACGAGATCTGTCGCAACGTCCTGAAGAAGAGCCTGCGCGTCCGCCGTGGGGAGAACCTGATCGTCGAGAGCTGGACCCACATGCTGCCCTGGGCGAACGCGTTCGTCCTCGAGGCCCGCCGGCTCGGCGTCCGCACGACCCTGCTCTACGAAGACGAAGCCACTTACTGGCGTTCCGTCGAGGCGTGCAAGCCCGCGGATCTGGGACGGATGCCCGATCCGGAACTCGGGGCGATCGCCAAGGCAGACGCCTACGTGTTCCTCTGGGGGCCGGAAGATCGCCCCCGGCTGGCCGCACTGCCGTCGGAACAGCACCAAGCACTCACCGCCTACAACGGCCGATGGTACGAGGCGGCGGCCAAGGCCCACCTTCGTGGCTGCCGGATGGAGATCGGACGCGCCACCCCACCCGCCGCCAGGCTCCATGGGGTGAGCCCGACGGCGTGGCAGGAAAGCCTGCTCGACGCGAGCCGCGTCGACCTGACCGCCCTCGCGCGCGACGGCGCCCGCCTCGCGGGGAGGCTCCGGAAGGGGAAACGGGTTCGGTTGACCCACGCGAACGGGACCGACCTCGAGCTCCAACTCGCCCGACGGAAGCCGGTGATCGATGACGGGATCGTGGACGCCGACGACGTGAAGTCCGGGAACAATGTCACCTCCTTCCCCTCGGGAGCGGTCTACGTCGCCGTCGACGAACAGTCGGCCTCCGGCCGGGTCGTCGCGAACCGGGTGAGCTATCCCGGAAAAGGTCCGCTGGAAGGGGGCCGATGGCTTTTCGCCGAGAACCGGCTGGCCGAGTTCGAGTACCGCTCCGGGGGGGAGAGTTTCCAGGAGGCCTACGACGCGGCCGGGGTCGGCAAGGAGCGGCCCGGATTCTTCTCCGTCGGCCTGAATCCGAAGATCCGGGTCGCTCCCGGGCTCGAGGACTTCGAGCGGGGGACGATCCTCGTGGGGATCGGCGCGAACGCGGCGTTCGGAGGAAAGAGTCGGGCCGCCTTCCAGTCTTGGCTCGGCGTGGCGGGGGCGCACCTTGAGGTCGATGGAAAGACCTTGGTGGCCGATGGAGAGATCCTGTAAGGGCGGGTGGGGGAGTCCCGCGATCATCGGACCGGTCGAACCGGCCGATCCCCTGGACGCCCTTGGACCCGAGGGGGAGGGGCGGCATCACGCCCGACCGCCGGAGCCCAGGTCACCGGGCTCCTCCATGGCTGTTCCGCGACGTACTGCGAGCTCCGTCGAAACCTACTTCAGGGAAAACCGAGTCCGGTCCGTCATGCCCCTCTACATGGACACCCACCACAAGGTGAAGGGCGTCACGAAGGCTGCCGTGGCCGATGCGCATGCGAAGGACCTTTTGGTCCAGGGAAAGCACGGAGTGAACTACCGGAGCTACTGGGTCGACGAGAAGACCGAGACGGTGTTCTGTCTCGTCGAAGCCCCCAATCCCGAGGCGGCCGCGCGGGTGCACAAGGAGGCCCATGGCCTCCTCGCGGACGAGATCCACGAGGTCCACCAAGGCTGAAGGGGCTCTCGGGGCCCGGATCGGGGCCCCGTGCCGCGTCGTCCTCTATGAGGGGCTGACCCCCCGGCCAACGGGGATGCGGGGCCGGTGGCGTCTTACGAGCCCGGCGGGCCCCCCGCGCCGGGCGGCGGGGCGGGCGATGCCGGCGGGGTCGACGCGTACGGGGTAAGGGTGCCCGGCGGGGACTTCGGTCGCCGCATCAGGAGGACGGCGAGCACGACCACCACGACGAGCAACACCAAGATCCCCAAGAGCAGGCCGAGTCCGGTCCCGCTCGTGAGGCTGACCGAGCTGGAGCCGCTCGAGGCGGGGTGGCTCGGGGCCGGGGCAGCATGGACGGCCACGACGAACGTGGCGGACTGCACCGCACCCGCCGCATCGGTCACCGTCACGTTGACGGTGTAGTTCCCGCTGTGGGAGTAGGCGTGGGCCAAGGAGGGGGTCGTTCCGGTCGCGCCGTCCCCTAGGGACCATGCGTAGGTGAACGGAGCCGATCCGCCCGTGACCTGCGAGACCAGGGCCACCCAGGTGCCGTTGTTCGCGCTCGCGGGGGTCGCGTTCGCGGAGACGACGAGCGCCGGGTTCACGTAGAAGCTCGCGGTCGCGGCGGCGGCGTGCCCCACCTCATCCCTCACGGTGAACGTCGCCGTGGTCTCCCCCACCTTGGAGTAGGAGTGGCTGATGGAGAGGCTCGCGTTCGTGGGGCTCGATCCGTCCCCCGGATTCCAGCTGAGCCCGAAGGGGGCGGCCCCGAGCGATACCGTCCCGGTGAGCGTGACGGATTGGCCGGCGTCGATCACCGACTTGGACGCGGAGGCGGTGACCACCGGCGGGGCCGAAAACAGCCAGGTGGCCGGGTAAACGGCCGGGCTGATGAGGCGCTCCCCGGAGAACATGACCATCGTCCCGCGGCCGGGGTCCACCGCGGACGTCGTGATGATCCCGTCGTCGGGCTGGACTCCCGTCGCGGCGGTCACGTTCGTCCAGGAGCCGTGCGAGAACTCCCAGGTGAGCCCGATGAGAGAGACGACATTTCCGGTGCTGTTGAGGGTGAGGTCGGATTCGAAGACGACGGTCGAGATCGACGGAAGGTACGCCATCGTCGCGAGCTCGGTCATCGGGGGCTCGGCCGACACGCTCGGGGTCAGGTTGGTCCACGTACCGCCGGAGAAGAGGAACGTGGTGGGTTTCACGAGCGCCGGGCTCGTGGAATGCCAGACCGAGAGCGCCACCGCCAGGACCCCGTGGTCCGCGGGGTCATCCGAGGCGATGGGGAGCTGGATGTTCCCGAACTGGAAGGGCGAGGCCCCGGTGATGTTGCTCCACGTCCCGTTCTTGAACGCCCACGTGTCATGGGGGATCGACGGCCCGTAGAGTTGCTGGCCACCGAAGTACAGGGCCTCGTTGTCCGTCGAGTCGGTCACGAACTGCGCGTACATCGCGGCGGGCGGGTGGGCTCCGGCGGTTCCGGTGATGTTCGCCCAGACCTTGTTATGGTAGGTCCAGGTGGCGTTGAAGTACGGGTAGAACATGACTACCTTCTGGCTGGACGGATCGAACGTCAACGACTGGTACTCCGACTGCGGTGGGGAGGTCCCGACCGACGCCGTGAGGTTCGTCCAGTTGCCGTTGACGAACGACCAGGTATCGTTGAGCGAGTGGCCTATGGTCGCCCAGCCGAAGAGGAGGACGTAGCCGTCCGAAGCGTCCCAGGTCAGAGAGCCGACCCGTCCCGACGGGGCGTTGGAGAGGGCCGAGGAGACGTTCGTCCAGGTATACCCGCCCGGAGAGATCGGCAACGTGGACGGGTGTCCGACCGCGGGACCCTCACCCCTCGCAAGGGACGCCGAGGCCGCCTGCCGCTCGGCCGCCCCGAACTGGATCGGAGCGTGGTGCGAGGATGGGAACGGAGCTCGCGAGGAAGGTAGACCCGAGACGACGAGGACGGCCCCAGAGAGGATGAAGGTCGCGGCGAGCAGCCACGCGGTGACGGCCGTGATTCGGCGGAGAGTTTTCCGGATGGTCGGGCGAGATCCCATGTGTCGTGAAACCGGCCCTCCCGTTCTAAACATGTCGGTCGCACTCGACGAGCGGCCCAACGTCAAGCTACGGCATGGCTCACGAACCGCAGAAGCTCCCCTTCTGGGGTGAAGCTGAACACGACCCGGATCGATCCCGAACCCGAGCGCGCGACGCACTCGCGACCGCGCCGGTCGCCGGAGATCTCTACCGCCTCGACCGTGGTCCAGCCCGTCTCCCGTTCGATCCGTTCGATCAGGGTCCGGAATTGGGTGGCGCACAGCCGGCAGCAGAAGAACATCCTCTCCCCCTCGACCTCCTCCCAGACGTTGCCCCAGGTCGAGTCGCAGATGGCACATCCCGCGAAGTTACGCTTCAAACTGGGCTCCCCGCTCGAGCCGGGCCATCAGGTAGTCGTCGAACAGATCGATCGACCGCAGGAACGTCGACTGGACCGATTCGATCGTGGCGCGGCCCCGGGCGAACTCGGCCACGAGGTCGAGCGCCTCTCCCGAATGAGCCACGTCGGCCTCGTACCCCTCGCGCAGGAACGCTTTCGCCTCGTGGGTGATCTCGCTCCCCTCCAGGATCTCCGGGTCGAAGTAGCGCATCGACGCGCCCTCGTTGACGAGGTCGCGATTGGCGATCAGCTCGAGCCCGTGCATCGCCGCGAGGGCGGCGACCCACGGCTCCTCCGAGGCGATCCGGTTCCAACCTTCGATCCCGCGACGGGTGGCCGGCAGGGGCTCCAGGGAGAGGACGCGCGCTCGGTCGACCCCGAGGCTCTCCCCCATCCGGAGCAGAAGCTCGTAGTGGGCGACCCGGTCGGGGCCTAACCCCCCGAACTCCGTGTTCAGGTTGTCGAGCTCGTAGAGTACGACCTTCCGCTCGTCCGTCCGAGCCATGATGAACGAACAGGACCGGACCCACTGCCGAAGGAAATGCTGGTGCTCCACCACATAGCCGAGCAACGTCGCACGGGACGGATGCTGCAGCGCCACGACGAACGGGTGGGGCGCCTTCCCGTAGAACTTCGCGATGAACCGTCCCTTGATCCACCCCGGGAGGCCCCCGCGGCCGATGGCGAAAAGCTGCTCAAGGGCCGGGAGGAGTTCCGACGCCTCGCACTTTTGTCGGGTCACGTTCTGATTGAGCCACCGTACGTGCGCCGAATCGCTCTCCGAGGCCCGGTCCACGAGGTGCTCCGCCAGGGCCGACAGGTCCCCCTCCGGGAACGACCCCAGACACGCCGGACAACGGGTCATCGTCCCGGGATCCACTCCTACAGCGGGAACGACGCGGGGAGGCGGGCGCGGAGGGACTGATAGTCGGAGTCCCCGGAGTAGAGTCGACGCATCCGGGCCAGCGTCGCGATCACCTCGGCGACCTGCCGTTGTCTCGCGCCGGCGACCATGCCGACCGTCCCTTCGAAATCTTCCCCGCAGGCCGCGAAGCAGTTCCCCATCCCGGTGAGCAGTTCCTTCTCCCGGTCGTCCACGCGGCCGCGATGGCCCCATGGTCCATAACGGTTCATCCGTGGGGTCCTAGTGGTCCCGGGTCGGCATCGGGGCCGGGTCCCCCGTCTCAGCCCCGGGAGGGCGGGGAGGCGGTCTCGCTGCGGTCTAAATAACCGAACAGGATTCCCCGGCCACCGCGCCCCCGACGGTCCCCGGCGGCAGAGCGCGGCCCTCAGCGGAACGAAAGATGACGGATTTTCAGAGGTCACGGCGGCGGGCGTCGTTCGCGTGGAATCGGGACTCTCTCGGACTCGGAACCGGCGCGGTCGCCTTCGCCCTCGTGATCCTTACGGTCCTCGCGCCGGCCACCTCCGGGGCGCTGGTCCGTGGCACCACCACGATATCGGCCCCCTACCTGCATACCCAGAACTCCGGAGGAAAGGGAACCCAGGTCAACGGTTGCGCCAAGGCGTCCGCCCCGACCCCGTACTGGCACGCGCTGACCGGCGGGATCACGGAGTTCACGTCGGCGTCGGCGAGGACGTGCGGCAAATCCGTCGGAGTCGGGGGATCGGGCCAGGGCTACGCCGACACCGAAATCAGCGTCGCCATCCCGATCCGGATCACCTCCCCCGGGAGCCATTCGGTCAGCGCGAACGTGACGGTGAAGCTGGCGACCGTCGACGCCTTCACCATCGGGGGTTGCCCGGCGAAGAACGTCCCGTCCCCCGCGAAACCGAACCAGTATTCGTTCGGGATCTGCGAGGCCGCCGCCTACATCAGTTGGTCGACGAGCGCCTATCTCGTCGACGAGAACAACGTCAGCTGGTACGGCACCTCGGCGTACGGGTACGACCAGAACGATTCGTACTGGCAGAACTACACCGACTGCTACAACTTCGGCACGCCCGCGTGCACGAACATCACCGGGACCGTCTGGGGAGCCTCGGGATCGGGGATCTACAGCACGAACATCGTCGGCTTCAGCGGGTTCACCTGGAACGGGACGAACACGTGGACGATGTGGGCGAACGGGACGAACATGGTCCGCAACCACCACTACGTCCTGGTGTTCGGCATCGGCATGTCCGTCACCGTGTTCGCGAGCGCCTACAACCTGCTCGGATTCTGGGCCGGTACGGCGGGGGCCACGATCAACATGGGCACCCTCGGGAACGGCGCCAACCTCCGGTCCGTCACCGTGTCCTGAGCCGACGCCTCCCGGGGTCGGTCCACCGCCGGGTCCCGCCGGGAGCGGAGCCGCCGTAGGCTCGCGTCCGCCGGCCCCGGACTTTCCGGCCGACGCGAGCGTTATCGGGAGCAACAGGTCTCGCGGCAGTCGAGATGGACCCGTTCAGCCACCTGCTCCTCGGCTACCTCCTCGGGTTCGGGATCTGGGGTCCCGGGGGTCTCCCGTACGTGGTCGCCGCCGCGGTCGCGGGGGCGCTTCCCGATGGGGACATCCTGCTGTATCCGCTCTCGCACCGGTTCCCGTTGCTTCGCCACCGCGGGATCTCCCACTCGATCTTCGGGGTCACGGTCCTCGCCGCGGTCGGATGTCTCCTCGTCCCGCGGGCGATCGGTTGGGGGTTGGGATCGGGGTTCGCCTCCGGGTCGACGCTCGGGTTCTTCCTCGCGATGGAGGTCGGGGGCCTCTCCCACGTGTTCCTCGATTCCCTCGACCACTGGTCGGTGCCGATCTTCGCCCCGTTCTCCCCGACGGAGTACAAGTTCGATGTCGATCGGATCGTCAACGTCGGATCGATGGCGTTCACGGTCCTGGCGTACGCGATCATGATCTACGAGCGGGGAAGGGTGCCGATGGCCTGGTGGGTCGACACCACGGAGCTGCTGCTCGCCGCGGCGGTCTTCTACTTCGCCGTCCGCATCCTCGCCCGTTGGAGAGCCGGCGTCGCGGCCCGCGAGGGAGGGTACTCGGCGGTGATCCCCCAGGCCCACCCGCTCCACTTTGCGATGTTCGATGAGGAGTCGACCCCAGAGCTCCGGAGGCTCCGCTGGGCGCGATTCCATCTGACCCGCGGGTTCGACGGACCGGGCCGGTCGTTGGAGGTGCCCCTGGGTGTCGCGGACCCGTTGCCGGTGGGGAGCCCCTCGGCCGCGTTATCCCGGACCTACGGCCCGTCGTTCGCGGAGAGCTGGATCCTCGGGGAGACTCGACCGTTCGCCGAGGTTCGGGCGAGCCCGGGCGGATTCGACGTCTTCTGGTACTCCCTCGAGATGACGTTCTTCGGCCGCTCCGCGGGCGTCCTGGCCCACATCGACTCCGCGACCGGAAAGGTGACGACCCGCGCGATGTGGCGAGCTCCCGAACGCGTCTTCGGGGACCCGCCCATCGGGTCGGCACCCCGAGCGTCGCCCGCCGGACCGGCGGTCTGACGAGGGCGATTGGCCGACCCTCCCGTGACCCACCGCCCCCGTCGGCACCCGGCGGGAGCATGCGAACGTATTCAGACCGGAGTACCGTTGCACCGCTGTGGCCGCCGAGCTCGAGATTCCCACCTTCTTCGGTCCCCTCCTCCTCGCCCGGGACTTCGACCGGACCCTGAAGTTCTACCGAGACGTACTCGAGCTGCCCGTCGAGGGATCCCACCCCTACGCCAAATGCCTCTCGACCCCCTCGTCGTTCTCGATCGTCGATGGTCGGTGGTGGTCGAAGGTGAACGGCTCCGAGAATCCGGTTCAGGGCGAGAGCTCGGTCTCCGATCTCGTCCTGACGATCCAGGTCCGCGACGTGAGAGCGGCGTTCGAGCGACTGATGGGAAAGGGGGTCGTTTTCCTGAGCGTGCCCGAAGCTCGCGGGGAGATGGGCATCTGGAACGCTTTCCTCCGGGACCCCGACGGTCGGTCCGTCGTGCTCACCTCCCCGGTGGACTGACATCGGCCGGACGGGCCCGACTCCTCCCGATGGAACCCTGACCTCGGGCAGCTCGGTGGGGCCGTTGTTCGTAAGACCACCACGCCGCGAGCCGATCGGTCGCCGCCGCGCCCCTCGGACCGTCGTGATCCTCCGCGGTCCGTTGGGCGTGGGGAAGACCACCATCGCCCGGCGACTGGCGCGGTCGCTGGACGCGTCGTACATCTCGGTCGATCGGGTCCTCGACCGTCACGATCTGATCGAGTTCGAGCGCAACTCCATCACTCTCGGCAGCTTCCTCGCGGCGAACCGGGTGATCGCGTCCCGGTACCTGGACCGTTCGCGACGCCGCCGGTGGGTGGTCGTCGACGGCAACTTCTACTGGATGGGCCAGATCCGCGACCTGCGGCGTCGCGTTCGGGCGCCCTCCAGGGTGTTCACGCTCGAGGCCCCCGTCGAGGTGTGCATCGAGCGCGACCGACGCCGGGCGAGGAGCTACGGGGTCGTGGCCACTCGCCGCGTCTTCGAACTCACGAACCGCGTCCACGTTGGCGAGGCGATCGACGCCACGGCGCCGCCGTCGCGGATCGTTCGCACGATCCTGGCGCGCCTGGCCGACTGATCCGGGGTGGGAAGGGACCGGCCCCCGTGCCCGCGGCCGGTCCCCGGGAAAAGGTTGCGTCAGCTGATGGTCACCGAGACCAGCTGCTCATCGTTCCCGAGCGTGGCGGAGTTGAGCTGCGAGTTGGCGCTCGCCCCCGAAAGGGTCGCCCCCGAAGTCATCAGCTCGACGCTCGATCCGCCGAGGATGAACATCTGGAGCACGTACTTGTGGGTGGAGTTCATCGCCGTGCTGTTCCAGTACCAAGCCCAGTAGAACGATCCGCCGAAGGACCCGGAAGAGCCCCCGGATCCGGACGAAGCGCAGGCCGTGTAGCGGCAGCTGGTGTAGTTCGACGAGTAGGCGAAGTTCCCCGGCCACTTGGTGGAGGCGATCTTCTTGTGCGACGTCTTGTCGAGGAGGAACGCGTAGCCGTAGACGAACGTCTTCGCCCACCGGTTGCAGCCGGAGTAGAGCGTGCTCGAGCTGCCGGTGCAGGTACCCGCGGTCAAGTTCTCACTGCCCCTCGCCACGGTGTCCCAGAGGGCCGTGACCGTGTGCGTGCCGGTGCTCGAAACCGAAATCGGCAGGTTGACCTGGAACTTCCCTTCCGAGATGGCGCTGTTGTTAGTCGAGGTCGTGCACCAGGACGTCGAGGCGTTGCCACTGAACCCGCCGATGCCGCTCGTCTTGTTGAAGAACGGCGCCTTGACGGCGACGTAGGAGCCGCAGCCAGCGGAACTGCTGGGGCTCGACAGGATCACGGTCGCCTTCTTGTACGGGGCCGACAGGGTGACCGCGGTCGACGGCCCACCGAGGGCGGCCGGCGTCAGCATCATCAGCACCGCGACCGCCGCGAAGGTCGCGCCCGCGCCTCCGGCAAAGATCGTTCTCGTTCGGCGTAGGGCTCGCTCGCCTGGGTGATTGGCGTTGCCTCGCTCCATCTCTGGATTCCTCCCTCGGGGGGCGGCCGATTCACCCTCCCAGCCGTCCCGTCGGGTCGGGGGCCGAACCGCTCGGTCCTATTTATGCCAGTTATGGGGACGCTGTTCGGGTCCGCAGGCCGCCGGGGGTCCACCGGAGTCCGTGGCCTTCGGGCGTGCCGCCGAGACTCGGTGATTCTCCTGGGGCTCCGATCTTCCCGCTACCCGTGGCCCGAGGCATCCGGCGGGGTCGGACCGGCCCCGAGTCGCCCTCAGAAAGGATCGATCGGTGGGGCGTGGTCGGCCCAACTAACGCAGATTCAACGTACGGACGGTCGCCGAGATCTCTTGATACCGGGCGTCGAGCTCCTTCGCCCCAGCAGCCTGGGGATACGCGAGGGCGATCGGCAGTGACTTCCGGTGCATCTGGTCGAGGGAGGACTGGGCGTCGTACTCCATCTTCCGGTTCGCCGCCCGGCTTCGCTCGGCGTCCTTCTGGATCGATTCCATCTGTTCCAGCGCGACCTTCAGGGCGGGCTCGACGAGGTCCCGGAGGATCTCGGCATTGTAGATCCCGTCCTTGATGTCGCCCAGGACGGCGGCGCACGGCAGGCAGCTCTCGAAGTACTTGGCGTAGTCCCGGCGCAGCAGGTTGCGTTTCAGGTCGACGAACATCGGCTCGCGCGCCGGGCTCAGTCCCTGGACCGCCCCCTTGATCGCGTCGTCGACGATGTTTCGGGTTCCTTGCTTCCCGCCGAACACGTCGAAGCCGGGCGGGATGTTCTGGATTCCGCCCCAACCCATGGTATCACCGGCGAATGCCGTGCCGGGGTATTAGGTGGGCCCCCCGGGGACCCCCGGAATCTCGGGGGCCAGTTCTCGCCCGATGCCCCGCTCACCGGCGTTGGCAGAAGGCAAATAACGGACCGGTCGGTCTCGGCCCGGGGGGGGGGTCCGAAACTTGCTCCGAGGGAAGGGTTCGGTCCCACGCGCGCCGCCCGGTCGGACGTCGATGATTCCCGACGCCGCTCGCGGGCTCCGGAGAGTCCGGCCGCGCGCGCCCGTGTGGTGGTCGGGGACGAGCGTCGGGCTTTGCGTCCTCCTGGTGGCCGCCGCCGTCCCCGTGTCCCGCGGGTCGAGCACCTCGGCACCACCGTACCGTTGGAGCGCCTCATACACCTACGGGAGCGCGAGCTCCGGACCGTGCGGCAAGGACGTGAATCGGCAACCCGTGGCCCCCGCCTGGATCGCCAAGACCGGACGGGCGGTCGTCTCCGACGCGGCGCTCGCCGGGTCGTGTCCCTCCGCGTTGGCTCCGGGGAGGGGAGGCTCGTCGACCTCCCAATGGCTCGGGGGTTGGGACGTGCTCGTCCCGATCTCGCTCGCGCCGCGAAGCGGCAACCAGAGCGTCAACGCCACCTGGGACCTCGCCTGGAGCGTTTCCGACCTGTACACGATCACGAAGAACTGCTCCGGGACCCTCTCGGCGGGGGCGTCCTATGGATATCTCGACTGCAGCGCGGACGCTTCGAGTTCGTTCTATCTGCTGACGTACCTGTTCGACGCGACCTCCGGAGCCTACTACTTCGCTTCGGCGTTCTTCCCGAGCGTCTACCGCTTCGCCTACGTCGACCAGAACGACTACTGCGCTCCGACCTGCCAAGCGTCGAACCACTCGACCCCGCCGGGCGGGCCGACGAGCGGCTCGTGGAACTACACGTTCCATTTCGCCCTGGCGAACCCCAACGCCTCGCACGTCTGGGAGCTGCTCGTCTACGGGATCGCCCACACGTACGCGAGCCTCACGACCTCCTACTGGAACTTCACCTCGATCGTTCCGCTCTCCGGGACCGCGCGGGCCACGCTCGACCTCGGGTCGCGCGGCAACGGCGCGACGCTGAGAAGCATCGTCGTCAGCTGAACTTCACGACGAGGGCGCCGCTCGCCGAGACCGAGACGCTCGAGCCCGACGAGGAATAGTGGACCCCACCCGATCCGTGGACCGAGAAGACCGTCTTCGACCCGCACGGGGCGAACGACACCGGATACGTCCCGACGGAGAGCGGGACCGTGTCTCCCGTCCGGTACCCGTGACCGCCGATCGACACCGAACCGCACGAGAGCGGACGCGTCGCGACGACGACCAGCGGCTGAGGCGGGTTCCGGGCCTGAGGGATCGGCCACGTGCCCCAGAACGTACCCGTCGGCTCCGTTCCGGTGAAGTAGCCGAACATGTCCGTGGCGTTCATGACGTAGTAATCGTGGGGGCCGTTCGGCTCGAAGATGTACCGGTAGCTGTACTTCGCCGGATAGAGAGCGGCCAAGGTGGAGAGGGGAAAGGTGCAGCTGTTCGGCTCGGCGTAGACCCGCGTCACCAGGCAGGTTCGGTTGACGAGCGTGTTGTTCTCCTGTTGATACGGCCAAACGCTCAGGTTGTTCGACGAGAGGACATCGCGGGCGCCGTTCGCCACGAACAGGCGCACCCCGCTCAGGTTCTGCGGGTGGAATCGGAGCGACGAGAGGTGGAGGAAGATCCCCCGGGCATACGACGAGGCGTTCGGGTAGAGGCCGCCGGCGGGCAGCAGCATGTACGGCGTGAGATAGGAGTACGCGGTCTGGTTGAGATAGGCGAACATCTCGAAGAAGTCGGAGAAGCTCACGATGGCGCCGAGTCCGCGGAAGAGCCCCGGATGGTCGAGCCCGATCTCGAGCGTTCCGATCGACCCCATGCTCTCACCGAACAGGTAGACGGCCCCGATGTGCCGGATCGACTGTTCGTGCACGAGGGCGTCCAGGATGTCCTGCTCCTGGGGTCCGGTGTAGTTCGAGTCGATGTACCACCCCGAGCCGGTGCGCGTGCACGGGTTGATCAGGATCATCCCGACGTCGACCGCCGCCTGGGCCGTCGTCGGCACGACGTAGTTCGGAAGGCCCCCCCAGACGGGTAGGGTCTCGCCGGTGAGCCCGTGCAGTTCGATCGCGAGCGGGTAGGTGCGGCTGGCGTTGAACGGGACCGGGCGGGTCTCCTCGTAGCTCAGGTTCCATCCGTCGACGGAGCTGCTGTAGGAGATCGTCGAGGTGGTGAAGTTGACGTGGGCCGGAGGCACCCGCCCGTGCGACGGCGAGAGGGCGGAGGGCGGGGCGGTCGAAGAGGATCCACCATGTTCGGCTGGCGCGCGCGCGACCACGCCGCCGGGAAGGGCGAGCACGACGATCGCGAGTACGACGCTAACGACGCCGGTTGGGAGGACGCGATATCGCAATGGCTGATCTTCCGGGCCCCGGCCCCCCCGTCCGTCGGACGACATCCCAGAACCCCGGCGTGGCCCCACGGGCCCCTCAGGACGGAGGTCGTGAACCCCTAACAAGTTGGCGGCCCGGCCGGCGCCGCGCTACCCTCGGCGCGCCGACGCGCGGCCGAGAGTCGGCGCCCCGTCCGCCCGCCGAACCGAGGACGAGGGTTCAAGTGGGGGCCGGCCGTCGGCGATCCCCGGTGGCACCGATGGAGATGCCGAAGCCCGACCCGGCGGCGGAGAGACAGTTCGAGCAGCTGCGGCCCGATCAACCGAACGTGACCTCCCGGAAGGTCTTCGGCCATCCGGCCGCGTTCGTGAACGGGAACATGTTCTTTGGCGTGTTCGGCCCGGAGCTTTTCGTCCGCCTCTCCGATCGCGATTCGGTCGCGGCGGCGTCGGTCCCGGGATTCCGCCCGTTCGAGCCGATGCCCGGCCGCCCGATGCGCGGCTACCTCGTTCTGCCTACCGCCGTACGGGCGAAACCGGTCGAGGCCCGCCGCTGGATACGTCGATCGCTCGAGTTCGCTTCCGGCCTGCCGCCGAAGAAGGCGAAACCCCGCTCGAAGTGACCCGGGCGTGGGCCGGCGGTCGCACGCCGGTGCCCCGCCGGCCCGGGTTACCCGGGGGCGGGAAGGGGTTGCCCGGGCCCGGAGCCGGGAGAGGCCTACGTGAGATCGGCTTCGATGGTGCCGCCACCGCTGATCAAGAGCGTGGCCGCCGTGGAGTTCGATGTGACGATCGTCAGACCGCCGTCGGGGCTCCACGAGCTGAGCGGCCGGGGCGCGGTGAGGGTCACGTTGTACGTGCCCGGTTTGAGCCAGACGGTGTCCCCCGAGTGGAGCGTGACGCCCGCGACATGGAGACCTCCAAACGCGGGAGCCGGCCCGGTCGGGCTCCAGACGACGAAGCTCAGCGGCACCAGGACCGGGGCGAACATCGCCCAGAGCGTTCCGACCCCCGAGACCACGGAGACGACGCCCGGATTCATGGAGCTCGAACCGACCACCGAGACCGATCCCAGACCCTTCCAGCCGGCGAACATCCATCCGGGCGCCGCGTTCGCGGTCACGACGTACTGCCCGGCGGTCGTCTTCGCGATCCGGGCGCCGTTGCCGTACGTCGCACCGAAGTTGTAGGTGATGGTCCCCGCCCCGGCCGTAGGACCGACGCGGAAGCTCACGTTGCCGTTCGTGCTGGTCTTCAGGAAGTTCGCCGAGATCGTCCCGTTCCCGAAAATGGACGCCGAGGTGATCGGCGTGGACGACGAGAACGATATCGCGCTCGGATTGGCCGTCGACCAGCCCGCGAAGGCGTACCCGGTGGCGGCCGCCGCGGCAAACCCGTAGGTACCGAGGGCGAGCGACTGGGTCGACCCCTTCGCGACGGCGGTGTATCCCGACGCGCCGAGGGCGTAGATCGTCCCTCCCTTGCCCGGGTTCACGTGGTAGGTGACCTGCGCCCCCGACGTGAAGATGACCTCGAGGACGGCCGACCCGTTCTCGAGGTTGCCGAACGTGCTCACCGAGTTGTTCGAGATGATGAGCGGCGACCCGTAGAGGATCTGCCAGTTGAGGACCCCCGGTCCTGGAGTCAGGTTGATCGGGTAGGTTCCCACGGGCATCGTGGCGGTACCGAAGTTGTAGCCGAACGGGTTCGAGTTCGACACGGTCAGCGAGCCGAACGAGGTCGAGCCGACGCCGATCGTGTAGAGGTAGATCGTCCCATTGTCGGTCGTCGCGGTGTACCATGCCGCGACGGTGGCGGTGGCGGTCTTGCCCGTCACGATGAGCTGCGTGTACGGGAACGTCGGAGCCGGGACCGACACTCCTCCGGCGTAGCTCCAGTAGGCGAAGTTCCAACCGGGCATCGGATACGCCTGGATCGAGTAGACGCCGGCGGCGAGAGAGTAGCTCGCCCCGTTCGAGAGGGTCGCGAGCCCCGCGTCGTTCCCCGTCCACAGGAAGTTGGGGTCGAGGCCGACGGTCCCGTTGCCGAAATCCCGGAACTTGACCGACGTCTTGGCCGGATGCGCGGTGAACACCGCGCGAACCGACCCGCTCCCAGTGACGTGGAGCGTGGTGTACGGGCTCGTCGAGATCGCGACGTTCGCGCCGCCGGTCGTCGCCCAGTGACCGAATCCCATCCCGGACGACCCGATCGCGTTCAGCGAGTAGCTGCCGTGCAGCAGCCCGTTGACCGTCGTCACGGCCGAGTCGGCGTGGGAAAGGAAGTAGACCGAACCGGCGCCGGCCACCGACGGACCGAAACTGATCGTCGCCGCGGGACTGCCGCACGCGGGGATCGAGAAGTTCGTCGGGGGGAAGAACCCGCCACCGAAGCTCAGCGTCTGCAGGTTCGGGTCGAACTGGTGCCACTTGGTGAAGTCGGTGGTGACCCCGTTGTAGTCGACCGCCCCGAACTCGAAGGTGTGCGACGAGCAGTAGTAGGAGTAGTACGGGTAGCTGCACCAGGCGGAGCCCTCGATCCCCGAACAGACGCCGTTGCTGGTCTGGTCGACGAGCGGCATCCCGCCTTCGGGCTGCGTGAAGGCGACCTGGACCGGGTGGGCGACGGTGTGCCCGGCGAAGAACGTCGGGACCTGCCAATGCCAGGGCGTCAGCGTATCGTTCGCCCAAGAGCCGGGATCGTACGACGGGCACGGGGCGCCCGGGTTCTGGGGGGTCGACTGCGGACCGCCCGAGCAGCCGCCGTAGCTGTTGTTCGAGGGGAATGTGGGATTGCCAGCGTGACCGGTCTCGAACGCAAAGGAGACGGGGTACTCCCCGCCCGGGGTCCACTGCATGGAGGCCTCGGTGTTGCTGGCACTGTACGCCGGGTTGATCGGGTATCCCTGGGCGCTGTTGTACATCGTGACGAGAGAGGACTGGCCGCTCGTGTGGTCGACGATCGACAGGACCTCTCCGGTGGTGCTCCCCGCCCACCCGGTCATCGTGACGGTGATGCGGTCGCCCTGGGTCATGTTCAGGTACGCCGGTCCCGGGGTGCCGTTGAGGTAAAGGGGTTCGTAGAAGCAGGGGTTCTCGAACCCGCTCGCCGCCTCGATCTGCCACGCGACCGCCGCTCCGATCCACTTCCCGGGGACCGTCCAGTTGGGGTACTGCGGGCCGGGGTTGGTCCACAACTGGTCCGGATAGAACTGGAGTTCGAGGAAGCATTGGTCCATCCATCCGTACGGGTCGGTCATCGTCATGCCGAACCAGATCGCCGAGTAGAGGTCCGATTGGTTGTGGGTCGCGTCGCGGTCCGTGGGTAGCGTGACGTTCCAGGTGACGTTGCCACCGCTCCCCGGCAGGTCCGATTGGAACTCCATGCCGGGTTCGTCGTGGCCGTAGCATCCCGAGGCGTAGGCGCCCTGGGAGCTGGACCCGACGTAGTTCTCGAACTGCGGCCAGAGCCCGGCGCAGAACCGGTTGTTCCAGTTCGCGTTCCCTGATCCTCCCGAACCCCCGCCGCCCCCGCCGCCCCAACCCTGGGCGTGGGCCCGGAGCGCTTCCGAGCCGGGCGGGGTGGCCGAGGGACCCCACGCCGCCGGGTGGGGACCGTTCAGTTGGAATTTGCCGAGGGAGATGTGATTGGGGGGCGACACCATCCCGAGTTGCGTTCGATGCGATGGCAGGGGATTGTACGGCGTGAGAGACGGACGAGCGGCGGTGGTGACGGGAGCGGGGCTCGAATGGGCGACGGTGGAGCCATGGGCCGGTACCAACCCGTGAGAGAAAATACCGGGGGCCAGCCCCAGCAGGCCGACCACGACCATGGCCGTCAGTCCCATCAAGACGATCGAGCGCACTCCCCTCTGCGTTCCCTGGTTCTTGGTCATCGATGCCACCCTTTCCATGGATTCCGGCCCCACGCGCGGTGGACCGGGCCCACCCATCGGCTTCGTATTGTTAAAGCAAATGTGTCGATGATAACGCAGCGGTGAGACCCAGCGCTCGGGGACGAAGGAGCGGGCCGAATGGAATGCGACGAACGCCTCGGGGGGGGACGGCGTTCGGCGACGGTCGTATCGTTCGGTCGCCCCACGACCGTTCCGGAAAACGACGCGAGCGAACACGAGGAACGCGAGAGCCGGCCGAATCTTCGACGCATGGGTGGCCGCTTCAACTCCCGGTCGTTCGCCCGGAATCGAGGGCGGGACCCGGTACGCTCCCTGATGTACCCTCGACGGTTGTCCATGGTAGACATGGCGAAGGCGAAGAAGCAGTCTAAGGGCAAGAAGAAGAAGTAAGGGCGACGACCTGTCTGGTCGTCGGCCGGCGGGGATTGCTTGCGTCGACCTCTCGCCCCGTTCGATGGAACGGGGGACGTCGACGGATCCCTGATCGTTCGCTTCCGTTCGCAGTTTAGATCGCGGGCACCGGTAGCTCGCGGAATTCGAAATCGCCGGCGTCCCGATTCAACGGCCGGGTCGGGCTATGATATTCTCGTTCTCGGGTGACGCGCTCGCGCCGGTAGGTTCGAGGGGCGAGGCGAAATATCCGGCAGGTCGTCCCGGACCACGATGCCGGTTTCCACTCCGGCCGCATCGAGCTCCGCCCGCGGAGTCCCCGCCGGAGTGGTCGCGAGCGTCCTCGAGATCCTTCGAGCGTCGCCCGGTGCGATGCGGCGACGAAAGATTCTCGAAGCTCTGGAGCATCGGGGTCACCGGATCTCTCTCGCCGGCCTGAATCGGGCGCTCCAGGCGGCACGGGAGGCCGGCCTCACGGTCGAATCGCCCGACGGGGTCAGGGCCGTCCCCCCGACTCGTTAGCGCTCCGGGCGACGTGGCGAGGCCGCGGGCGGCCGAACAACTCCCGGCATCGTTGCCGAAACTCTCCGGGCGGTTCCGGGGCACTCGACGTTTCGGCGCGCGTCGACCCCGTCGCCTCAGAACATGTCTCCCCGGTGGCAGGAGAGCCGTGGGTCTCGGAACACGTCCTTCACCGCCGCCCGATCCGAACGGCTCACGCGCTCGAGAGACCGTCCCATCAGCACGGCATGGGAACTCGGCCAGATCGTGAACCCCCGCTCCCGAAGGTCGGGCGCCGCGTCGTTCACGAAGGTGGTCGAAGTGAAGCCGAGGAATCGGTCCCCGCCGAGGCGCTCGAGGAGATCGAGGAGTATCGCCTGATGGGACGGGTCCGTGACCAACGCCTCGTGGACCGCGACATGGTGCGGCCCCTCGGTGGCGTAGGCGTACCCGACGGCCGTTCGGCCGTGTCGAAGAATGAGGTGCTCCTCCGGCTTCCTCCAACCCATCGAGAATCGCAGGCGAAGCGTTCCGGGGCGACGCTGCGGGTAGCCGAGGCGCCCCCGGGTCGCGGCGTGGAACACGGCTTCGATGCGTCCCGCGTCCGTCGCCCGGGCTCGCTGGAGGGAGAACCCGGCCGGTCGGCGGGGTCGTTGACCCCGACGCAGCTTGACCACGGCGACGGGAAGGGAGAGGAGGTCCTCGTAGCCGAGGGTCTCGTACAATCGGTGGGCGCCCCAGGAGCGGCGCGTCCACAGGAAGGTCCACGGCATCCCGGCGGAGCGCTCCCGACGGTGGACCGCCCGAAGCAACCGCGCCGCGAGACCCCTCCGACCCGCGTCGGGTCGCGTAACCACGTCGGTGATCCCGGTGAAGCGCAAACGACCGGCGGCGGTGACCATCTCCCGGCGAATCACGCCCACCCGGGAGAGGATCTCGCCGCGCTCGACCGCGAACAAGGCGACGTACGGGGCGTACGGCTGCCCGAGCCGGGCGGCACGTCGCACCGCCCGGCGGTCGAGCGATGGATCGTTGTCCGACGCATCGAGGGCCGCGACCTGAGACTCGGCGGAGCGGCGAAGCTCCCCGAACTCGAGAATCTCGATCGGCACCGCCTACCCCCCAGCCCTAGCCGGACCACTCCTATCAGCATACTGACGGCCCGGCTGAATCCCGGCGGGGTCGGAGCGGCGAGCGAGAACCGGGCGGCTACCGTCCGGTCGGAGGGAGCGGATTGAACGAACCTTCGAGCTGGGTACCCCCGACCCGTCGTCGATCTCGGGTTAGGCCGATGAGGCCATGCTCCTCAGAGCCATAGGGCGGGGACGAAGGCCCCACGACGACCCGCTCCGAGAATCCGCACCGCCCGCCCCCTCAGCCGCGCCGAGCGCGCGGCCAAGGGCAAGGCGATCCGAAAGCGGGTGCCGCGATCCCGACACGCCCTCTGGTCGCCGTCCCCGGATCGACCGGATCCGATCCGACTTCTCGAGACGGCCGACCGCGGCCGACGCCGCGAGCTTCTCCCGATCCGGTACGGACGGATGTCCGCCTCGCCGTTCGCCTTCCTGCGCGGGGCGGCGACGATCATGGCCCGCGATCTCGCGGGAACACCGGCCAGCGGAATACGGGTCCAACTCGCGGGGGACGCCCACCTCGGCAACTTCGGCGTCTTCGGAACCCCGGAGCGCGACCTGGTCTTCGACGTGAACGATTTCGACGAGACGCTCCCGGGTCCCTGGGAGTGGGACGTGAAGCGCCTCGCGACGAGCCTGTTCGTCGCCGGCCAGCAGAACCGGATCTCGCGGACCGACCTCAGGAGCGTGGTCCGTTCGACGGTCCATGGTTACCGGAACTGGATGCAGCGATTCGCCTCGATGCCGTACCTGTCGGTGTGGTACTGGCACCTCGACCGGGCCGAGAGCCTTTCGCAGCTCTCCCCCATCGGCCGGGCGATGGTCCGGCGCGCCGTCGCGCGAGCGCGTGGGCAGACCGATCTCCACGCCTTCCCGAAGATGGCGAGGCCCGGGCCCGGTGGAAAGGTCCGGATCCGCGACGAACCCCCGCTCATCGTCCACTACCGGGATCCCGCCGACGACTACGCCTCCCGGACGTTCTTCGACCGGTACCGCTCGACCCTTCCGGAGGAACGACGGCTGCTGCTGGACCGCTACGAGGTCGTGGACGTCGCCCAGAAGGTGGTCGGCGTCGGGAGCGTTGGCACCACCTGCTCGGTCCTGCTTCTCCTCGGCGACGGCGACGTCGGCGATCCGCTGTTCCTCCAGCTCAAAGAGGCCGATGACTCGGCGCTCGAAGCCTACCTGCCGCGGAGCATCTACCCCAATCACGCCCAACGGGTGGTGGTCGGACAGCACCTCATCCAGGAGGCGAGCGACGTGCTCCTGGGGTGGAGCCGGTGGCGCTCCCGGGACTTCTACATCCGCCAGCTCCGCGACATGAAGTTCGCGGTCGACATCGGGGAGATGGGAGCTCGGGAACTCGCCGGCCACGCCGAGCTCTGTGCGACGGCGCTCGCTCGCGCGCATGCGCGGACCGGCGATCCGGCGATCATCGCCGGGTATCTCGGAGAGAAGGATCTGTTCGACGTGGCGATCACCAAGTTCGCCGAGGCGTACGCGGAACAGAACTCCGCAGACTATCGGCTCCTCGTTGAGGCGATCCGCGACGGTCGCCTCCCGTGCCGCCAGGGTGGATGAAGCGGACCGACCGGCCCAACCATGGGCCCACTCGCGGTACATCTCGGTCGGAGGATCCGGGCCCGTTCCTACCGGATGACCAAGTACCAGACCCACACGATCGCCAGCACGGATCCCCAGATGGTGAGGAAGGTGAGCGGAAGCACCTCGGTCAGGGCGGCGGGGTTCGCCCGATCCATCCACGAGATCCCCCTCTCGGTGGCGAACCTCTCCTGATGGGCGAGGTACGGGCGTAGGAGATCGATCTGAACGGTCGTTCCGGAACGGAGCGTGATCGGGGCTTTCCAGACTCCGAGGAGTGGCGGGTTCGTCTCCTCGAGGCGTCGCGCCGCTTCCCGCCAGAGGTTCTTAGCGTCGTTCGTCCGATGGAGGAGGACGGCCCAGACGGACGAGATGAGGATCCCCAGGGAGGCCAGGAAGGTCACCACCCCGGTGAGGATCAACGGCTGGTTCGTCAGCCCTTCCACGACCACGAGTAGGCCGGTGATCAACACGGTTCCGATGGCGGCATAGTACGAGGTGCGGCTGGTGGAGAGCTGACCCTCCTCCGCGGCCAACCGTTCGTACTTGTCGTGGAGCCAGCGGCGCGCTTCGGGGCTCAGGTCGGCGGGCGCCGGATTCCCCTCGGGTGCCGGACCGGTGAGCGCCACGCTCGGCCGACCGGTGCCGGCGTCTAAGCGCTTCGGTCCATCTCCCAGAGGGGACCCCCGAAGGTCCCCCTCGCCTCGATGGCCCGCTCGGGCGGCCGACTCCTCCCTACGGGTTTATCCGACCTACCGCGCGAGTTCTATCCGTGAGGGATCCCCGCCCGGCGCCTCCGGCGGCCCGTCGAGGCCCATCTCCGAACCGGGGGGCGAATGCCCAATCGCGACGGCCGCGTCATTCGCCGGCCGCCGCCGCGCTGATCTTCGGGGTGGTGCTGCTGCTCGCTGGCCCGCTCGAGCTGGTTCCCGTGGCGCTCGGGGCGAGCGTTCACGTTGCCAAGTACCGGGGTTCGGCGACTTCCATCCCCTCGATGGGACCCGGGGCGAAGAGCCCCCGATCGCCGCTACCGAGCCTGCCGGAGGTAGGGCGAACCCTCTCCGAGACGGATGACCACGGTCGCCACGCGGTGGTCCTTCCATCGTCCCCCGCGGTCAGGACGGGGTTGCTCCCCCCGGCCCCGTTCGTTGGCGCGAGCCACCCGATGTCCCCGGCCCCCTCGGGTTCCCCGTCCGACCTCAACCTCTCCGGCACGACGGCGATGATCGTCTCGGCGAATCTCACGGTACGGAACATCACCGTCCAGGACAACGCGACCCTCTACGTCCACAGTCCAACGAAGCGGGTGACGCTCACCGTCCTCGGGAACATCCGGCTCAGCGGCAAGGGGTTGCTGTTCGTCAACGCCTCGAACCTCGCGATCGGCGAGGCGTACGATGTGGAGTGGAACCTGCAGATGACGGGCCACTCCCGGTTCGTCGTCGCCTACGCCAATGTGACCACCAACGGCTACCAGTGGGGAGCCGCCTACGAGGGGAACTCCAACGTCACGGTCATCTCCTCGCTCGTGGGATACCCGAGCGGCTGGCTCGATACGGAGCTCGTCGGCCAGGCGAACCTCACCGTCCTCTACTCGTGGTACTCCTCCGACGTCATTCTCTTCGATAATCCGTTCACGCCGTCCACGGCGAACTTCTCCGCCGGCGACTCGGCCGGGTTCAATATCTGGCTCAACTTCAAGTCCGGGGCGCGCGCCAACCTCACCCTCCCCGGACTCCAAGGATGGAGAAACTGGACGTTCCCGGGCGCCGCCCAGGTCTCCGGGCTCAACTACTCGGTCCGGGTGGTCAACTGCTACGTCCTCGTCTTCGCCGTGATGCTCTGGCAGGGGAGCAACCTGACGATCGTGAACTCGCCGGACGTCGTGATGGCCCTCAACCTCGACGCAGGAAGCCTCGTCCTCTCCGGCCTCGTCGAGGGCCACTATCCCCACTTCGCCCTCGCTTCGGACGGCCTCGCCCTGCGGCTCTGGAACACGTCGATCTTCACCTGGAACATCTACCCGTTCGGCGGGAGCGTGGCGATCTCCCACAGTCAGGTCGGGGAGATCCAGCAGTTCGGCGCGGCGACGACGCGGGTCGTTGCGAGCAACCTCACCGCGCGGGGAGGGTACTATGGAAACCAGGGCAGCTCGACGCTGACGATCACCGACTCGCAGGTCCACGGCCAGGTGGTGGGGTATTCGGGCTCCACCTCGCTCGTGAACTGTACTATCGCCAGCGCGTACCCCTCCCGAGTGCTCGCCACCGGGAGCGCCTCGGTCTACGCCCTCGACACCTCCTTGGCGCCGCAGGACACCTATCAGACGCTCTCGCGCGGGATCGTCCGGGTCGCGTGGAGCGTTCACACGAACCTCTCCCTCTCGGGTTCGCCGGTCCGCGGGGCTTCGGTCAGCGTCCGCTTCTCGTCGAACGGAAGCTTGGCGGCGTCCGGGACCTCCGATCCCTCCGGCGCGTGGGCGACCCCGCTGGTGGGGGCGGTGCTGACCAACATCGGTTGGTCGCATCCGGGGTACACCGTCGCCACGACGTTCCAGGATGACCTGGGCACCCTGACCCTCGCGCAGGTGACGGGCGTCGAATGGACGGCGATCCCGCTCCTTCCCATCGTCCAGTCGACGACCCCCGGGAACGGCTCCACCTCGATCGCCCTCAACCCGCCCCCCATCGTCATCGCGTTCGGATTCTCGATGAATCCGAGCACGACGCAGGCGGCCGTGTCGATCCGCCCGAGCGTCCCGCTCGCCCCGGCGTGGGATCCGCTCGATCGCAACCTGACCCTGACCCCTTCGAGATCTCTGGACGCGGGCACCACGTACACCGTGGTGATCGCGGCGAATGCCTCGACGGGATCCGGCTCCACGCTCGCGGTTCCCTACACGTTCGATTTCACGACCCGTTCCGCTGTCGCCCCGTTGGTCACCGCCGTCCTGCCGATGAACGGCTCGACCAACGTCTCCCGGAACGCCTCGGTGTGGGTCACCTTTGACGGCCCGATGAACGGGACCTCCCTGAGGGCCGCGTTCTCGATCGCCCCCGGGGCGCCGTCCGGCTCGGTGAACGTGTCGTCGAGCGTCCTCGAATGGACCCCGAGCGCCCCCTTGGCGTTCGACACGACCTACACCGTGACCCTCTCGACATCGGCGCAAAGCTCCACGGGAACCCCGCTCGCCCACCCGGTCACCTTCTGGTTCCGGACCGCCAGTGCCACGGGGCCGAACATGGGCGGACCGCCCCATGGTCCCTCGACGAACGGCTCGGCGGGCGGCCCGCCCACCTGGCTGCTCCTCGGCCTGGCGCTCGGAGGGACGGCGGCCCTCGTCGCCGGAGCCATCGTCTGGTGGACCCGACGGCCCCCGCCACGCCCCCCGGGATCCGTGGCGTCCCCGGCGGCCGGCTTACCGACGGCCTCCGCCCGGTTGGCGCCGCTCCCCCCCGACTGGAGCGAGGAGCCGGATCCGGCGGCCCCGAGCCCCCCGCACTGACGGAGCCCGGGGGGCCCGGTCCCGCGTTTCCGAGAATACCAAACCCATAAGCAGGGCTTCGCACCCCCGTGGGCCATGGCCGGGCTGACCGAGGACATGAAACGGGTCGTCCGCGAGCAGCGGTTGGGCTACGTTGCGAGCATCTCCCCCGACGGCACCCCCAACCTGTCGCCGAAGGGCTCGCTGACGGTCTGGGACGACAACCACCTGGTGTTCGCCGACGTGGAATCCCCCCGGACGATCCGCAACCTGCTCGAGAACCCGAAGACCGAGGTGAACGTCGTCGATCCGTTCGTCCGCAAGGGCTACCGGTTCCGGGGGACGGCCAAGGTCCTGCGTTCCGGTGACGACTACTGGAAGGCGCTCGAACTGTACAAGCACGAGGGCGCCGACGTGCGCCGTATCCGCGCCATCGTGATCATCGAGGTCGCCTACGCCGCCCCCCTCGTCTCCCCCGTCTACCTCCTCGGGCTCAACGAAGCCGACGTCCGCCGCCTCTGGGAGGAGTTCCGGCTGCAGATGCGCGAGAAGACGGTCCTGGACCTGATCCCGCCCCATGACTTCTGAACCGGTAGCGCGCCGTTCCGGCTCGACACCACCGGCGCCGGCGCGGGCGGGGTGAACGGGCGATGGGGACTCTGTTCGGTACCTACGCCCCGTCGACGTCGGACATGGTCGCCGTCTTCGAGGTGGTGATCGCGATCGTCCTGCTGATCGGGATGTTCGTCGTCCGCCGCGGACACGTCCGCGCCCACATGTACATCCAGAGCTCGATGGTCCTGCTCAACATCCCCATCGTCCTGGCGTGGATGGTCCCCCAGTACCTCGAGTACGTCCTTCCCGACCTCGCCTCCGAGTTCTCCAACCAGTTCTACTGGGTCCCGACGCTGATGCTCATCGCGGGCGTGGCGGCCGAGTCCCTCGGGATCTACATCCTGCTCGTCGCCGGAACTCCGTGGGTCCCGGAACGGTTCCGCTTCCGCCGCTACAAGCTGTGGATGCGGACCGAGCTCATCCTCTGGTGGTCGGTGATCGTTCTCGGGCTCTCGACGTACTACGTCTGGTACGTCCCGCACTGAACGGGCCGCTGGCCCCGCCGACCGCGGACCGATGGGGATTCCCGCGCGCGCTGGGCTCCGTCGGGGGTTCCCGGGGGCCGCCGGACAGTTCCGGGGCGTTTCAAATACCCCGTCCCCCGGTCAAATCTTCGGGAACGACGATGCCCGACTCCATCGGCCAGACAAGCGCCGGATCCGCCCCCCTCCCGCTCCCGCCGCCCCCGGTGTCGACGCGATCGGACGGCTCAGGGCCGTCGCGGCCCGCTCGCCTTATCCCCTGGGGTCGACGACATCGGGCGGAGCTGCTGCTCGTCATCCTGTCGATCACGTTCCCGGAGCTCCTCACCGGATCGACGCCGGTGTTCACGCTGTTCAATCCCATCGCCCTCGCCTTCCTCCTCGGGCTGTACGGCGCCGGCGTCCTGTTGATCCGCGAGACGTCCGTCCGACGGGGTGGCGGCTGGCCGATGATCCTGCTGCTCGGCGGGGCGTACGCGTTCGCCGAGGAGGCGATCGGCACGAAGACCTACTTCGACGCCGCCCTGATCGGACCGGTCGGCGCCTACGGCCACTCGTTCGGGGTCAACTGGCTGTGGCTCTCGCAGTTGACGATCTTCCATGCCGTCTTCAGCATCGGTCTCCCGATCCTCGTGGTCCAGATCGTCTTTCCAGCGACCGAGGGCCAGCGTTTCGTCTCCGACCGGGGCTACGGCGCCCTCCTGGCGATCTTCACCGCAACGGTCGTCGCGATGTTCGCGCTGTTCGGCTGGGGTTGGCACCTCGCATGGCCGTACATCCTCGGCTCTTTGGCGGCGATCGCCGCCTTCACCGCGCTCGGCCTTCGATCGGCCCCGACGTTCCCCCGCCTTCCCGAGTTCGTCGGGGATGGCTCGGTCCCCGAGGCCGCCGCGGTGGGCGCCGCCTTCGTCTGGACGTTCTTCGCGATCAACTGGTTCGCGCCGATCTTCCACATCCCGTTGCTCGTGCTGATCGTCGGGATGGTCGCCCTGTCCGTCGCCACGCTCGGATACCTCGTGCCCCGCCTCGCGGGTCCGGAACGCGCCGACCGCCGGCTCGCGTTCAGCGCCGGGGCGATCTCGTTCCTGGTCGCGCTGAGCCTGCTCGGTGCCCTCGGGGGGAACTTCCTCGTCCTCGGCGTCGATGCGGCGGTCGTCTACGCCTTCGCCCGCTGGGCACGTCAGTTGCCGACGCCCCCCGGCTCCCCCCGGCCGAGCTCCCCGGCGCCGTCCGGGGGCGGGATCGCCTACGAGCTCCCGTTCACGCCGGGAACCAGCTCGGGTTCCCCTCGTCCGGTTCCACCGGGGGCGTGACGCGACCGAGCCGTCGGACCGCCGCCCGGCGGTGCAGGAACTCGGCCGTCTTCTTCCGGTGGCACGCCCGGCACACCGTCTGCAGGTTGTCGTAGTCGAGCGAGCTGCCGCCGAGGGCGATCTCCACGATGTGGTCGACCTCGAGGTCGCGGACGCGGTGCCGGACGTGGCATCGCTGGCAGGTGAACCGGTCCCGGTGCAGGACGAACGTCCGGGCCGCGTCCCAGAAGAAGCGGCCCCGGAACCGCCACTGGCAACGACGGGTGCAGTAGGCGCTCCGCCCGTCGGGGCGCGAGGCGCCGCACTCCACGCAGCGGTGACTCCTGCGCGCCTCCGCCTTCCGGGCCGTACCGATCGAGAACCACCCCGCGGAATCGCGCACGACCCGGAGCGGGGCGACCATGGGGGACCCGGAACGGGGCTCGGGCACGGCGGGATATACGCGTCGGGCTCGACCCGCAGCCCCCGGTCAGCGCGGCTTGGGGCGCCGCGGATCGGCGAGCGGCCCCGCCGGTGGCGATGGCGATGGCCGAGCCACCCGGCGCGCCCCGCCGGTGACCAACAGATAGACGACCGCCAGGGCGACCCCCAACGCGACGGCGAGGAGGGCGTAGGTCGGGGCGAACTCGGCGACACCGAGGAACCCGGCCGCGGCGCCGGCGGCGGCGAGGACCGGGTAGAGCCCGGTGTACGAGGGGAACTCCGGGAGCTCGGAGCGCGTCGCCGAAGCGAGGATCCCGGCGAGCTCGGGGGACGGCACGGGATGGGGGACCCGGGTCCCGGCCGGGTGGCGGGGAGGGGCGGGGCCCGGCGCCGACCTCAACCACTCGATCCCCGGTCCGCGCAGCAGGCTCAGCAGGAGCCCGACCATCGCCAGGATCCCGAGCAGGACGAACAGCGCATCCGGGGTCGACGACATCGGGATGTTCGACGGCAGACGGCCCCGGAGCAGCTGGGCGATGGCACTCCCTTGCTGGCCGTAGACGGCGGCGGTCGCGTCGAGCAGGCCGGACGGGCCGTTTGTGCCCGGAGCGGTTCCGAGGTTCCGCGACGCCGCCAGCAGACCGACGGCGTCGGTCAACCCGATGATCACCATCGCGACGCTCGTCCCGGGGAGGTCCTCGGTCACCCACACGGCGGCCAGGAAGACGAGAGGCGAGGCGAGCAGCACCCCGGCGGCGACGTCCCCGAGCGCACCGGTGGGAGGCGCCCCGTTGAAGAACCAGAGGAGCCCGATCGCGGCGGCGAGGATCGCGCCGGGGGCGAACGGCAACAGCCGGCGGCCGTACAGCGCCGCGCCGGGGAGCGCGATGCCGGTCAGGAAGAATCCGGCGACGAGGCCGACGGTGACCCCCGTGAACGCCCACACCGCGGCGACGACGGCGTACAGGAACACGGGAACGATGGTGGCCGAGCGCCACGGGTCGATCTTCATCTCGAGTTCTCCCACGCCCGGATCCGCTGGTAGGTCGCGAGGACCTTGTCGGCCGCGCCCTCACGACCGAAGACGGCGACCGGGAACCCGACGTGCTCGACGGCGTGGATCGCCGCCTCGCGGCGCACCCGTTCGCTCTCCGACGCCCACGGGAGGGCCACCGCCCCGATCGGGTCGGTCGCCGTCGGGTAGAAGCTCCCCAGGTCCGGGACGAACAGGTACAATCGGTGGCCCCGGGAACCGAACCGGACCCGGGCGGCGCCCAGGTTCTCCATCGGCCCGGAGAGCGAGGTGAACGCCACGACATGGGTGTGGACCTTGAGCCGGCCCGCGACCTCGGTGAGCGCCATCGGCAGGTTGAACCCGGCCGAGCGGGTCGAGGTGAGCGCGAGGTTGTCGGTGAGCCGCTTCATCTGGCGCGGGCCGCGTCCGGGCGGGAGGAACTGGAAGATGCCGCCGGCGTAGGTCAACAGGCCCACCCGGTCCTCGCCCTGACGGGCGATCATCTGGGCGATGATCGTCGCCGCCTCGACGCTCTTGTCGAGGGCGCTCTCCCCCCACAATCCGGCGTGCATCGTCGGGTCGAGGTCGATCACCAACAGGTAGTCCTGCCGGCTCTCCTGCTCGAACTCCCGCACGTACAGCTGCTGGAGCGTCGAGCGTTTCCAGGCGATGTGGCGGATATCGTCGTCCGATTGGTACTGGCGCAGCGAGCGGAACTCGGTCCCGAACCCCTTCCGACGCAGGATCAGGCGACCGGGGGCGCGGTTCGGCAGGGTGGGGCCGACGGGGAACGGTCGGACCCCGAGGCTGGCGGGCAGGACGGTCGCCGGGGCCGCGGTCGGGAGGACGACGGTCGTCCGGGCGAATCCCAACGGATCGTGCGCCGCGACGATCGTCGGTCCGAGCAGGAAGCCGCCGCGGATGCCGGGTCGGAAGACGTAGGCGAGCCGATGCGTGGCGCCGGGGGCCCACCAGGTCCGCAGGCGGGTCGAGCCGTCCCGCAGGTCGAACGAATCGGGGAGCACATCGTACATCTCCCCCCAGAAGCCGCGGGTCCCGGTGTAGGTCGCCGTCACCGTGACGACGACCTCGAGCCCCACGGGCATCCGCTTGAACAGCGGCGACCGCTCGACGCGGAACGACCCCGGGGTCAACGCCGCGGTCGAGCGGTGGAACACCGAGACCTGCGTCGCGACGAAGGCGAAGGCGACGAGCGCGAGGAGCACGAGAAGCGGGTTCAGGGTGACGAGCGCGACGAACAGGGCGGCGAGGGTGTCGCCGATGGCGGCCCATCCGCGGCGCGTGATCACGGCGGCCTCGATTCGCGGGGCGGCCCTACCGGGGGACCGGGATCCGGTTGAGCTTGTCCGAGATGATCTCGCGCAGCACACCCTCGACGCCGCGGCGGTCGGTGCTGTACTGCTGGGCCAGGACCTCCGGATGCAGCAGAAGTCGGTGGTTCAGCACCCAGAACGCCAGCGATTTCACGTCCTCGGGGATCACATAGCCCCGCCCGGAGAACAGCGCCGAGACCTTGGCGGACCGAAGGAACTGGACCCCGGCCCTCGGAGAGGCGCCCACCAGGATCCGGGGGTCGTCGCGGGTGCTGCGGATCACCCCCGAGAGGTACTCGATGACGTCGTCGCGCGCCTCGACCCGGCTCGCCGCGCTGTGCAATCGGGCGATCGCCCCGCTGTCGACGACGGGCGGACGCTCGGGGATCTCCGGCATCGCGCCATGGGTCCTAAGGATCGTCATCTCGGAATCGGGGGAGGGGTAGTCCATCAGGATCCGGAACAGCAGCCGGTCGAGCTCCGCCTCGGGGAGGGGGTACGTCCCCTCCTGCTCGATCGGGTTCTGCGTCGCGATGACGATGAACGGCCGCGGCAGCGGGTAGGTGATGCCGTCGACGGTCACCTGGCGCTCCTGCATCGCCTCGAGGAGCGCCGACTGGACCTTCGGGGGTGCGCGGTTGATCTCGTCGGCGAGGATGACGTTGGCAAAGACCGGGCCCCGCCGGTACTCGAACGACTGGCTCGCCGGGTTCAGGACCACGGTGCCGACGATGTCCGACGGGAGCATGTCCGGGGTGAACTGGATCCGCTTGAACGACAGCGCGAGGCTGCTCGCGAAGCGCCGCACCAGGTAGGTCTTGGCGAGGCCGGGCACCCCCTCGAGCAGCACGTGGCCCTCGGCGACCAGCGCGATGGCGAGGAGCCGGACGACGGGCTCGTAGCCCATCACCTCCTGGCCGATCGAGCCCTGCAGCGCCGAGAGGAGCGTCGCCGCCGCCTCGGCGTCGCCGCTCGCGAGGGTGTCGACCGGCGGGGGCGATGGGGACGGGGGAGCGGCGGGGGAGGGGGCACCCGTCCGGGCCGGGCCGGAGGTCGACATCAGCCGCCCCGTCCGGCCATCGACGCGGGGGCGCTCCTCGATCGACGCTCGCTCATCGGCTCTGCTCCATCAACGCGATCATGTGTCGAGTGGAATCGAGCCGGTCGTGGACGCGGCCCTCGAAGAGCGCCCGGTCCTGTTCCGGCGTCCGCCAGAACGCCCATCGGATGCGGATCGGCGCCTCCCAGAGGAGCGATTGCTGGTACGCCTCGCGGAGCTGCGCCGCCAGGCGCCGCAGCTCGCGCGCCTGGGGGATCCCCGCGCGCTCGCGCCCCCACGAGGTCACCGGTAGCTCGCCCAGGGTCCGGCCGAACTTCGCCTTCACGGCGGTCTCGAACCGCTCGTACGTCGCCGAGACGACCTGGCTCACGAGACCGGCGGTGAGGGCGTAGTACGTCCTCGACACCGGGTCGTGGGCCGGGGCGCGCCACGTCGCCCGCGTGCCGAGCGAGGCGGGCGCGCCGAGCGGGTTCCAGTACAACCACGAACCGAGGACGGCGGCGGTCACGAGGAACGGGATGCCGAACGTCGGGTTCGTGAACAATCCGACGATCTCCGGCGGGACCGGGAACGGCAGCGCGGGCACGCTCAGTTCCCCTCCACCGGGACGCCGTTCGCCCCCGACGGGACGGGCACGCCCCGGGACGGCTCGTCCGGGGTCCGGGCGAGGAGCTCGGTGTACAGCGTCCACATCGGCCGCTGCGAGTAGATGCTGATCATGATCCCCTCGAGGTCGGACGGCGAGCGGGGGCCTCCGCCCCCGTATCGGACCGGCTCGTAGAGCCGGTGGAGCCGGACGAACATCTCCGGCAGGTTCCCCATCTCCGGTTGCATCCCTCGGACGAGGATCTCCGCGTGCGTGAGCTCCGGGCTGAACACCCGTCCATAGGCGCGCTCGAGGTCTTCGAGCGCCCGGGGGTAGGCGAAGAGGACGGCGCCGTCGTAATCGCCCCGCAGCAACCGGCGCTTCACCTCGGTCACCGGGGGTACCTCCAGGGTCTTCACCTGGTCGATGAACGTGGGGCGGGCAGGCAGCCAGCTGCGGAGCGCCGATCGGAGGGCCTCTCGGACCAACGCGTCACCTCCCGAACCGGCGCGCCGCCGGACCGCCGGGGTAGGACGGGCGGCCTATAAGGCCGCCCGAAACGCGACGGCACCTCGCGGGGCTCGGGGCCGTCACGCGGGCCGCCCGGACGCCGTCCGCCGGCGCAAGTAGAGGGCGTAGGCGATCGACGCGGCGAGGAACATCAGCGGAGCGGCCAACAGGAACGTGAGCGACCCGCTGCTACCGGGCAACAGCGAGAACGTCCCGGGTGGGGTCGCCCCGCGGGGCGCGACGCATCCGGGCGGGACGCAGGGGAGCGGCGTGAGGTAGATCGCGATCGACGCCCGCGGCGTAAGCGGCCCGAGCACCACGAACGACTGGTTGGAGGCGTAACCCGAGGCCGAGGCGACGACCCCCCAGCTTCCGGGGGGCCGGACGTTCGAGAAGTTCGCCCACCCCGGGGCCATCGTGTGCCGCAGGTAGGTGTACCCGACCTCCACGGTGGCGTTATCGATCGGCTGCCGGGTCGCCGAGTCCCGCACGACGACGCTGAGATTGAATCCCTGGTCCGGCGTCAGGTTCAGGAGAACGATCGTCGTGGCGATCCACGGGTGGAACACCGGCTGGATCGTGAGGTTGCTCGCGAACCCCGGTGCTCCGGCGCTCACCG
>JABCYU010000006.1 GCA_013290045.1 Methanobacteriota archaeon | reverse complement strand
AAAAAGGCGATCTCCATCGACCCGAGGGCACCCCCTAGGAAACGGTCCCGAACGAATGGCCGAGCCGGCTGCGGTCCGTGGGCGCGAGGGCATCGGGATCCACCGAGGCCACGAACACCGACGTCGTTCCCACGACCTTCGAGGCGATGAAGTTCACGAGCCGATGCATCCCCTCGGTCTGGTATTCGGTCGAGAGGAACTCGACCGCCTCGAGGTACACGAGAGCCCCGCCGGGCTCGGCCACGGCATCCTGGACCTGGCCGGCGATCTGCTCGGGACCGAGGGTCCCCTCGCCGGCGGTCGGCGCTGAGAGCCGGGGCCCGACCCGCAGGGCCGTCAACTTCTCCGGTGGAAGGTCGGGCCTCCCGGGAGGCGGATGGATGGAGATCCAGAGGAGGCGCGGGAAACGTCCGAGATTCGCGGCGACGAAGTCGACCGACCGTTGCGGCCGCGCCTCCCACCACAGGTACGTCCCTCCGGCTCTCGGGACGGGGGTCGTCGCCAGGCTCCCCAGGACCGTCGGCGCGGGGGCGGGGCTCCGCAATAGGGAGCCCCAGTCCGGTCGCCGCGGCGGCGCGAGCATGCTGCGACGCTTGAACTCGATATCCTCCTTGACGCGGGCGAGCCGGCTCTCGACGAGCATCCGAAGCTCCTGCGGCGTGTGGCCCCGCGAAGCGTGCGAGAGGAGCTCGCGGAACGCCTCTCGGAGTCCCTCGCCGTATCCGTCGGCGTAGGCGCGGGCGTAATCCTCGTCGGGGGCGCCGTCGGGCTCCGGGTCACGCTGCGGGGCGGGCGGGCCGTACCGGTTCACGCGCGGGCGCTTCCTTCCGCGGGGCGGGTCGGCAGCTCCGAGGGGACGTGCGCCGGCATCCCCCGGCCTGGCGGACGGCCGTCCCAATCCTCGGCGGGAGCGAACTTGTAGCCGTAATGGATGACTCCAGCCTTCCCCTCCTCGCGGAGCTTTCGGAACGTGGCGCGGACCTTCAGTCCGATCTTCACCTCCTTGGGGTCGACGTCGACGACCTGGCCCGTCAGCTGCGGGCCCTCCCGAGTCCGGACGATGGCGAGGACGTAGGGGACCTGCATCTCGAACCCTTCCGCGGCGTCGTGGACGACGCTGAACGTGACGACCTCCCCCTCCCCGGAGAGGTGGAACGGCTCGAGCTTGCCGATCGATTGCCGGTGCTGCGCGCAGGACGGGCAGACGGACCGCGGCGGGAAATAGACGGTCTGGCAGACCGTGCACTTGGCGCCGCCCAGGTTGTACCGCTGTGGCGTCTCTCGCCAGAATCGTGCGATCGTCATCGAGGTTACTCCCTAGTTCGTCCGCTCCAATAGGTGCACGACGCTGGTACCGCCGGTGCCGCCCAAGTTGTGGGCCAGCCCCAAGGTCGCACCGCTCACCTGCCGCTCCTTCGCCTCGCCGCGCAGCTGGCGCACGATCTCCACCGCCTGGGCGACGCCGACGGCACCGAACGGCTGGCCCTGGGACTTCAACCCGCCCGAGGTGTTCATGCTGAGGCGGGCCCCGCGCGCGAACTCGCCGTTGAGGAACGCCGGACCGCTCTTCCCCTTCTCGACGAACCCCAGGTCCTCGAGGGCCACGAGCCCGGCGATCGTGTAGGCGTCGTTCACCTCGACGAGCTGGACGTCGGCCGGGGCGCGTCGGGCCTGGGCGAACGCTCGCTTGGCCGCCACGACCGTCGAGTCGACGGTGGTGATCTCCCTTCGATGGTGCAGCGCCATCGCATCGCAGGCGACCTGGCTGGCCGCGAGTCGGATCGGGGTGTCGGTGAACTTCCGGGCCCGTTCCATCGGGCCGAGAACCACGGCCGCCGCCCCGTCGGAGAACGGGGCGCAGTCGAGCATGCCGAGCGGCTCGGCGACGGGCGTGGCGCCGGTGACGGCCTCGAGGGTGATCTTGTTCCGGTAGTGGGCATTGGGGTTCTTCGAACCGTTCTCGTGCATCTGGACCGCCACCTGGGCGAACGCTTCGCGTGTCGTCCCGAAGTCGTGCATGTGCCGGCGGGCGATCATCGCCCACAATCCGGGGAGGGTGGCGCCGAAGACGGCCTCCCACTCGTGATCGGCGGTGCCGCCGGTGATGCGGCTCGCCTCGACGTCCGGCACGTCGGTGAGCTTCTCGGCGCCCCCTACGACGACGAAGTCGTGGGCGCCGCTCGCCACCGCGAGCCACCCCTCGTGGAGCGCGAGGGCTCCCGAGGCGCCCCCGCCCTCGACCCGCACCGCGGCGATGTGATGGGGACCGAGGCCGGAGTAGTCGAGGATGAGGGGCGCGATGTGCTCCTGGGCGATGAGCGAGCCGCTCGCCATGTTGCCGAGGTAGAGGGCTCCCAGGTCCCCCGAGGAGAGCTTGGCGTCGACCAGCGCCTGGAACCCGGCCTCGATCCCGATCTCCCGGAACGACCGGTCCCACAGCTCGCCGAACTTCGTCATCCCGACGCCGAGAATGGCGACGTCGCGCACGCTACTCGCCTCCCATGTTGATCTTGCCGCGGAATTTCGCGTACGTCGCGTACGGGATCTCGATCCCGTTGTGGAGGAACTGCTCGACCGGCGGTCCGAAGGAGCGGTCGAACTGGGCGATCTCCTCGGTCGTCGTCAGGTCGAACGCATCGGATCCCGCTCCGCTGCCGTAGCCGACCATGAGGATCCGCTCCGACGGTTTCGCGTGGTCGAGCACATTGGCGAGACCGATCAGGGCCGCGCCCGAGTAGGTGTTCCCGATGAACGGCGTCACGAGACCGTGGCGCATCTGGGCCTCGGTGAACCCGAGCTGCTTTCCGACGCGCTGCGGGAACTTCCCGTTCGGCTGGTGGAAGACGACGTGCTGGTAGTCGGCCGGGGTGGTGTGGACGCGTTCCATCATCCGGTGCGCGCACTCCGTGACGTGCCGGAAGTACGCCGGCTCGCCCGTGAATCGACCGCTGTGGCTCGGGTAGCGCTGGCCCTCCCGCCGCCAGAAATCCGGGGTGTCCGTCGTGTAGGAGACCGTGTCCTCGACCCGGGCGATGACCCGTTCGCGGCCGATGATGAGCGCCGCGCCGCCGGCGCTCGCCGAGTACTCGAGGGCGTCGCCCGGCGCCCCCTGCGAGGTGTCGGTGCCGATGGCGACGCCATAGCGGACCATCTTGGCTCCCACGAGCCCGAGGCACGTCTGGATCGCCGCGGTCCCCGCCTTGCAGGCGAACTCGTAGTCGGCCGCCGTGAGGTTCGGGGTGGCGCCGACCGCCTGGGCGACGACGGTCGCCGACGGTTTCACCGCGTACGGATGCGATTCGCTCCCGATGTACAAGGCGCCGATCTCCTGGGGATCGATCGCCCCGCGGATCAGGGCGGTCCGAAGCGCCTCCGTCGAGATCGTGATCGTGTCCTCGTCCGGGGCCGGGACGCTCTTGCGGTGGACGTTGAGCCCGGCGCCCATCCCGGCACCGTCGACCCCCCAGACCTTCCCGATCTCCGTCGGCGTGATCCGGTGGCGCGGCACGTACACTCCGTAGCTCACGATTCCCGCTTCCATTGCGATCCTTTTCCGTCCTACAGTTCCTCGAGTCGCCCGAGCACCTCGGCGGCGGCCAACGGCGTGGTGAGGAGGGGGATGTTCTCGAGCTCGCTCAGCCGGATCGCGAGCGGATCGACGCGCCCGGGGTCGGAGAAGAACACGGCGGCCGGCTTCAGCGGGTGGGCGCGGATCGCCACCATCGGGGACCGCCCGTACTTGACGTTGGAGAAGATGAGGGCCCGCTGGGTGGTCCATCCGTAGACCTCGACGAAGTGGGCGGCGTCGATGGACAGGATCGCGCGCGGCGCATCCAGGAGAGTGAACCCGTGGATGTCGCGGTGCAGGTCGACCCGGCTCACGGCGCGGGCGTCGAGCTGGTCGGAAAGCGCCTTCAGGGGCACGGCGACGGAGAACTCCCGCATCCCCACGATCCCGTCGGAGTGCGGACGGATCCCGAGGCGCTGGCCGACCTTCCCACCGGTCCGAGCGTCGACGTCGACGAGCGCCTGGACGTACCGGCGGATGAACGCGGCGCCGGGACTCGCGCGCCGCTCGCTCTCGTAGTCGGAGATCACCGACGGGACGGTGGCGATGCTTTTCGCCAGGTCCCGCTGCGAGATGCCGAAATCCTCGCGCCACTTGCGGAGCGTGCGCCCCGGATGGGGCGACAGGACGACCTCGCCGGCGATCTTCTCCCGGAGCTCGGCGTCCACCGCTTTGGGAGGAGACGGTCGGTATAAATCGGTAAGCCTTCATGTCGGTGGGGGGGTTCGACAATGTACGAACCCGGCCGATCGGCCCGGCGGGAAAGAGGAGTGGACCGGGCGAGAATCTCCGGGGTTCGGGTGGTTCCCGTGCCCCGTTTGAACTCGCGGCCTCTACCTTGCCAAGGTAGCGATCTTCCGGACTGATCTACCGGCCCACTGCGGCCGGGCCACACCGGCCCGCGTTAAAAGAGATGGCCGCGCGGGCGGCCCGGGCGCCCTCCGGACCGAGCGCCGCCGCCGAGCGGCACAAACGCTTATCCCGCGGGGGCCGATGGTCGCCGCTGATGCCGGACGGGTCCTCGGCGGGCGAGCCCATCGACACCCTGATGAAGAGTACCCGCGACCTGCTGCGGCCGGAGGAGATCGTCCGGGAGGCGACGCGCGACATCATCAAGGACGAGATCCGGCGCCACATCGAACGGACGCTAGAGGAGGACCCGCAGCTGGCCCGAGACCTGAAAGACTCGGTGCGCCAGCTCCTCGAGGCGCGGGCGATGGAGTACGCCGCGCTCATCCGGGTCGGGACGTGCACGGCCCGTCTCGGCATGGCGACGGTTCCCCCGAACGTCCGGGCCGCCCTGACGAAGGATATCGTCGACCTCATCAGCCGCGAACTTGGCCAGATCGTCGAGAAGTCGCTGTAGAAACCATGACGATGCAACCGGACCAGGTCCGGATCTACGAGCTCAAGCGGGTCGACGTCGAGGGCGCGATCGTGATCGACGGCTTCCCGTCGGTCGGCCTCGTCAGCTCCATCGTCGCCAACTACCTCATCGACACCCTCGAGATGGAACAGATCGGGATCGTCGAGTCCCCGGCGTTTCCCACCGTCTCGCTCGTCCGGGGCGGCAACCCCCAGCACCCGGTACGGATCTACGCGGGTCGCCCGGCCGCGGACCGGGCCGGACGGGTCGCCGACCGGATTGTGGCGTTCGTCTCGGAGTTCCATCCCGCCCCGGCGATCATCCATCCGCTGGCGACCTCGATCATGGATTGGGTCCAGGAGCAGCGCTGCTCCATGCTCGTGTCGCCGGAGGGGCTGGTCGTCGACAAGCCGGCGGGCGACGTCGGACGCGGGCGGCCACCGAAGCTCTCCGACGTGAAGGTCTACGGGGTGGCGAGCACCCGGAAGGCGCGGGACCTCTATGTCGAGCCCAACATGCTCCCGTTCACCGAGGGGGTCATCACCGGGATCGCCGGGGTCCTCCTCAACGAAGGCCGGCGCCGCGGCTTCGACGTGCTGACGTTCCTCGCCGAGGCCCAGTCCGATTATCCGGACGCCCGCGCGGCGGCGAAGGTCATCGAGACGATCAACCACATCCTGTTGCGGACCCCGCTCGACCCGGTGCCCCTCTACCACGAAGCGGAGCGGATCGAGCAGCAGCTCTTGTCGATCCAGCGGCACGCGCAGGAGAAGGGCCACACGGAGCGGCCCCAGACGGCCTCGCCGCCGATGTACCGGTAGCCGTCCGAACGGCCCCGGTTCACGCCGGGATCTTCTCGATCATCTCGCGGACGCCGTCGATGAGCCGATCGGCGTCCCGCTCGTCATTGTACAGGTAGAACGAGGCCCGGACGTTGCCGGGAAGGTTGCGCTTGCGATACCACGAGTGGACGCAGTGCATCCCGGAGCGGACCAGGACCTGATAACCTTCATCGAGGAACAGGGCCGCGTCGTTCGCGTCGACGCCGTCGAGGTGGAACGCGTAGATGCTCGGCCGATCGCCGGGGTCGGTGGGGCCGAGCACGTGGACCCGGCGCTCTCCCTCGAGCGCCTTGGAGACCTTGCGGTTGAGGGCGAGGTCGTGGGCGCGGATCTCGTCGAGGCCGGCGCGCTCCAGGAACCGGACGGCCGCGTGGACCCCGAGCACGCCGGCATAGTTCTGGAGCCCGGCTTCGAATCGGTGGGGCGGCGGTCGGAGCTGGTGTTCCGTCATCGTCGACCATTCGACGGTCTCGCCGCCCACGAGCAGGGGTCGCAGGTCCCCGAGGGAGTGGGCGGTCCCGGCCAGGGCCCCGGTCCCCGTCGGACCGAGCATCTTGTGGGCGCTGATCGCATAATAATCGACCCCCCACTCGCGTAGCCGCACCGGTACGTGAGGGGCGGCCTGGCAGCCGTCCAGCAGCACCCGCGCGCCGTGGGCGTGGGCCCGTTCGACGATCTCCCGGACCGGGAGCGTCCGACCGTCCAGGTTCGAGGTGTGGAACAGGCTCACCAGTCTCACCTGACGTTTCAGCGCTTCCTCATACTCGGCCGAAGGGAATCCCCCGCCGGGAGGGAGGTTGAGGACCTCGATCCGGATCCCCCGCTCGCTCGCCAGCCGCTGCCAGACGATCAGGTTGGAGTTGTGCTCCTGGTCGGAGATCAGGACCGCGTCGCCCGCCTTCCAGGGGAGCCCCTGGGCGACCAGGTTGATCGCCTCCGAGGCGTTCCGAAGGAACACGACCGCCTCCGGGCTCTCGGCCCCCAGGAACTTCGCGAGGCCCGCCCGCGCCCCTTCGTATCGGTGGCCGACCTCCTCCGCGAACCGGTGGAGGGAGCGCCCAGCGCATCCGGGATAGTCGCGATAGTACTCCTCCATGGCGTCGAGGACCTCGAGGGGGACGAGGCTCATGCACGCCGAGTCGAGGTAGGCCGGGGTGGGGCCGTCGGGACGATCGCGGAGCGCCGGAAACCGGGCGCGGAGGGCGTCGACGGCCGTCATCAGCTCCTCTGAAGCCCGGCGGTCGCCGCGAGGAGGGCGGCGCAGCCATAGACCAGCGACTCCTCCGGTGGCGCGAACGACGGGGAGTGCAACGACTCGGGCACGCTCCCCCTTCCTACGCCCAAGAACAAGAAGCTTCCCGGCACCCGCTCGAGATACCGCGAGAAGTCCTCGGCTCCCATCACCGGCCGCTCGATCTCCTGGACCGCCTCCTCGCCGAACTCCTCGGCGAGCGCCTGGACGATCACCTCGGTCGTGGCCGGCGGATTGAAGGTGACCGGGTAGCCGTGCCGGATGGTCACCCGGGCCGAGGCGCCGTTGCTCGCCGCGATGTGGGCCACCCGCCGTCGTAGTGCGTTCTCCATCTGCCGCCGGGTCGAGGGGAGGAAGGTCCGGATCGTGCCCTCGAGGAGCACCTCCTCGGGGAGGACGTTGTGGCGGGTGCCGCCGTGGACGGAGGCGATGCTGATCACGACCGGATCGACCGGGTCGCGGACCCGGCTCACGATCGCCTGCAGGCCGGTGATGATCTCGGCGGCCGTCAGGACCGCATCCGGCCCGGCGTGCGGGTAGGCGGCGTGCCCGGCACGCCCTCGAACCCGGATGATCACGTGGTCCGCGGCGGCCATCATCGCTCCCTTCTTCCAGCCGATGTGGCCGAGGGGGATCTCCGGGGCCACGTGCTGGCCGACCACGAAATCGACCTTCGGCCGCTCGAACGCCCCGAGCTCGAGGAACGGCTGGGCTCCGCCCCGGTTCCCCTCTTCCTCGGCGGGTTGGAAGAGGAGCACCACGGGGCCGCGCAGGCTGCCCTCGCGACGCTTCAGCGCCGCCGCCGCCCCGAGGAGGCAGGCCATGTGGACGTCGTGGCCGCAAGCGTGCATCCGTCCCGGTGTTCGCGAGGCGAAAGGCAGACCGCTCCGTTCACTGACCGGGAGCCCGTCCATATCGGCCCTCAGCGCCACCACCGCGCCAGGGCGGTCGGCGCCGATCACGGCCTTGACGCCCGTGAACCCTTCGAAAGTCGCGGGGGGGAGGTCGAGGGCGTTGAGCGCCTCCACGATCTTCGCCTGGGTGCGTCGCTCCTCGTTGGCGAGTTCCGGCTCCTGGTGGAGGGCGGCCCGCCAGGCCCGCATGGCGGGCAACACGCGCCGGGCTTCCACGGTCCATGGGCCGCGCGGCCTCGGCATCAGGGCCCGAGGGGCGCCGGGCTATTTGACGGCGGCCGCGGGGGGCTCGCTTCCGGCGGCGCTACCCGCCTGCTGTGGGCGCCCAACCGGAAACCCGCCAACGGTTCCGTGACCTAATCGGCCGGTCCGACTCCCTTCGGGTCGGCGGCGACTCGTCGGCCGTTGGACGGCAGGTTCGTCACGTCGTTCCTCCACATTAGCGCGACGAGGATGGCTGCGAGCGGCACCGCCAGGAGGTACACTCCGAGGTCGGTGTACGTGCCCGAGAGGACGGCAGGGGCCACGGTCCGGGCAGGGTTCAGCGAACTCCCCGTGATCGGTCCGATGACGTAGGTCGATACCCCCACGGTCGCCGGAGGTAACAGGATCCGCCAGCCGACCCCTCCCTCGGGTCGATCCGCCAGCGCGAACACGGAGGCGATCAGGGCCCCGCTGAACAGCAGCTCGCCAGCGAACACCGTAGCGAGATTTCCGACCGACGGGGTCGTGGCTCCCAGGTGGGCAAAGTCTCCGAGCGAGAACAAGACCACCGCACTCCCAAAGAATGCCCCGGCGAACTGGGCGGCGACGTACGACGGCGCCTCCGACCTCGGCATCCTACCACTGACGGCCAAGCCCAGCGTCACCGCAGGATTGAGGTGGGCCCCGGAAACCCGGAGGCAAAGCAGGATCGGGAGGAGTACCGCGAAGAACCAGGCGACGGCCATCACCCACTGCGGGACGCCTCCGACCCTCGAAGCCCCGACAACTGCGCCCGTCCCGATTCCGACGAGAACGGAAGTCCCAACGAATTCCGCACCCAGTCGAGTCAGTAGTGGGGGTCTCAACAAGGTCCCCCGGGTCAGGCCGTTGACGGGGGCGAGGCGGATTCCCGAACTTCGTCGTAGAGGAGGCGCACCCGCCGCTGGATTTCATCGCGGACGCCTCGAAACCCGTCGTCATCCAGCCGCGCTGGATCCGGGAGCGCCCAGTCTCGAAGTTCCCGGGATTTCAGTCGGGCCGGGCAACTGGCGTCGTTCAGGCACCCCATCGTGACCCGCATCGAGGCGGAGTCGATCATCTCCGGCGTCAGTTCCCGAGGAGGATGCGGTGGGAGCCTCAGTCCGATCTCCCCGAGCATCGGTTCCGTCCGGGCGTTCGGAGACGCGGCCGGCCTCGTCCCCGCGGAGACCGCCCGCCAACCGGTCGGTGGATCGGCGTTGAAGATCGCCTCCGCCATCAGGGACCGGGCGGCGTTCTCTACGCAGACGAACAGGACCGTGCGACCCGTCGTCAACAGCAGTCGTCACAACAGCCGGGCGGACAGGTCGTCGGATCGCATACGCAGCAGGCCTTCTCACAACACTTTCCTTCGGCCATAGGTACCTCTGTCACTTCAATTGCTGAAGCGCTCATAAGGGGCCGCTACGTACGGACAGAGTGTCGCAGTGCTGCGAGGGCGAACTGGAGTGCCCCTGCCCACCCATCGGATTGATTGACGTCGTGGGGAAGAAATGGGCCGTCTGCGTGATCTCCCTTCTCGGGAAGTACGGGATCGTGCGCTTCGGGCCGATCCAGAGGTGCCTTTCCGGAGTGAGCCCCGCTACCTTGACGTCGACGTTGCGTTCCCTGGAACGCGCCCGTCTCGTACGGAGAGAGCTTGCGGACGGCCCCCGAGGGCCCGTGAAGGCGTACGCCCTTACCCCTTCGGGGAATGAACTGTACCGGAGCCTTCGGCCGCTGGCCGGGTGGCTTCGGCTGGCGCGTTGAGAGGGGTCGATGCTACGATCGCGAGCTATCGTCCGAGCCCCGGATCGTCGGCCCGGATGACCGGCCGAATGGCTGCGGCTCTCCCGAGGGAACGTTCGCCAGACGAAATGGGCAGAACCTCGGCGCACACTCGCTTTTATAGTAGTGCATACATTCCGATGATGCAAATCCGAGGATCGAGGGGGAAGAATCTCCCGAGGTCTTCGAGGAGAAAAAACCCATGACGAAGATCATCGGAATCGACCTAGGAACCAGCAACTCCGCCGCCTCCCTCCTCGAGGGAGGCCGGCCCGTGATCATCCCGAGCGCCGAGGGGACCACCGTCGGTGGCGGCAAGGCGTTCCCTTCGTACGTGGCGTTCACGAAGGACGGCCAGCTCATCGTCGGCGAGCCCGCACGCCGCCAGGCGGTCTCCAATCCCGAGGGAACCATCTCCGCCTTCAAGCGGAAGATGGGAACGGACCACCGCTACCGGATCTACGGGAAGGAGTACACCCCCCAACAGCTCTCCGCCTTCCTCCTCCAGAAGATCAAGCGGGACGCCGAGGCGTTCCTCGGGGAGAAGGTCGAGAAGGCGGTCATCACCGTTCCCGCCTACTTCAACGACAACCAGCGGCAGGCGACGAAGGACGCCGGCGCCATTGCCGGGCTCGACGTCGTCCGGATCATCAACGAGCCGACCGCCGCGAGCCTCGCCTACGGCCTCGACAAGGCCGGAAAGAGCCAGAAGATCCTCGTGTTCGATCTGGGAGGGGGAACCCTCGACGTCACGATCATGGACTTCGGCGAGAGCGTCTTCGAGGTGCTCTCGACGAGCGGGGACACCCAGCTCGGGGGGACCGACATGGACAACGCGCTCACCGAGTACATCGCCGGCGAGTTCCAGAAGGAGAGCAGCATCGACATCCGGAAGGACAAGATGGCGATGCAGCGCGTCCGCGACGCCGCCGAGAAGGCGAAGATCGAGCTCTCGTCCACGATCGATACCCAGGTCAACCTCCCGTTCCTCACCGCCACCCAGGACGGGCCGAAGCACCTCGCGCTCCAGCTCACCCGGGCGAAGCTCGAGGAACTCGTTCGGCCGATCCTCGAACGGTGCCGCGCTCCGGTCCAGCAGGCCCTGAAGGACGCCAAGCTCGGCAAGGAGCAGGTCGACCGGATCGTCCTCGTCGGCGGTCCGACACGGATGCCGATCGTCCAGAAGCTGGTCGAGCAGGAGGTCGGGCGTCCGATCGAGCACGGCGTGGACCCGATGGAGTGCGTCGCGATGGGAGCGGCGATCCAGGGCGGGGTCCTCGCGGGCGAGGTCAAAGACGTCCTGCTGCTCGACGTGACGCCGCTCTCCCTCGGGGTCGAGACGCTGGGCGGGGTGTTCACCAAGCTCATCGAGCGGAACACGACGATCCCCACGCGCAAGAGCCAGATCTTCACGACGGCGAGCGACAGCCAGAGCTCGGTGGAGATCAAGGTCTACCAGGGGGAGCGACCGCTGGCGGCGGACAACGTCGCCCTCGGCGACTTCATGCTCACCGGCATCCCGCCGGCTCCTCGGGGGACCCCGCAGATCGAGGTCTCCTTCGACATCGACGCGAACGGGATCCTGAACGTTTCGGCGAAGGACCTCGCCACGGCGAAGAAGCAGGGGATCACGATCACCGCGTCCAACAAGCTCACGAAGGACGAGGTCGATCGGATGCTCAAGCAGGCCGCGGAGTTCGCCGAGCAGGACCGCCAGCGCGCGTCGGCCGCCGAAGCCCGCAACAAGGCCGAGACGTTGACCTACGAGGCCGAGCGGGTCCTGGAGGAGAACAAGGCGAAGATCTCCGAGACGGACGCCGCCGACGTGCGGGCGAAGGTCGCGGCGATCCGCACGGCCCTATCGGCGAAGGAGCCGAGCGAGCTGCCCCGCCTCTTCGACGAGCTGACCCGGTCGCTGCACGCGATCGCCCAGAAGCTCTACCAGGACGTCCGACCAGGGGAGAGCTCGGCGGCCGACGCCCCGCCGACGACCTCGACCCCGCCGCCCGACGAGTCGACGCCGACGGGTCCGGGCCCGGGTCCGGTCGATGCGGAGTTCAAGGTCGTCGACAAGGAATCGGGGGACGGGAAGGGGAAGGCGTAGGGGCGCCCGTACGGCCCACCCCCCCTACGGGGGGGAGACCGTTGGGGATCGCTCCGGCCAGCGGCGGCCCGGCGCCGGCCCGACGTACTCGATGTCCGGCCGGATCAGGCGGTTGTCGGCGGCCTGTTCGAGACCGTGAGCCCCCCAGCCGGCGGTCCGCGCGAGCGCGAACGTCGGAGTGAACAAGTTGCGCGGCAGCCCCACGGCTTCGAGTACCACCGCCCCGTAGAACTCGACGTTCGTGTAGAGCCGTCGCCCGGGTCGCTGTCGCTCCAGGGCGGCGAGCGCCACCTCCTCCACCTGTTCGGCGAGCTTCAGCCGGGCCGGGGCCGCCACGTCCCGGGCGATCTGTTTCAGGATCACGGCCCGCGGATCTTCGGCCTTGTAGGCGCGATGGCCGAATCCCATGAGACGCTCCTTGCGGGCGAGGGACTGGGCGACCCAACGTTCGGCGTTCTCCGCCGAACCGACGGCATCGAGCATGTCGGAGACCTTCGACGGGGCGCCGCCATGCAGGGGCCCCTTGAGCGCGGCGAGCGCCGCGGTGGCCCCCGAGAATAGGTCCGAATGGGTCGAGAGGACGACCCGCAGCGCGAAGGTCGAGGCGTTCATCCCATGGTCCGCCAGGAGAACGAAATACCCCTCGAGCGCGCGGACCTGCCGGGCGTCGGGGAGGACGCCGTTCAACATGTACAGGTAGTTGGCGACGTGACCCAGATCGGGGCGTGGCGCCACCGCCGTCAGACCGGCGGACCGCCGGACGTACCGGGTGAGCATCGTCGGCGTCTGGGCGATCAGGTCGAACGCCTGCTCGTCGGTCGGGGGATAGGGGAACGACCCGTCGCCCATCGCCGAGATCATCGTCCGGAGCGCTTCCAGCGGGGGAAGACCGGGGGGCAGGGCGTCCACCACCGTCTCGAGCCGACGGGGGAGGGAACGACGTTTGGCCAGCTCCCGGACCAGCCGGGGTGGTGGCTGCTCTTCGGGGGGTTCTCCCCAGAGAAGCAGGTGGACCACCGATTCGTACGGGGCTCCGGGAACCAGCTCGTCGATCCGGAATCCCCGGTAGACGAGGCCGCCCGTCTCGCCTTCGACGAGGGTGATCGCCGAGCGGTCGATCACGACCCCTTCCAGGCCGCGCAAGGGAACGTCCATGACCTGTGAGAGGGCCCGAGCGACCCGGGGAAGATAGCCTCGCCGGGGTCGGCGCCGGTGGCGCCCTACGGTCCTCGCCCTCCGCGGTCGTCGTCGGGGCGATAGTCCGCCCTCCTCAGGAAAGGCTTAAGGAAATCGCCCGGGTCGGTCGGGACATGGACACTCCCCCTCATGCGCTTCTCGAGCGGATGCTCCAGCAGCGGATCGTCCTGCAGTTGAAGGACGGCCGCGTTCTCGCCGGTCGACTGCTCGGCGGTGACGAGCACATGAACCTCGTGCTGGACGAGGTCGAGGAGAAGACGAACGAGGTCGAGCGTCGGCTCGGTCGCGTCGTTCTTCGAGGGTCCAATGTGGTGAGCCTCCAGGCGCCCAGCGGCGTCGCCGCGCGGGGTCCCTGAGTCGCGGAGCGCTCGGCCGTGTCGACCTCTGCGCGTCGTCCCCGGCTGAAAGGTGAGGAGGTCCAGCTCCTCAAGATCCTCGCCGGATCCGGAGGCGACCACGTGCCCGTCGTCCTGACGTCGCGCGAGGCGGGCGAACGGATCGGCGTGAGCCAGCAGGCCGCCGACCGCTACCTCATGGCGCTCGACAAGGAGGGGTACGTCACCCGCACCTTCGGGGCGCGCAAGCAGCGGCTCCTGTTGACCCCGCTCGCCGTCGATCTGCTCCGCAAGGAGTACCACGGCTACCGGAGGATCTTCGAGGGCCCGGCGAAGGTCACGTTCCGAGGGACCGTCAGCTCCGGCCTCGGGGAGGGCCGCTACTACCTCAGCCAGCCGGGCTACGTGGTCCAGTTCACCGAGCGGCTGGGATACACCCCGTTCCCCGGGACGCTGAACGTCCGCGTCTCCCCGTCGGACATGCTCAAGGTCGGCTCCGTGAAGCACTGGAGCGGCATCCGGATCGATGGATTCCAGGCGAGCGGACGGACGTTCGGCGGCGCGACCTGCTACCCCGGGATCCTGGGCGGCCCCGTGAGCCATCTGATCATCCCGGACCGGACGCACCACCAGGACGTCGTCGAGTTCATTTCGGCGGTCTCGCTGCGCGAGGCGCTTCGCGTGAAGGACGGCGACGGGATCGACGTCGAGATCCGGGAGGCCTGACGTTGCCCGAGTCCGTGGCCCGGGAGGTCGCCCGAGACCGCCGGCCCCCGCCCGCGGCGCCCGATTCGGCGGCCCGCTACGTCAACCTGTGGTCGGAGGACGAGGCGATCGGAGCCGAGCGCGTCCGGGCGTTCGTGCTGATCCTGCGGACGCGCGGCTGCTACTGGGCCGACGTCAAGGGCTGCTCGATGTGCGGATACGCCAAGGATACTCTCGGCCGATCGGCGACCCCGGCCGAGCTCGCCACCCAGCTCGAGCACGCCCTGAGGGCGTACCGGGGCGAGCCGTACGTGAAGATCTACACCTCGGGGAGCTTCCTCGATGACCGGGAGGTCGATCCGGGCTCCCGTCTCGCCCTGGTCCGCGCGTTCGGGGGACACGCGCGCCGCCTGCTGTTCGAGACGCTCCCGGAGTTCGCGACCTCGGAGTCGCTCGCTCCCCTCCGCGACGCCTTCTCCGGGGAACTCGAGGTCGCCCAGGGACTCGAGTCGACGCAGCCGGACGTCCTGCGCCGCCTGATCAACAAGGGATCCCCGCCCTCGGAGTACTTCGCCGCCGCCGAACGGATCCGGGCGCTCGGGATCCGGGCGAAGGCGTACCTACTGCTCAAGCCGCCGTACCTGACGGAGCAGGAGTCGATCGACGACGTCGTCACGAGCATCGGGGAGGCCGCCCGCCGGTTCGACGCGATCTCCGTGAATCCGGTCCACATCCAGAACGGGACGGTCGTCGAGTGGCTCTACCGGCGCGGACGTTACCGCCCGCCGTGGCTCTGGAGCCTCGTGACGGTGATGACCGAGGGGTCGCGCCTTCGCGGAGAGACCCGGCTCGTCACGTTCCCGACGGCCGGCGGCCTGCCGCGCGGCCCGCACAACTGCCGAAAGTGTGACCGCGGGGTCCTCGACGCGCTCGAGGAGGCGTCCCTGTCCCAACGGTTCGAGCCCCTCTCGGCCCTCGATTGCGGCTGCCGGGCCGACTACCGCGCGCTCGCCCGACTGGAGCCGCTGGGCATCGAGGCATGAACCTCGTCCCCCGGCTCCCCGCCCACGCCGAGGCGTCGATCCACCAGTTCCTGCGGGCCCACGTCGCCCACGCCGGCGCCTCCGGGGTCGTCCTCGGGCTCTCCGGGGGGATCGACTCCGCCGTCGCGGCCCGACTCGCCGTCGACGCCCTCGGGGCGGCCGCGGTGACGGGGGCTTCTCTCCCCGACGCGACGCAGGACCCCGCCCTGACCGAGGAGATCCATTCGTATGCCCGGGCCCTCGCGATCGAATGCGTCGAGCTCCCGATCGCCGCCGTGGAGGCGGCGGTCCTGACGCTTTTCGAGCCCGGCCTGGACCGGGAATCCGTGGGCAACGTCAAGGCCCGCCTCCGGATGGTCCTGCTCTACACCCTGGGTCGTGGGCGGAACCGGCTCGTCCTCGGCACCGGGAACAAGTCGGAGCTTCTGCTCGGCTACTTCACCAAGTACGGCGACGGCGGCGCCGACCTGCTCCCCATCGGGGACCTGTACAAGACCGAGGTCCGGGCGCTCGCCGAGGAGCTCGGCCTGCCTATGGCGATCCGCACCCGGCCCCCCACGGCGGGGCTGTGGGCGGGCCAGACCGATGAGGGGGAGCTGGGCCTCCCGTATGCGGAGCTCGACCGGGTGCTCCGGGGGATCGAGGAGCTGAGGACCGAGGAGGAGATCGCGGGAGCGACCGGTCTCCCGCTCCCGGAAGTGCATCGGATCGCCACGCGGGTCGAGCGGAACCGGCACAAGCGTCGGATGCCGCCGATACCGAAGCTGTCGCTCCGGACGATCGGCGTCGATTGGCGGGAGTGACCGAACGGCGACGGAGAGCTTTTAGCGCGCCCACGTTCCCTTCGGTCGAACCGTCGGACCCGACCCTGTTCCTCGGCCGAGTAGATCCTAGCCCATGGACCGCGCAACCTACCAACGCCTCCTCGATACGTTAGCCACCCCCGACGACGTCCACCGGATGGCCCACGACGAGCACCTCGACGAGGAGCTCCTGTTCGTCATCCACACCCACCGGGTGACGCGGGACGCCACCCGACGCTTCTACGTGCTCAAACGGCAGGTTCCCCGGCTCGTCACCCAGTGGAAGCACGGGCGCTCGATGCTGGACATCGCCCGGGAGTGGACGTTCCCGCCGGTCCTCCTCGGCCAGATCATGCTGGGCGAGCTCGGGATACCGCGCAAGCGCGTCTGGCAGACGTTCCTGCACCCGGAGCAGGCCCCGGACCAGCGGATCCGCACCGAGGTCGACCACCTCCTCGCCGCCGACCCCATCTACTCGCCCCGGGGGATGGAGCTGCAGCGGGAGCGAGGCAAGCGCGGGGAGGCCCGCCTCTACCGGTGGCTCGAGCAGCACGGGATCAAGTACCGTACCGAGGAGGATCTCCGCGGCAAGTACACGAAGACCCCCGACGCGCTCCTCGATCATCCGATCATCTTCTACGGCCAGAAGCTCAAGTGGATCGAGTCGAAGGCGAACTTCGGCGACGACGTCGAGCTCCGCAAGAACCTGAAGCGCCAGCTCGGGCCGTACACGGAGCTGTTCGGCGAGGGGGCCGTCGTCTACTGGTACGGCTATGTCGACGGCGCGGTCTCCCCGCCCGGCATCCTGCTCTGGGACGGGCCGACGATCGAAGGGATCACTCCGGTGCTAGCACCGCATCCGGCGCCCGCTCCCGCTGATCCCCCGTCGTGAGATCCCGCTCGACGACGACGCCCCGCTCGAGCTCCCTCGGTCCGAGGATGATGGCCCGGCGGGCGCGTCGCCGGGCCGCTTCCTTCATCTGGCGCGACATCGATCGCCCGAGGAGATCGGAGTCGGCGGACCGCCCGGCGGCGCGGAGCCGACGGACCCAGTCGAGCGCGAGCGGCGCCTGCTCGGGCGTGACGGCGACGACATAGGTGTCGAGCGGGGGCTCCCCCTCGGGCATTCGGCCGTTCGGCCTCAGCAAAAGCTCGAGGGTCTGGTCGCCGATGGCGAGGCCGACCGCCGGCGTCGGCGGCCCGCCCAACAGTTCCACGAGCTGGTCGTAGCGACCGCCGCCGAACAGCGACCGATACTCTCCGGAAAGGTCGAACGCCTCGAAGACGGTGGACGAGTAGTAGGCCAAACCCCGCACGAGGCTCGGGTCGAAGACGGTCCGGTCGGCGAGGCCGGTGCGCTCGAGGAGGCCGAACAGGGCCCGCAGCCGGGCGGCCCCGGTCGGCCCGGGCTCGGCGATGGGCCAGGAGAGGAACCGGTCGAGCGTCGCCCCGAGGGAGGCCGCGGGGATGCCGGCGCCGGACTCGCCCAACAGCTCGGTCAGCCTCTGGCGTCCGTCCGCTCCGACCCCGGTACCCGCGAGCTCCCGGTCGAACTCGGCTCCCGTCCGCTTGCGAAACCGGTCGAGGACGCGGAAGAACTTCGGGAGGTCGGTCGCCCCGAGCGCGGCCCCGATCCCCTCGGCAAGTCCCCGATCGTTGACCCGGAACCGGTAGAGACCCGCGGCCCCGCACTCATCGAGCACCAGGGCCGCCGTGCTCAACACCTCGGCGTCCGCTTCCGGGCCTTCGACCCCGAGGACGTCCAGGTTGAACTGGGTGAACTCGCGGGTGCGGCCGGCCTGCGGCTCCTCGTAGCGCCACAGCCGCGATATCGTGAACCATTTCACGGGGAGCGGCTCCGATTTCGCCCGATCGACGAAGACCCGGGCAAGCGACGGGGTGGTCTCGGCGACGAGGGCCACCGCCCGCCCACCTTTGTCGGTGAACGTCCACAGCTGCTCGCCGATCTCCTCGCCGCTCTTCGCCTTGAACAACTCGAGGCTCTCGACGCTGGGGGTCTCGAGCTCGACGAACCCGCAGCGCCGGGCGGCGGCGCGCATCCGCCGTCGCAGCTCGGAGCGGGCGCCGGCCTCCGGGGGCGGATAGTCCCGGAAACCGCGCAGCGAGACGAACGTCATCGGCGCGCCACGCGGGACCGGTAAAAAACGCTACCCCGCCGGGGAGGGCGGGGCGTTCTCGACGCCGGTGTCGGCGGGCGCCGGATCGGCGGGCGCCGGTTCGGCGGCTGCCGTCGGCGGAGGGACGATCAGCGCGGGCTCGACCGACGGGCCCGTGGCGAACGCGTCGACGCTCTGCCGAAGGCGCCGGAACGTCATGACGCCCAGCGCGAAGTTGCGGTGCCGCAGGCTCGAGGCGAGCTCCCGCATGATGACGACGGCCCCGGTAACGTCCGCGCCCTCCGAGCGGGCCCGGAGGAGGACCTCCTTCGTGCGCTGCAGCTCGCGGGAGAACAGGGGATTGAGCACGGACCAGAGGGCGTGGGTCGCGCGGGCCAGCAGCGGCTCGGCCTCCTCGCGCCGTCCCTCCTGGGCGAGCCGACGCCCTTCTTCGAGGGGTCCGAGCGCCGGCGTCGGGTCTCCCCGGAGCTCGCGGATCGTCTCCGCGAGCAGGTCCGCCTCGGTGAGCAGGATCTGGACGGTCTCCCAGTGCTCCTCGAGCTCCCCGAGCGCCTCGGAGACCCGGTTGAGGCGTCGTTGGGCCCCGGCGAGGTCACCCATCAGGAGCGACTTTCGGCAGGCGTCGAGCTCGGCGTCCGGCGTCGCCGTCGGGACGAACGCCGCGAGATCGTTGCGTCTCGAACAGACCGCGTCGAACTCCTCTCCGAGCGACGAGGCGAGGAAGACGAACAGCTCCCGGCTGAGGACCTCGAGGGACTCGCGGTCCTGGACGAAGATCGCCTGCTTCGCGCGATCGGCGAACTCCGCCAGGTCGATCCCCTGTCGGCGCGCCAGCTGGAGATACTCGTCGACCTGGTGACGATAGACCTCGAACCCGCCTCCCGGCGGGAGCGCGGGGAGGGCCGGGAGCGAATCGAGCCCCGAGATCGGCTCCACGGGCGTCCCTTCAGGCCGGGGAGCCTCGATGGCCGGGAAGCGGAGCGGGTGGGCGAGGCGGGCGGGACCAGGACCGGTCTCCGACGCGGCTCCTCCCGACCCGTCGTCGACCGCCGCGAGCATCTCGCTCACGACGCGCACGTAGTGCGGGTCGGCGTTGGCGTCCCCCACGGCATCGAGGACGGAGGCGAACAGCCCGGTGGAGAGATGGCATCGGGCGCACTCCGTCCCGCCGTCGGCGTTGACCCAGCCGCAGGCGGGGCAGTCGATGGTCACACCCCGGTGACCGCGCGTCACCTCATCAATTCTATGCCGCAGTGCGCCCGAGGGGGCCACCGCGGCCGGGAGTGCGCAGCGCCGGGCGATACTGGTAGTCGACCGTCATCGACCGGAGGCGCGCGATCCGCTCCTCGATCGGGGGGTGGGTGGAGAAGAGGCTCGCGAACCAGCTCCCCCGGAACGGGTTGACGATGTAGAGGCTCGAGGCGGCGGGCGAACCGACGTTCATGGGGGCCGCCTGGTTCCCGCGTTCGAGCTTGACGAGCGCGTCCGCGAGGGCATTCGGATCCCCGATCGTCCGGGCGCCGACCTCGTCGGCGTGGGATTCGCGGGAGCGGGAGATCGCGAGCTGGACGAGCATGGCGGCGATCGGCGCGGTGATCGCCGCGATGAGGACCAGGATGATGTTCTGGTTCCCGCGGCCGCCGCCTCCGCCGAACATCGATTGGAAGAAGACCATCTGGGCCGCGTAGGAGATCGCCCCGGCGAGCGTGGCCGCGAGGGTCATGACGAGGATGTCGCGGTCCTTGACGTGGGCGAGCTCGTGGGCGAGCACCGCGCGCAGCTCCCGGTCGTCGCATAGGCGCAGGATCCCCTCGGTGGCGGCCACCACGGCGTGGCTGGCGTCCCGGCCGGTCGCGAAGGCGTTCGGCGTCTGCGTCGGGACGATCGCCAGGCGCGGCGCGACGAGCCCGAACTTCGGGGCGAGCTCGTCGACGAGGCGGGCGAGGCGAGGCGCCTCGGCGGCCGTCACGATCTGGGCGCCGTTGCTCCACAGGACGAACCGGTCGCACAGGAAGTAGGAGACGAGGTTGATCGCCGCCGACAGGATCAGGGCGATCACCAGACCGCCGAGGAAGCTCCCGAACAGGTAGGCGCCGAGGATCCCACCCGCCACGACGAAGATGGCGATAATCGCGGCGAACAACGCCGCCGTTCGAAGCGCGGTCCCTGTCATCGACTTGTCCCCCCTGGGCCGACGGCGAGAAAATCGGGGGGAGTATAAATCGGACCCTTGGGCTGGCACGCCGTAGCGTGCCGGGGCTACTCACACCTCGGGGGCGAGCGGGTGGAGGTGACGGCGCGCCGACGCCGTCGGGTGATACGTTCCCGGTTCGATCCCCGGTGGCCGGCGCTCCCGGTGGGCCTCTTCGGGGGGGAATCGCCGGTGGCACGCCGGACATCGGAACCCCCTCGCCGTCCCGAGCGAGCGCGTCCTGCGCCGGCAGCTTGGGCAGAGCGGGGGGGTCGGGGGTCCCCAACGCGGGGAGAGCCGTCGGACCTCGATCCCCTCGACCCGGAACTGCGGGTCGAGACCGCGCCCTCCCCAGACCCGGACCGAGTCGCCCGGAGCTAGGGCGCGCGCGATGCGGGGCAGGGTCTTCGTGGGCTCGAACACCAGGCAGGGGGTGAGGATCCCGGAAGGGTCCTCCAGCTCGAATCGGACGTGGCCGCCCTTCCCGGTTTCCGCTGGGCCCGCGACGCGTCCCGTCAACCTCGCGGCGCCGTACGGGGGAACCTCGGACGCCGCCACGTCGCGGACGTGGTCGCCGGTCGCCTGGTTGGTGGCGAAGATCAGCCACCGGTCGACCGGCTCGGATCGGATCGACCGGAAGGCGGCCTCGAGCCGGTGGGGCCGGGTCGCCCGAAGGCCGAACAGGATCGGACAGGGGGTGTGTGGCGTGACGAGCGTCCTCCGGGTGCGCGGGTCGTAGCAGAGGAACAGCTCCGGGAAACGGCGTTGGGCGCGCCGGACCGACGTCGCATCGACGGACCGCCGGCTCACCTCCCGTTCCGGGGCCCGGTAGGCGATCAGCTCGAAGGTCCTCCGACGGGCGGGCCAGGACAGGGCCGCGGCCGCGCCGACGATCCCGCGGGATGAGTCGAGCGTGCGGACGTGGCCGCCGACCGCCTCCAGGGCGGCCCGGGCCTCCGGTACCGGCACGACCTCGGTGACGGCCCGTCGGTAGAGCTCCGGGCCCGGACGCCGGGCGCTCACGGCCATCGCCGGGTCGGTGCCCGCCTCCCCGGTCCGCGACGTCGAGCGCACCGTCTCCCACAGCGCCGACTCGAGCCGCTCGGCCTCGGCGGGCGTGAGCGGAGACCCCCTACCGTGAGCCACGACGGGCCCGTCCGGTAGTTCCCCGATCCTCCAGTTCCGACCGGACCCGTGGCCGAACCGAACCGCCAGCGCGGCGTTGCCCCGGGTCTTCCACGGGATGTTCGGGTTGAGTCGCACCAGCCGGGGCCAGCCGATGACGTCGGCGCCCGACCGGCGCGCCCGGTCGATGAGCTCGGTCAGCGTGAAGGTGGTGCAACCGCCCCGGGGGCTGTCGGTGTCGTCTACGCCGACCCAGATGGTCCCACCGCGCCCTCCTCGGCCTTCGGGCCGGGAGCCGGGGCTCCCCGACGCCGGCGGCGTCGACGGAGCAGCAGGAGCGACGCACCGAGCGCGATCGCCCCCGTCGCGATGCCCCCGAGCACGAGGTCGCCGGTCGGGAACGAGCTCTGGTAGTGGAACGCGATGGTCGAGTTGGTCGCGAGGGTGTAGGTGCCGGACGATTGGGAGCCTCCCCAACCCCAGGGGTCGGAGGAGGTCGAGACGGAACCGAGACCGTCGACGGAGGTGATCGTGGTGCCGGGAGGCGTCGAGAACGAGACCGTGGCGATGGCGTTCGGGATCACGATCGCCGAGGGGAGTCCACCGCCTCCGATGGCGAAGGAGAGCGTATGCTGGCTCCCCGAGATCGGGAACTGGTAGGAGAACTGCAGCGAGATCCCGATCGGGAGCGTCGAGTTGTCCGGACCCTCCGCGCCGGCGAACGTCACCGACTGGAACGTCGACGTCGAGGCTTTGGCCCCGTCCAAGGTCAGGCCGGCGACCGCCGAGGCCGAAAGCGTGCCCGTCGGGAGCGACCCGCCCACGCCGGAGGTGAGCTGGTGCAGGAGTCCCTGGAACAGGATCACCTCGGCGCTCGAGACGCTCCCATCCCGGTTCCCGAAGAATCCCCCGACCAGCGGCGCCGACTCGAGCGCGGCGATCTGTCGGAGGGCGTTGGACTTCGTCGTCGCATTCGCCGGAAGGCTGTTGACGAGCGGCGAGAAGTTCCCGTCCATGGCGTAGCGAAGCGGGCTGCCGTTCGGGTCGGCGAGGGTGAAGTTCACCGCGAGGAGGCCCGAGGGAGTGATCGAGAGGGTCGCCGAGTCGGGCTGCGGGACCGGAGGGGCGGGAGCGCGGGCGACGCCGGCGATCGAGAGCAGAAGGAATCCCGCGACGATCCAGAAGGCGCCGACACCGGCGGGCAGCCCGAACCGACGCATTCCGGGACTCCCCCGTGGCGGCCCGACCGGGCCTAGGTGACGCTCTTGATCAGCTTGTCGTAGGCGGCGAGGTTGTCCGCGAGCTCGATCCCCGTGACGGCCGGACCGATCCGGTCGGGCAGGAGCTTGAGCTCGAGGGAGTCGGCGGAGTCGGTGGTCTTCGGCGCGGGGCGGTGCATCACGCCGATCGGGATCTTCCCCTTCTCCATCGTGTCGAGGCAGAGCTGGAACATGACCTTGCGGTCCGTCGGGTCGTAACCGGGGAGCTTCGAGACGTCGAGGACGCGCTCGCGCCAGTCCTTGAACGTGTCGTTGTACGTGACGCACGGCGAGAGGTCCTCGACGAACGCGTAGCCTTGGTTCGCCCGGTTGAACCGCAGGGCCTCGACCAGCACGGCCGTCATCGTCTTCGGGTCGCCGGAGAACGTCCGGGCGATGAAGTTGTGCGCCGGGAGGCTCAGCGCGGTAAGGATCGCGTCGAACGGCGGCTCGACGTTCCCCTCGAACCCGATGGGGGCCGTCGGCGAGGCCTGGCCCTTCGTGAGCCCGTAGGTCTCGTTCATCATCACGATGTAGAGGATCGAGGCGTTCTTCTTGAACGCGTGGATGAAGTGGCCCATCCCGATGGCGTATCCGTCGCCGTCCCCGCCCGCGGCGACGACGGTCAGCTTCGGGTTCGCGAGCTTGACCCCCACCGCCTGGGCGAGCAGGCGGCCGTGCAAGGCGTGGATCCCGTTGATCTCGAGGAAGTTGTGGATCCCGCCGGAGCAGCCGATCCCCCCGACCAGCACGGCCTCGTGCTGGGGGACCTGGACCTCGATCAGCGCCTTCTTGACGGCGGCGAGGACCCCGAAGTCGCCACACCCGGGACACCAGGTCGACGCCACCGGTTTCACGGAGAGCGGGGTCATCGGGCCTCCCGGACGCGCGCGGCCAGGTCGGGAGCGCGGAAGGAGAGGCCGTCGTACTTGACGATCGATCGCAGCTTCGCGTGGTGCTGCGGCAGGGCCTCGCGGATCAGCTGGGCGAACTGCCCGTTGTAGTTGTGCTCCACCACGTACGCCACCTCGACCCCTTCCAGGAACGGAGCGAGGGTGTGGGTCTGGACGGGGAACAGGGTGCGGGCCTGGAAGAACCGGGTCGGGACGCCATCGAGGGCCAGAAGCTCCTGGGCCTCCCGGATCGGACCCCAGGTCGAACCGTATCCGATGAAACCGATCTTCGCCCCCGATGGACCGTAGTACTGGGGGAGCGGGAGATCGTCACGCGCGTGGACCATCTTCTCCATCCGCTTTTTCATCATCCGGACCCGGTTGACGGGATTGACCGAAACGTGGCCGTTCTCGTCGTGCTCGTTCCCCGTCACCTGCGCGAACGCCCCGGGGGTCCCCGGCGGCACCTGCGGAGAGATCCCGTCGTCGGTGAACTGGTAGTACTTGTACGAGGTCAGCTGGGCGAGCTCCGCCTCGGTGAGCCGCTTGCCGTGGTCGATGCGGGCGCGGGAGAGGTCGAGGGGCGCGGAGGTCGCCGAGTTCTGGCAGAGCGCCTGGTCGAGGAGCAGGATCACCGGTAGCCGCCACTTGTCGGCGAGGTTCACGGCGTCGATCGTGAGGTAGAAGCAGTCCTCGAGGGTCCCGGGGGCGATGATGAACCGTGGGAACTCCCCGTGGCCGAGATGGGCCAGGTGCGCGAGGTCGGATTGCTCGTGCCGCGTGGGCTCGCCGGTCGAAGGACCCACCCGCTGACAATCGGCGACGACCACGGGGAGCTCGGCCGTCCCTGCGTGGCCGATCCCCTCGGTCATGAGGGATAGGCCGGGACCGCTCGTCGACGTCATGACGCGCGCGCCGGCGTACGAGGCGCCGATCACCATGTTGATCGCCGCGAGTTCGTCCTCCGCCTGGCGGACGACGCCGTGGAACGGGGGAAGGTAGCGCATGAGATACTCCATGATCTCCGTCGCCGGGGTGATCGGGTAGCCCGCAAAGAACCGCCCCCCCGCGACGACGAATCCGAGCGCGACCGCCTGGTTGCCGATGGTGAGGATCTGGTTGTGGGCGTCGCCATCGCTCACGTGCCATCGGTCGTGGGCGTTCGGCAGCTCCATCGCGGCCTTGCGGCCGATCTCCAGCGCCTTGAGGTTCTTCTCGAGCGCTTCGGGGCTGCGCCGCTTGAACCGTTCCTCGATCACCTGGCGGGTCGTCGCCGGGTCGAACCCCATCAGGGCGGAGATCGCGCCGTACGCCGCCGTGTTCTTGTAGATCGGCTGGCCGAGCTGGCTCCCGGCGAGCGTGGCGAACGGGAAGCCGAGGGCGTTCGGAAGGTCGGAGTGGAAGACCGAGGAGTCGTAGAGGATGAGGGCGTCCGGTTCCAATTCGGGCTGGCCGATCTGGACCGCCTCGTTGTCGAAGGCGACGAGCAGGTCGACATGGGCCTTCATCGCCGCGATCGGGTCTCGAGAGGCCCGGATCGACGAATCGGCGTGGCCGCCGCGGATCCGGGAGAGCACGTTCCGGGAGGTGTAGACGTGCAGGCCCCGCTTGCGGAAGTAGCGGCCGAGCAGGTCCGAGACCGTCAGGGTCCCGTCGCCTCCCTGTCCCCCGATCAGGACCGCCAGGTCGGTGAGCTCCTTCGGCGGTCGCTGGCCGAACGGCAAGGAATCGGCGGCGATCGGCGTCGTTTGAGTCGCCGGTGTGGTCATGGTGGTCACGGCGGGACGGGGGCCCCCGTCCTCGCCGGTAATCGATTGACCGACCGTATTTAAGAATGGGGAAGGGACCCGCTCCGGCGCGCCGGTTTCGACGCGGCGGGGCGCCCGGAACCGCCGTCGCCGGCCCCGCCGGTCGGCGGTACGTTAGCGTACGCCCGACCCTCGTCGAGAAAGGTTATGTCGCTTCCCTCGCTCGGTTCTCTCCAGATGTCCGAACCGGCGCTCGTGGAGAACTTCCACCGCGAGACGGTGCGGGAACGGACGTTCGCCCAGCCGATCGTGCTCTGGGACGAGACGCTCCGGGACGGGGAGCAGACCCCCGGCGTTCACTTCTCGCCAGAGGAGAAGCTCCGGATCGCCGAGCTCCTCAGCGACGTGGGGATCCCGCTGCTGAACGCCGGCATCCCCGTGGTCTCCGAGGAGGAGGCGCGCGCCGTCCGACTGCTGGCCGAGGCCGGCCTGCGGGCGAAGGTGCTCGCCGCGGCCCGGACCGTACCGGGGGACGTCGAGGCGGTGATCCGCAGCGGAGCGACCCATATCGCGATCTTCGTGGCCGCGAGCAACGTCCACCTCCGCTACAAGCTGAAGATGAGCCAGGAGGAGGTCCTGAACGCCTCGCTCGCCGCCGTCGGGCAGGCGAAAGCCGCGGGGCTTCACGTGGCGTTCGTCACCGAGGACACCGTGCGGGCCCCGCTCGACTTCGTCGAGCGCCTGTACCGTGCGGTCCAGGAGGCCGGCGCCGACCGGTTGGTGATCTCCGACACCGTCGGGATCATGACGCCGCTGACGTTCCGCTGGTTCCTCCGCGAGTTCCGGCGTCGGGTCCGGCCGAAGGATTGGTCGGTGCACTGCCACAACGACTTCGGACTCGCCGTCGCGAACACCCTGACCGCGCTCGAGGAGGGGGTCAACAGCCCGCACGTCTGCGTCAACGGGTTGGGGGAACGGGCGGGCAACACGTCGCTCGAGGAGCTCGTCATGGCGCTCGAGTCGCTGTACGGCGTCCCCACCGGCATCCAGACGAACCGATTGTTCGAGCTTTCCCGCCTGGTCGAGGAGGTCTCTGGGGTCCCCCTGGCGGCGAACAAGGCGCTCGTCGGATACAATTCGTTCTCCCACGAGGCCGGGATCCATACCCACGGGATCCTCGCCAACACCCTCACCTACGAGCCGCTCCAACCGGAGTCACTGGGCCGGTCGCGCCAGATGATCCTGGGCAAGCACACCGGCAAAGCCGCGGTCGTCGAGAAGCTCAAGGAGCGTCACGCGACGGCGACCGACCCCCTGCTGGCGGAACTGCTCAAGCGCATCAAGGAGCGGAGCGAGCAGCGAGGCAAGGTCGAGGTCGACAAGTTTCTCCTCACGTACCGGTCCCTGTACGAGCATCCCGGGATCTCGGACGCGGAGTTCTGGCAGATGGTGAGGGGGCTCGGGATCGCCACGGAGGGCACATGACGGGGAATGGGAGCCGACACGGGATGACCCTCGCCGAAAAGGTGCTCGCCCGGGTCTCGGGGCTCGATCATGTGGTCCCCGGCCAGATCATCGAGGGTCGCGTCGATCTCGCGATGATGCACGAGCAGGGCGCTCAGACCGTCGGCCCGTTCCACGACATGGGCGCGAAGAAGGTCTGGGACCCCGAGCGGGTCGTCATCGCGATCGACCACTGGGTCCCGGCGTCAACGGAAGGGGCAGCGGTGCTCCACCGGATCCTCCGCAAGTTCGCCGCCGAGCAGAGCCTTCCGCACTTCTATGACGTCGGGAACCACGGGATCTGCCACCAGATCCTCGCCGAGAACGGCTGGGTGGTGCCGGGCGATCTGTGCGTGGGGACGGACTCGCACACCAACATGCTCGGCGCCGTCGGTTCGGTATCCGCCGGCATCGGTCCCACCGAGATGGCGGCCGTCCTCGCGCTCGGCCGTCTGTGGTTGAAGGTCCCTCCGACGATCCGGATCCGGGTGCGTGGGGAGCTCGGACGCGGCGTCACGGCGAAGGACCTCGTGCTCCGGGTCCTCGGCGAAGTGAAGACGACGGGCGCGACCTACAAGTCGGTGGAGTTCAGCGGGCCGACGATCGAGTCGCTCTCGATGCCCGAGCGGTTCACCATCTGCAACATGACGACGGAGATGGGGGCCAAGTGCGGCATGGTCGCCCCGGACGCGAAGACGTTCGAATACCTTCAGAAGACCGCGAAGCATGCCATGCACCCGCTCTATGCGGACCCGGACGCCGACTACGAGCAGACGATCGACATCGACGTGACCGGCATGCCGCCGATGGTGGCGTGCCCTTACTCGCCCGACAACGTCCGGCCGATGCCCGACGTCGCCCGGGAGCACATCAAGGTCGACCAGGTGTTCCTGGGGTCGTGCACCAACGCCCGGATCGAGGATATCCGGGAGGCCGCGGTCCTGATGAAGGGCCAGAAGGTCCACCACGGGGTCCGATTCATCGTCTCCCCGGCGTCGACCTCGATCTACAGCCAGTGCCTTCGCGAGGGCCTTATCGAGGTGTTCACCGAAGCCGGGGCCGTCTTCACGAACTCCAGTTGCTCGGCGTGCTTCGGCGGGAACATGGGGATCCTCTCCCCGGAGGAGGTCTGCGCGTCGTCGTCGAACCGCAACTTCCCCGGGCGGATGGGCGCCAAGGAGGCGCGGATCTACCTGATGAGCCCGGCGGCGACGGTCGCCACCGCGATCCGAGGGGAGATCACCGATCCTCGCGAGATGATGTAGGGAGGCGTGAGTGGAGGAGATCATCCGGGGCCGGGTCTGGACGTTGGGCGACGACGTCGATACCGACGGGATCATCAGCGGAAAGTACCTCACGGTCATCGATCCCAACGAGCTCAAGAAGCACGTCTTCGAGATCGCGCTCCCCGAATTCGCGAAGGGCGCACGGCCGGGGGACATCCTCGTCGCGGGGGTGAACTTCGGCTGCGGGAGCAGCCGGGAGCATGCCCCGCAAGCCCTTCGGGCGATCGGCGTCGGCGCCATCGTCGCCGACACGTTCGCGCGCATCTTCTTCCGCAACTCGATCAACCTCGGCCTCCCGACCATCGAGGTCCGCGGCGTTCGCGCGATCTTCGAGAACGGGGACCCCGCCCGCATCGAGATGCGCGGCGGAACGGTCACCAACGAGCGGACCGGGACGCAGATCCGATTCCCTCCCCTCCCTACCCATCTCCTGGAGCTGCTCGATGCGGGCGGCCTGGTCGAGAAGGTACGACGCGAGCTGGCGGGGCAGGCCGGCGCATGAGCGGGGCCCCGTACGACCTCGTCCTCTTGCCGGGCGACGGGACGGGACCCGAGGTTGTTCGACAGGGCCGACGTCTGTTGGAGACCCTCGCCGAAGGGGATAGCGCGCCGTGGCGGATCGCCGAGCATCCCGGGGGCGCGCAGTACTATCAGGCCCATGGCCGGGAGTGGACGGAGGAGGCCGAGACGGCGGCCCGCCAGGCCGACGCGATCCTGCTCGGCGCCGTCGGTTGGCCGGGCGTCTCGCTGCCGAACGGGGAGATCGCCGGGGCCTCGATCGTCCTCGGGCTTCGACGCCAGCTCGATCTGTTCGCCAACGTTCGTCCGTGTCGGCTGTACCCGGGGGTCCTCCACCGGATCAGCGGAGAGTACAAGCAGGTCTGGTCTCCGAAGAACGTCGACATGGTGATCATCCGGGAGAACACCGAGGGGCTCTACACGCCGGCCCACGGCCGCCTGACCCGTGGGGAGGGGACCGAGGTGGCGATCGACACGCGCGTCATCACCCGCAAGGGGGCGGAGCGCGTCATCCGCTACGCCTTCGAACTCGCCCGCCGACGCTCCCGAGGGGCCCCGGAGGACGGGAAGAAGCGCGTCACGTGCGTCGACAAGTCGAACGTGCTCGAGGGGTGCCGGTTCTTCCGGGAGACGTTCGATCGCGTGGCGACGGAGTACCCCGAGATCGAGCGGGACTACGCCTACGTCGACGCGTTCACCCAGTGGGTGGTCCGGAACCCGGAGCACTACGATGTGGTGGTCTCCACGAACATGATGGGCGACATCATCACCGACCTCGCCTCGGTATTGCAGGGCGGGATGGGCTTCGCGGCCGGCGGCAATATCGGGACCGAGCACGGGATGTTCGAACCGGTCCACGGAAGCGCGCCGAAGTACGCCGGGAAGGACCAGGTGAACCCGTTCGCTACGTTCTTCGCCGTCGAGATGATGTTGCGCTGGCTCGGCGAGCGCCACGGGGACGCTCGGATGACGCGCCAAGCGGACCGCCTCGAACGGGCGCTCGGCCGGGTGATCGCCGCAGGCTCCGCGCGGACCTACGACCAGGGGGGACCGATATCGACCACGGGGGCGGGGGACGCCGTCCTGACCGCGGTCCGAGGTGAGGCCGCATGACCGAGCTCCGCGAGGTCGCCGTCGTCGGGGGGGCCACGACGAAGTTCGGCCTCCGCGCCGCGACGTGGCCCGAGCTCGCCCAGGAGGCCGGGGCGCAACTGTTCCGGGCGGTGCCGGGGCTCGATGCGAAGGACGTCGATTCGCTGTTCGTCGGGGCGGCGGAGCCCGAACGGTTCGCGTTCCAGTCGCACGTCGCTCCCCTCGCCGCCGAGCAGATGGGCCTCGCTCCCCGCCGCATCCTGCAGCGGACCGAGCTCGCGTGCGCCTCGGGACAGTCGGCGATCCGCTCCGCCTACGCCGCGATCGCCTCCGGGCTCTCCGACGTCGCGGTGGCGGTCGGCGTCGAGAAGATGAACCTGCCGTCGATGGCCGAGGCGAACACGTCGATGGCGTGCGTCATGGACCGTCCGTGGGACGGGGCCCACGGGGCGACGGCGCCCCCGTTCTTCGCCATGGTGGCCCAGCGCCACATGCTCGAGCACGGAACGACGGCCGAGCAGATGGCGGCCGTCTCAGCGAAGAACCATCGGTTCGCCAACTCCAACCCGAACGCGCAGTTCCACGAGAAGGTCTTCTCGACCGAGAAGCTCCTGCGCCTTCCGCTCGTTTCCCCCCCGCTTCGTCTCGGCGACTGCTCGTCGATGACCGATGGGGCGGCGGCCGTGGTGCTCGCCGCGCGCGAGCTCGTCCGCGGCTACACCGACACGCCCGCTTGGATCCGCGGCTCCGGGCAGTACTCGGACTTCCACAACCTCGCGAACGCCGGCTCGCTCACCGAGTGGACGGGGATGCGCAAGGCGGCCGACGAAGCGTTCCGTAGCGCCCACATCAGCGTCGGGGACCTCGACATGGCCGAGCTCCACGACTGCTTCTCGATCTCCGAGATCATCGAGTACGAGGCGCTGGGCCTCTGCCCCCCGGGGGCGGGTGGCGCGTTCGCCGCCGACGGTTCGTCGGACCTCGGGGGGAAGATCGTCGTGAACCCGCGCGGGGGGTTGCTCGGCTGCGGCCACCCCCTCGGAGCCACGGGGATCGCGCAGGCCGTCGAGGTGTTCGACCAGTTCGCCCACCGGGTCCCGGCCGCGCGTCAGGTACCGGATCCGAACTGGGCGCTGGTCCACAACCTCTCCGGGAGCGCCAACGTCCACTCGATGATGATCTACCAACGGGGGGGCTAGATGGCCGGCGCGGTCCCGACGGTAGGTTCGGGGGGCCGGGTGCCCGGCCCTCCGGAACCTCCGTACGATCGCCCGCCGTTCCTCCTCGACTTCTTTCCCCTCGAGGACGCCGGTCAGACCCGACTCGCGAAGTTCTTCGACGAGTTGCGTCTCGGTCGCCTCACGACGACGCGGTGCCCGAGGGATGCGACGATGGCGTGGCCCCCGAGGGTCGTCTGTCCCACGTGCCACGGGGAAGAGATGGAGTGGATCGAGCTCCCCAAGCGCGGCACCGTCTACGCTTTCAGCGCCGTTCTGGCGGGCGCCCCGCTCGGGATGGAGTCGGACGTTCCGTTCGTCGTCGGCCTTGTCGATCTCGAGGGGGTCGCGCTCCGTTTGTTCGGCCGCATCGTCGGCCGACCCTGGGACGGATGCGAGATCGGGATGAGCGTCTCCGTCGAGCCGTTCGACGTGCCGGATGGCCGCGTTTTCTACCGGTTCCGCGCCCAACCGTAGCCACCGAGGGCCGGTGGCTCCCTCCGGGTGTGAAGCCTATAAATAGGCCCCCTTGGTCTCGCGCGCGGTTCACGAGGGGAGCCGCAGGCCGATGGATCCGTCCGGAACGAGCTGGTGGCGCCGTCACATCTGGACGGTCGTCATTCTGCTCACCGCATTCACGTCGGCGATCCTGATCCGGTCGCTCTGGATGGCCACGCTGATCCAGCAATGGGGTCCGCTGTACGTCTACGGAGGGGGCTCGGATTCGTTCTACCACTCCCGGGTCGCCGAGTACATCGTCCTCAACCACCACAACCTGGTGCGCGACAACCTGCTGAACTACCCGAACGGGGCGGTGAACCCGCGGGAGCCGCTGTTCGACTGGATGAACGCGATCCTCGGGATCCTGTTCGCCCCGTTCTTCCACGGGAACGCCGGCGTGGCGGCCGCCTGGTTCCTCGATGCCCAGGGTCCGATCTGGGCGGCGCTCGGGGTGTTCCCGGTCTATCTCATCGGCCGGGAGGTCAGCGGGCGGCGCGTGGGCCTGGTCGCCGCGATGATCTACCCCCTGCTCGTGGCGAACATCGATTCGTCGACGCTGGGGTACGCGAACTATCTCTCGTTCTACACGTTCTTCATCCTGCTCACCGTCTACGGTTACCTTCGGACGGTCCGGGCCGTCGGCTCCCGACGTTGGGTCGACGACTACCGGCAACCCCGACAGGTCTGGGCGGGGCTACGCGCCTTCCTCCGCGTCGAGCGGAACGCGGTGAAATGGGCGGTCTTCACGGGCGTCTGCTTCGGTTCCGTGGCGCTCGCCTGGCAGGGGTACTCGTTCGTCGTCTCGGCGATCGTCGTCTTCGTGGTGCTGGCGATGATCATCGAACGGATCCGCCGGGTGGACTCGTTCGGCCTGTACGTCGCCACGTGGATCGTCGGGCTGGTCGGCTTCCCGATGGCGGTGCCCTACTATGTCCCCCAGGGGCTGTTCGCCGGCTGGTTCAACCTGCCTCTCTTGATCTTCTTCGGGGCGCTCCTCGTCCTCCTCCCGTTCCTGATGCTCCGCGACCAGCCCTGGGTCGTGTCGATACCGGTGCTGGCCGGCGTGGGCGCCGCCGTCGTCGGGGCGCTCTACTTCCTCGACAAGAACGATTTCACCAACATCATCACGGGGCAGGGCTACTTCGTCAAGACGCTCGTCTACTCGACCGTTGCCGAGGCGCAGGCTCCCAGCATCGACGCGCTGATCCTCGGCTACGGCGTCGTGACGTTCTTCCTCGCCTTCGTCGGGCTGGGGCTCCTCGTCTGGGCGCTCATCCGAGGACGGTTCCGTCGCCCGCAGCTGATGTTCCTCGTCTTCGCGGTGATCTCGATCTACCTGCCGGTCTCGGCCGCTAAATTCTTCTTCCTGGGGTCGGCCGCGTTCTCCTTGCTGCCGGCCGAGGCGATCGTCCGCGCGTTGGACATCGGCAGCTACTCGAAGCTGCGCCGCAACGTCGCGTCGCTCTCGGACCGGCGCAGCCAGTTCACGGCGTTCCGCAAGTCGATCAAGGCTCGGCACATCCTCATCCTCGTCCTGGTCGTCGGGATCCTCCTGCCCAACGTCTGGTACGCGATCGACGCCGGGATCCCGTACAACCAGAAGAGCACGTACAACCAGCAGATCTTCAACAGCCTGCCGACCGTATTGCGGACCTCGGCGAGCAATGCGACGAGCTTCTACCTCGGCGCCGCGGGCACCCAGCTCGACACGCCGAACCAGTACGACGAGGCCGGGTACAACTGGCTCGCCCAGCAGGATCAGAACCTTCCGGCTCCGCAGCGCCCCGCGTTCGTCAGCTGGTGGGACTACGGATTCCAGGCGGCGAGCCAAGGGTTGCATCCGACCGTCGCGGACAACTTCCAGAACGGCATCGACCCGGCCGGCAACTTCCTGCTCTCGCAGAACGAGAGCCAGGCGATCGGCATCCTGACCACCACGCTCCTCGTGGCCGAGCAGAAACGCTCGGCCGACCCCTACCTACCGGCCGCCCTCAACCAGATCCTCGCCCGGGACGGGGTCAACCTGACCACCTTGCATACGCTGATGGTCAACAGCTCGAACGACATCCCCCTCGTGATCGCGCACCCGGAGCGCTATGTCGCCGTGGACCCCTCGCACCTCGACGCCCCCAACGCGCTCTACGATTCCGTTTCCTACTTCCTCGGGAGCCAGGGGACCAACCAATCGTCGGTGATCTACAACGACGTCCAGGCGTACACGGGCTGGTCGATCCGCTACGCGATGGTCGACAACCGTCTGTTCCCATTCTCGGGCAGCAACACCGGCATCTTCTACGCCCCGGCGGACCTCACCGACCGGGCCATCGGGGGTGACGGCGCCGCCACGGCGTACTATACGCTGAGCGCCCTCGGCTCGGACGGCAATACCTACCCCGTCAACCACGTCCCGCCGGGGATCGCCGTCGCCCAGTACAACATCAACTGGCTTCCGGCGTTCTACCACACGATGATCTACCACATCTTCATCGGCTACAACGGCACCCAGATCGGGGCCGGTGGCGGGATCCCCGGGGTCACGGGGGCGGCAGCCTCTTCCCCGATCGAACCCGGCTGGATGCTCCAGCACTTCCAGATCGTCTACCGGACGGCGTACTACTGCCCCTACGCGAACCCGAACGCCCATCCGGGCTGCTTCAGCGCCGCGAACCTGCCGACGGCCGTCGCGATGGCCAAGGCGCACAACGGCACGGCGGACACCTCTCCGAGCGCCTACTTCCAGGGCGGCGAAACGATGCTGGAGTACTTCCCCGGACAGCCGATGACGGGTACCGTCCAGCTCCCCGACGGGACCCCGGTCAGCTCGGCGCGCGTCACGGTCTACGATAGCTGGGGGATCCCCCACATGACGACGATCACGAGCTCGACGGGAGCCTACTCGGTCGTCCTGCCTCCCGGAAACGACACCGTCAACGTCACCGCCGGCCCCCTCGACGGCCTCTCGCAGGCCGGGACCAGCCATCTCGGGACGGTCCATCTGTTCGTCCCCAACGCCTTCGGCCTCTCGCTCGACGCGCCCACGGTCGTGCGCCCCATCGTCCTCCCGCCGTCAACGGTGCAGGGGTTCGTCTACTGGAATGCGGCGAACAACTCCAGCTACATCCCCCACCTGGACCCGCTGGCCGCCGGCGCGTCCGTCGAACTGTGGGGCCAGGGGCTGTCGACCCACCGGGCGATCGCCGACGCGAGCGGCGCGTTCGACTTCCCGAACATCCCCGCGGGCGTCTACAATTTCTCCGTGGTGCTCCAGGGCGCGAACTTCAGCGAGTCGAAGGTCTACGCCCTCCCCGGCCAGGTCGTGAACCAGACCACCGCGCTGCGCCCCGGCCAGGTCTTCGGGGTCGCGTTGTTCGCCGATCGGAGCTCGGCCCAGGGGGCGACGGTGAAGGTCGTCTCCTCCTCCGGCGCCGTCGTCGGGACGACGACCACCAACGGGACCGGCGGGTTCCTGATCGGCAACCTCGTCCCCGGCAACTACTCCGTCTCTGCGAGCCGCGGGAGCGAGGCGTCGGCGGGCGTGGCGATCCCGATCTCCTCGGCCGGGGGCCGCGTGAAGCTCAACCTCACCCTCGTCCCCGTCGAGTCCGTCGTCCTGACCGTCGTCGCGGCCGGCAATCCGGTCGCCGGGTTCCCCGTTCGGTTCTCGACGACGCCCAACTTTGCCCTCGAGGCCGAGACCAGCACGACGAACTCGAGCGGCAAATCGAGCAACACGACGACGGTCGGGCCGGTCCCCGGTAGCGGCACGACGCCGACCTCGACGAACTCCACGACGTACGTCACGGGCGCCGATGGAACGATCACGGCCGTCCTCCCCGTCGGCAACTACTCGGTCTACGGCCTCGGGTTGGTCGGATCGACGCTCGAGGCCGGGTTCGAGGACGCCTACGTCACGGCGAATCCGGGCGGATTCCCGCTCCCTCCGCTGTTCATCTCCCCCGCCGTGGAGCTCTACGGGGGGATCCACGCGCCCACGACCTCCGTGGGGACCGCGCCGACGCTCGTGTCGGTCTACAACGCGCGCGGCGACCAGACCTCGACGTTCTCGAACGGCTCCTCGAGCTATGTCGACTGGCTCCCCGCGGGAAGCTACACGGTGCTCGCCGCGCAGGGGCTCGGCAGCGCCCGGACCACCTACGCCCAGCTCACCACGGTGACGTTGCGAGCGGCCTCGCAGGAGCTCGATCTGACGCTCGTCCCGGGGATCCGGTTGAGCGCGGTCGTCGGCCTGGCGACCTTCTCCGGATCGACCGGATACTACCCGGCGGTCCGCGCCGTGGTCACCGTCTCGACGACCGGCGGCGCGATCGTCTCGACGCTGTCGAACTCAACGGGCAACGTCAGCTTCGTTCTCCCGGGGACGCTCCCTACTTCTTCCACCTACTGCGTCGGGGTGAACGCGGTGGGGTATGCCCCCTATTCCAGCTGCGGGCTTTCCCCGAGCACGGTGGGGGCGCTCACCGCCGTCCCGCTCACCGTCGATCAGGTTCCCGTGAGCGTCCAAGTCGTCGGGCTGCCGACCGGGAGCTCCTTATCGCTGAACCTCACGGCGAACAGCTCCACCGCCCAGAGCGTCTTCGCGACCGGGGGTCCCACCTTCGCCCTCACCGTCCACCCGGGGAGCTATCGGATCACCGCGTTCGCGACGGTTCCGAACGGCTCGGCGCTCTATCTGCCAGCGGCGACCGGCTACGCCGTCATACCCTTCGGTTCGCAGCAGACGAACATCACGTTGATCGTGCTCCGCCAGGTCCTATCGACCGGCGATCTGGACCTCCCGGGGAACGTCACCAACTCGTCGGTGACGCTCCATCTCCACTCCGCGCAGATGAACCTCACCGTCAACGGCGCGACCTTCGAGGGGCGATTCTACGCGGCGCCGGGCGGCTACCAGGTCTACGCCGTCGCCCAGGCGGGGAATCGGACGTACGCGACGATCGGCACGACGACGATCAACGCCACGGGGAAGATCAAGATCCCGATCTCCCTCATCCCAAGCGGGTCGACGCTCTCCGGCAACCTCACGATGCCCTCGGGGGGCCCGCTGAACGCCAGCTTCGAGTTCACGCTGACCGGCCCCTACGGGATCGCGATCCCCGTCACCGCGCTGAGCGGTCACTACTCCGTCGTGGTCCCCGACGGAGCGACGTTCACGCCGAGCGTCAACACCACGCAGCTGGTCCCGGTCGGCTCCGGACAGCAGTACGAGCAGTTCCTGGCGGCGACCGGATCGACGT
>JABCYU010000005.1 GCA_013290045.1 Methanobacteriota archaeon | reverse complement strand
CTGTACTTCCGCCAGCTGCGCCGCCGACCGTTGCCCCCCCTCTCCTCCTACCACCCTCCGGTGACGATCGTCATGCCGGCGTACAACGAGGAGCGGTGGATCGCCGAGGCGATCCGTCACGCCGACGCCGCGGCGGGGCGATATCCGGGCGTAGTGGAGATCATCGTCGGGAACGACGGTTCGACGGACCGGACCTCGGAGCTCGCGCGCGAGGCGATCGGGAGCCTCCGGAACGCGCGCGGAACGGTCGTCGACCTCCCCCACGCGGGCAAGTCGAACGGGCTCAACGGCGCGCTCGCCCTCGCCACCGGGGAGATCGTCATCCGGCTCGACGCCGACACGTTCCTCTCCGACGAGATGGGCTTCGGGGCGATCATCCCCCACTTCGCCGACCCCGAGGTCGGGGGCGTGCAGGGCTCCATCCACCCCCGGCAGCGCGACGGCTGGACGCGCAAGCTGCGGGCGCTCGAGATCGCCTGGGGGCACTACTTCCAGCGGCCGGCGGTGATGGGGGTCCGATCGGGGGAGGTCATCGACGGGCTGTTCTCGGCGTTCCGCCGCAAGGACCTGGTGGCCCTCGGCGGGTGGGTCCCGTGGAACGGCGAGGACACCGAGCTGTCGATGCGGATCCAGCGGCTCGGCTATCGCGTTCGCATGGAGTTCGGGGCTCGCGCCTACGAGGACGTCCCGGAGGACTACAACGCCCTGCGGCGTCAGCGGGTCCGCTGGGCCCGGGGGATCCTGATGGCGAACGGGCAGCACTACCCATCGCTCGTCAGCCGCACCCCCGAGTTCGCCGGCTTGGGCGTGCTGCTCTGGTTCCTCACGTTCGCCCGCTCGGGGGTCCGCAGCCTCGTCTACGTCTTCCTCGTGCTATTGCTGGCGATCCTCGGCGTCCACGCGCTCGTGGACGTCGCCTACCTGCTGATGCTCGCCCTCCTCGTCCGGGCGGTCCCGCTGGCGTACTTCCTCGGAAAAATGGGGCGATGGGACGTGATCGTCTGGATCCCGTTCTTCCCGATCGCCAGCGTGATCAAGCAGTCGTTCCGCTTCGAGGCGTTCGGCCTGATGGGGCCGGACGCGAGCCACGAGTACGTCTGACCGCTCGCGCGTCCTCTGGCGTCGGAGCCCATCAGCACGAGGGCTCCGACCGGACGCGGCCGAGGCCCTGACGATCAGCGCCGCCGATGGCGTGGGCGCGATCCGACCCGGAAGGCCGGAGGCCGAGGGTCGCCGGCCGCTGGGGCGCGGGTCGCTCCACGGCCGCGCACCGCGAGTTCGAGCGCGCGGATGTCGATCTTGCGCATCTTCATCATGGCGGCGAGGGCACGCCCGGCCCGACGTGGGTCCGGGTCCCGGAGGAGCTCGACCAGCCGGTCCGGGATGATATGCCACGAGAGACCGAACGGGTCCACGAGCCATCCGCACCGGCTCTCCTCTCCCCCCTCGGTCAGACGCTCCCAGAGGGCATCCACCTGGCGTTGGGTCCGGCAGCGCACGAACATGGAGAAGGCGGGAGTGAGACCGAAGATTGGGCCGCCGTTGAACGCGATGAACTCCCGTCCGCCGAGCTCGAACGACACCGACTGGACGGGCCCCTCCCCGTCCTCTCCGCTTCCGTCCGCCCGATTCACCTCGAGGATCCTCGACCGTTCAAAAAGCGAAACATAGAGACGCGCGGCCGCCTCGGCTTGGTCGTCGAACCAGAGGAACGGGGTGATCCCCTCGACGCCGACGCGACGGGGGTGTCCAGCGGTCTTCGAGGTCTTCCTCATGTCGCGCCCCGCGTTCTGCGGCCGGGCCGCGTCCAACGGCAGCCGCGAAAGGGGACGGCACCGTCCGTGAAGTCCGATGCGCCCTGAAGCCCCGTCGGGTTCCCATGGGCTGAGGGTTCAAATCCCCCGAGGCGTTCGGCGCTCCGACGGGGCCATGACGAATCTTTCGAGGGGTAGGCCACCGCGGGGGACGCGCTTCGCCAAGGTCCGATGGGTCGGGTTCCTCGCGGTCGTGGTCGTGGCCTCCCTCATGGTTCCGCCGGGGGCGGGGGCCACCGGGGCTCTCAACGTCGGGCGGACCCCGAGCATCGCGCCCGACCCGATCCGGCTCGCGCCGTCGTCCTCCCCGCTCGCATCCGCCGTCACCTCCCTCGCCCACGGCGCCGGTCCGTCGGCCGGGGTCGCCATGGGCTGTACCATCTCCGGACTCACCTCGGCCGATTGCCGTCCCGCGCACCCGGCCCTCGTGACGCAACGGACGTGGATCAAGGAAGCGAGCTATCCGTATCCGTCCGGTTCCGAGGGCCTATCGGTGGCGTGGGATCCGGTCGACGGCGTCGTACTGGCGTTCGGGGGATGCAACTACTACGGGGTCTGCCCCACCAACGAGACGTGGGCGTATGAGCGGACCAACGCCGCCTGGATCAACCTGACCGCGGACTACCCGCGGGCACCCACCCCCCGCTACCTCGCCTCCCTCACGTGGTACGGCGACGCCTCCGGTGGGTTCGCCCTTCTGTTCGGCGGATGCAGTTGGGGTCAAGGGGTCTACTTCGGGTTCTGCGAGCTGAACGATACGTGGGCGTTCAACTTCACCGACGGCTGGGTGAACCTCGCAGGTCGGTGCACGACCGGCTGCGTCGCGCCACCGGCCCGCTTCGGGGCGAGCCTCGTCTTCGACCCGGCCCTCTCCCCCGCCGGCGCTCTCCTGTTCGGCGGGGACAATTCGACGGCCGCGGTGCTCTACAACTCCACATATCGGTACACGTACGGCGTGGGTTGGACCCTCCTTTCCCCATCGCGAGCTCCGCCTCCGACCTGGGGAGGGGCGATGGTGTTCGACCGGCTCCACGGGGTTCCGGTCTACTTCGGGGGATGCTCGACGTTGCAATGCGCTTCGAACCAGACCTGGGAGTACATCGGCGGCTCCTCGGGGTGGCAGAACGAGACCGCCGCCTGCGGGGGGTGCGCCCCGATGGTGCCGCTGTTCCTCCCGTCGATGACCTTCGATACGGTACGCAACGAGACCGTCCTGTTCGGCGGCGGAGGCGCGGGGCTGCTCGGGACCAATTCGACCTACATCCTCACCTCGGCCAGTACCGGCTGGCAGCTCCAACCGCTGTTCCCGGCTCCCCTCCCGGTCGTCGCGGCCGCGGTTCCGGACACCTCGGTGAACGGTTTCATCCGACTGTTCGGTGGAGACGAGTGCCTGCTCTGCGGCGTCACCAACAACCAGTCGTTCGTCTACGAGGTTCCGCCCCAGTTCACCTCGGTCTCCGCGACCCCGAACCCCGTCGACGTGAACGCGACGATCTCGTTCTCGGCGACGGTCTACGGGGGGGCCGCTCCCGCCTTCACCTGCTGGGCCAATGCGAACCTCACGGCCTGTGGGGTCGGATTCGCGACGGCGTCGTGCGCGTGTTCGGGCGTCCAATCGCTCACCACGTGGATCCACGACGACGCCGATGTCGTCGCGTTCGCGCCGGCGACGATCCTCACCGTGAACCCGGCCCTCAACGCGTCGGCGACCGGCGCTCCGAACGTGGTCGTGGCGGGACGCGGCGCGGTCGGGTTCCACGCAACGGCGTCGGGAGGGACCGCGCCGTACACCTACACCTGGAGCTTCGGCGACGGGGGCATGGCCCTCGGAGCGTCCCCATCGCACACCTACGCGACGGCGGGCTGGGTCAATGCCACGGTGAACGTCACGGACGTGGGCGGCGGATCGATCCTCCTCGCGGTGCCCATCCACGTCCAGGTCGGCGTCACGGCCCAACTCCATGCCTCCCCGCCGGCCTCCGATGTCGCCGTGCCCGTACGTTTCTCCGCCTCGGTGACGGGGATCATGCCGTACACGTTCGCCTGGCAGTTCGGCGACGGGGCCACGGGGAACGCCTCGGCGCCGTCCCACGCGTTCGCGAACCCGGGCAGCTACACGGCGCGGCTCAACTTCACCGATTCTCGGGGCTACTCGGCGCTTTCCAACCTGACCATCCGCGTCAACGCCGCCCTGTTGGGAACGGCGGCGGCGTCGACCCTCGCTCCGTCCGCGGGGGTCGCGGTGTCGTTCTCGGGGAACGCCACGAGCGGCACCCCGCCGTACGCGATCGCGTGGACGTTCGGGGACCACGTCAGCGGCTTCGGCAGCCCGGCGTCGCACGCCTTCACGTCTGCCGGTAGCTACCGCGTGACGGCGTGGATCAACGACTCGGGCGGCGGCGGCATCGAACGCAATCTGACCGTCACGGTCACCTCCGCGACGGCTCCTGCCTCCGGAAGCTCGGGAACGTCGTCCAGCCCCTGGGTCTGGGGTCTGCTCGCCGGGCTCGCGATCGCGGCCGTCGTCGCGGTCGCCATCGGGCTACGGTACCGGCGGCGCCGCCCGCCCTCCGGCGGTCCCAGCCCTCCGGCGACCGTCGCGCCTCCTCCGGCGAACCCGCCCCCGGGGGCGTCAGGATAGGGCGGGCCAGGCCCTGGCGCGAGTTCGGCGCGAGGTACACCGGGCCCGGAGGCACCTACTCCGGCGTCGGGCGCGTTTCGCCGTTGACGCGATCGGGGTAGCCGACGAGATCATCGCCCTGCTCCAGGTCCAATAGGTGGCCCATGCGCTTTCGCTTCGTCTCGAGATACGGGCGGTCGTACGGGTTCGGTGGGACGATGACGGGAATGCGGCCGTTGATCGTCACGCCGTGCTCCTGGAGGTCGCGGATCTTCGCCGGATTGTTCGTCAGGATCCGGATCGAGTTGACGTGCAGCGAGCCCAGCATGTGGGCCGCGATCCCGTAGTCCCGCTCGTCCGGGCGGAACCCCAGGAGCTCGTTGGCCTGGACCGTGTCGTAGCCGGAGTCCTGCAACTGGTAGGCCCGGATCTTGTTCGCGAACCCGATCCCCCGCCCCTCTTGACGGAGGTACAGCACGATCCCGGATTCCATCTTGCCGATCTTCTCGAGCGACTCGATCAGCTGGTCACGGCAGTCGCAGCGCAGCGACCCGATCGCGTCGCCCGTCAGGCACTCCGAGTGGAGCCGCACCGGCACATCCTCCTTGTCGAGGATGTTCCCGTGGATGAACGCCGCGTGCTCCTTCTTGTCCGAGTTGCTCCAGAACGCCACGACCTGGTAGTCGCCGAACCGCGTCGGGAGCTCGGCGATCGCCACGATCCGGACGCACGTCTCCGGCGCGTCCGGGCACTCGTGCCCCTCGTTCTCCTTCAGGAGGTCGCGGATCGCCTCGGGAGAGATGCCCATCGGCGGTCTGACCCCCGGCGGGATAAATAGGTGAGCGAAGGCCCGTTGCGGGACGAGGGAGGCCGCCTCTCGGCGGAACGGGCTTGGCCCGGGTCGCCCCCGAGCTCGGCGAGACCCCTAGGGGATGGCCACCTGGACCAACCCGGAGAAGCTCCCGGTACCCAGGAGATTGAGGTCGTCGCCGCTAAGCGAGGTGGGGGTGCTCACCGATAGGACCTGAGCCGCGGTGATGGTGGTCGACCCGCCGCTCGTCCAGCCGAACGTCTGGAACGAATAGGTCGCCACCGAAGTTCCGGGGATCGAGAGGACGGTGGCGGTCCACGTCGACTGGGGGTTCAGCGGCATGCCGGTGGAATTGACGAGTTCCAGGTCCAGGTTGTTCCAGGTGAGACCGCCTCCGGCGGACTGCACCGTGAAGTTGTACCAGTAGGGGCTCCCGGCGGAATGGCTCTCCGAGGGGGTGCCCATCGCGATGTTCGAGGCGAGACCCCCGCCACCTCCACCTCCGCCCCCAGGAGTCGGGAGGATCCCGTTGCAGGCGGAGGTCGAAGCGCTCGACGTCGTGACCGCCCCCGAACTGGCGTTGAGGATCGCCTCGAACTGCGGCTGGTTCCCGGTGCCGCCGCCCACGGCGAACGAGCACTCCGAGTAGGTGATGAGCCACGACGCGCCCGTTCCGAACCCGCCCAGGGAAGCGCCCCCGAACAGGAAGAAGACCGCGTTCGCGTTCGAGTTGTTCTTGAGGAAGGCGGCGCCGGCGGTCGTCGCTCCCGCGGCGGAGGCCGCCGCGCTCGAGTCGATCACGCCCGACGGGATGGCGCTGTACGAGCTGAACGTCGGGGTGCAGGACCCCCCCGTAGCAATCGTCGCGAGCGCGGAGCCCTGACCGTTGATCACGATGACCAACAACATGCCCGTTGCCCCCGAGTAGATAAACTCCCAGAACGGGAGGGAGCCGCTGGGACCCCCGCTCGCCCCGGCCGGGACCGTGATGGTGTTTTGCGCGCCGCTCAACAGGGTGACCGTGCAACCGCTCCCGCCCGGAGGACCCAGCTGAGATGCCTGGCCGCTGAGCGGCTGGTTGAGGCCGATGCCCAGGACCGCGACCAGGTTGGGGTAGGTCGAGCTGTAGCTTCCAGAGGCGGACTGGGCCGCCGTGCGGGCCGCCGAGAAGGTGACGCCGGTCGACGACGCACTGGACGAAGGCTTCAGCCCGGGGATCGCCCCGGCGAAATAGAGCCCGAGGAACGCGACGATCACGACCACGACGACGACCACGGCGATGATCATGCCCATCTTTCTCGGAGCGGCCGCCGGGGGGGGCGCCCATCCAGGTGGAGGTGCCCCGCTCGGGGGAGCGGCGGGCGACATCGCCGGCGCGCCCGGGTCCGCATTCGTGGGGTCCGGAGTTGTTGGCATCATCGCTAGGTCCCACCCCGACGATGGTCTTCTCCTTCATCTTCCCATCGGTGGGCCGGCCGGCGTCCGGCCTCGCCGTAGGATCCCGCCCCGCGCCGGGGGGGTACCGGTCGTCAGGGAATCGAGACGAGGATGCTCCCTTGAAACGGCGGCAACCCGGTGATGACCAGCATGTCCCCGCTGAGCGAGGTGGGGGTCTGGATCGACAGCCGGTCGCCGGAGACGACCGTGGGCGGGGCGGACGCCCTCCGGATCCCGTTCGCGAACTGGTACGAGGCGACCGGGGCTCCGCCCGCCGTCGTCACGACCCCGAGCCAGGCGGAAGTGGGCGCGACGATCGCGCCACCCGCGCTCTTGACCTGCAGCTCAACCTCGTCCCATTGGATCCCACCGCCGGCCGACCCGACGGTGACGTTGGTCCAGTACGTGCTGCCGGAAAATTGGACCAAGGGGGCTCCGAGCGCCAGAACTTCCCCGATGGGAGTGTTTCCGTTGCCTCCGGGCCCGCCGGGGCTGATCCCGATCGTGCAGGGTCCTGTGCTCGGGCCCGCGCCGGACGGCGTCACGTTCGAGGAGTTCAGGGCATTGACCCCGACGGTGAGGGTCGAGCCGTTCGCGGCGGATGCGGCGAAGGGAAGGCAGCTGGTATACTGAACGATCCAGGTGGCGTTCCATCCCCCGGCGATCGCTGCCTCCAGGTTCGGTACCAGCCAGTACAGTTCGCTCGCGCCCCGGTAGGCGTTCAGGAAAGCGGTGCCCCCGTGGGCATTGGTCACGTTGGCCGCCGTGCTGGAATCGACCAGGGTCGCGGGGGTGGCTGGAAGGCTCGCCAACGCCGGACAGCCCGCGCCGGACGCGCTGCGGGCGTACGCCTCCGCCGAGCCGAACAGGACCCGAACCACCAGCAGCTCCGAGGCGTTGGAATACTCGAGCAGCCAGAGCGGGACCGACCCCCGGCCCGGGGAGTCCGAGCGCGCTGGGACGCTAAGGTCTCTCGAAAATCCCGGGAAGATCTGGGCGGAGCACGGAGCCGACCCATTCCCGCCGAACTGCGGGTCGGTGAACGAGGACGTCGCTCCGATCCCCACCGCGGCTCCCAGGGTGGTCGGCCCGGTGAGGTACCCCGGAACGACGCGATCCGCCTGGCTACGGGCTTCCGAGAACGTCACCGAGCGCCCAGCGCTCGAGGAGGGTTTCAGCCAAGGGATCGCCCCCACGAGGTCGAGGCCGACCGTCGCGAGGACCAGCAGGACGGCGACGAGCACGACGAGGGCGAGCGGCGTGAGCCTCCTCGGCGAAGTCCGCCCCGCGGATATCGGTAGTACAGAAGCTTCGACGGAGCGAGAAGCGGACGGCGGCCCGGAAGGCGGGGGTGCGGTGATGTCGCCCATCGCCACGATCGGAGCCTCGGGAACCGGCGAGGGTTCCCGCAGTCGTCACGACTTCTTCACGCCGTCGGGGCGGCCGCTCCGGTCCCGAAGCTCGCCTCCCGACCGCCGGCGGTCGGGGTCGAATGTCGAGAGGGCGGGGAACCACCGTTCGAACAGGGGGCGTCCGACCCACAGGCCCGCCACGATCCCGAGATCCGCCATGAGCAGATCGAACGGGTCGTAGAAATCGCTCAGGGCCTTGAGGCATCCGAGCGCTCCCACGGTCCCGCCGAGGACCACCGACGCCCGGAAGGAGAGCGGGGAGGCCGCCGGGACGAGGAGGGGATACAGCACGGCGACCCCCCCCGCGGCCACGCCGACGGCGACGATCACGTCCCAGAGGTCCGAGGGATCGGTGACGAGCTTGATGACGGCCAGGACGAGGGCATTGAGCCCCACGATCAGTTCGACGCCCTGTCGCCCCCGCAGAAAGTACGCGAACCCGAGGGCGAGGGGGAATTCCAGGACGAACAGGTCGGTGAGCTGCGGGGTGATCCCGGGCGAGAGGAGGAACCCCGTCAACGTCGACCCGGCCTCCGCCCCGGCGGGAACCGGGGCCGGCCTATCCTCCCGATAGGAGGGTGTCGAGGAGACCGACCGGCGGGCAGCCGAAGCTGAGCAGCCGATCGTGGAACGACCGCAACGATCCGCCGAACGAACCCGCGAGGAACTTTCGCCTCGCCTCGAGGATCGCGAGCTTTCCTAAGGTGTAGCAGAAGTACTCGGGATTGAACGTCCCGCGGATCGCTTCGCGCTCGGCGGGCAACGCCTCGAAGTGCGCCTCCCGGCGGAACAGCTCCGTCGCTTCGGCGAGCGACATCCCCTGAGTATGGAGGCCGATCGAGGCGATCAACCGGCAGTTCCGCAACAGCGCGTCGTGGATCTGGGCCACCTCGGCGTCCGGCGTTCCCCGTCCGAGACCGGCCTCGACGGCCAGCTGTTCGCAGTAGTGGGCCCACCCCTCGGTGAACGACGAGGAGAGGTAGACCTTCCGGGCGAGCGAGCTCGCGCCCTGACGGAAATGCAGGAACTGCAGGTAGTGGCCCGGGTAGACCTCGTGGACGGTGATATTCCGCAGCATGGGGTCGTTCATCGAGCGGAGCCATTGTTCCTGGCGTTCCGGGGTCCACGTCGGGTCGACCGGGGTCACGAAGTAGATCCCCTCGTCTCCGCCGACGTCGAACGGGCCGGGGGGATTCATGCTTGCCGTCGACAGGGCGCGCCCGTAGGAGGGGGTCTCCTCGACCCGGCATGACGACGGCGTCGGGATGGACACGAGCCGTTCCGATTCAACGAACCTCCGCGTCTCGTCGACGAAATGTTGCGCCTGCGGCACGAGGTTCTCCGCGGTCGTGTGCTTTAGGTACATCCGCTCGAGGAGCTCGTCGGTCGACACGGCAGGGGATTGCTGGCGCGAGAGCTCTTCGAGGCGTGCCTGGTTCCGCTTCAGATCGGCGCGCCCGGAGGCCAGGACCTCGGCGGTCGGCGTCCGTATCCCCTCGCGGACCCACAAGAGGCGCTGATATCGCTCGGCCCCGAGCGCAAAGTCGTCGGTCGCCCTCGGGAGCCAATCGTCCCGCAACCGATCCAGGAACTCCGTCACCGCCTGTTCGGCCGGGGCCCGGGCGGCGGCGACGCGGCCCCCGAGATCGGACGAGCCGCGCCGGGCGACCTCCTCGGCCTCCGCGAAGTGGCTGGCGAGCCCGCTGCCGATCGAGATGGCGAGCTGCACGAACGGCCGGGGCAGTTCCGGGCGAAGGCGGGCCCGGCCCTGGGACATCAGCCTGGGCACGGACTCGAGGGTGCGCGTCATCGCTTCGGTGCGGTCGGCGAGGGGGGCGTACTCTCGGACGATGTAGGGGGTCAGGGAGACGGCGCCCACGAACGACATCGGGTTCCGGTCGAGGTCGAACGACTCGGTGAGGTCGAACAGCGAGCTTTCGAGGAGGAGCTCGAGAAGCATCCGGTCGAGGCGCCGGGACTCGGAAAGCTCCGGGTTCGGGAACGCCCGCAGCCGCTCCAGGAGCCGGTGGCTGACCGAGACCCACGACTCCGTGGCGGCGGTGCTGAGGTCGGGGACCCGACCGTCGTACCGATGCAGCCCGAGGAAGACGGCATAGCCGGGGGACAGGTGGAAGATGTGGTCGATCACCTCGGCTTCGAGGAGGCCGAACTCGCTCGGGTCGGACTGCTCGGGCATCGGGGGAGTCGTCATCGATCGCCCGCGGGCGGGGGGCGGCGGCCCACCCGGTCCCGCCTTTTAACGAGCCGGGCGGACGGGGCCGTCGCCGGGCCCGGTCAGTCGTTCCAGGCCATCCGGCACTTCGGGCACCAGGGGCCGTCCATATCGGAGCCGCACATGAAGCACCGCGACGAGGGGGCCCGGGGTCGCATCGGGGGAAGCGCCCCCTCCGCGTCCGGCTCGGGCAGCGGGGGCGGTGGACCGTGCTCGGGGGCGGGGGCCGAGATTGGCGGGGGCGAGACGGCGGCCGGAGCGACGCTCGGGCGGTCGGTGGGGGTCGACGGGGCGACCCGGGGCCTCCCGTTCGAGACCCCCTCGACGGAGCGGGTCGGATCCGTGGAGGTCGTGGCCGGGCGAGCTCCCGGGGGTCGGGAGGCGGCCGATGGCGGGCGATCCGTGGCCCGTGGCGCGCCCGGGCGGGGGCCGGCACCGGACCGCGACGCCGGATGCCCGACCCCCGGCCTCGCCGGTCGGGGAGGCGGCGGGGGCTTGGAACGGACGGGAGCGGCCGGGGGCTCCGGCGTCGGTGCCGGCTCATCGGGCGCCTCGGGAACCGGCTCGACCGGGGGTTCCTCCGGGGCGGCCTCGTCACTGGTCTTATCGCGTCGGAACCGACGGAACAGGCTCACCATCGATAGTGAATGGCCCGAGGGGCTTATTTGGCCTCGCTCCCCGGAGCGGAGCCTTCGGGTCCGTTTCGCCCGACGGCAGGGTTTTCCCAAGGGGGGTGTAGGGCGCCTCATGGCTCGTACGGCGTCCGAACGACTGGCCGAGCTCGGACTTACCCTCCCACCGCCGCCCCGACCCGCCGGATCCTACGCTCCGGTCGTCGTCGAAGGCCGGCAGGCGTGGGTCTCCGGACAGATCGTCGCGCGGGACGGCAGCGTCCTGTTCCCGGGGAAGGTCGATTCCGAGGTCTCCGCCGCCCAAGCTCGAGAGGTCGCGCGGCTGGCCACGCTCCAGGCGCTGAGCGCGCTCTCGGACACCCTCGGATCGATCGACCGGATCCGGCACGTCCTCCGGGTCGGGGTCTACGTAGCGTCCACGTCGACGTTCACCCAACAGCACGAGGTCGGTAACGGGGCGACGGAATTGCTGATCGAGCTGTTCGAGGAGGCCGGACGCGGCGCCCGGGCTTCTGTCGGCGTCCAGTCGCTTCCCCTCAACGCACCGGTCGAGGTCGAGCTTCTCGTCGCCTTCGACTGACGGAGGACCCGTGGACCGGACGGCGTGGGGGGAGGTGTTCCGGCGGGGCAAGGAGCTCTACACCCGGAACGCCCGGCCCGGCGAGCGGGTCTACGGCGAGGAGTTGGTCCGAGAGGGGGACGAGGAGTACCGGCACTGGGACCCGTGGAGGTCGAAGCTCGCCGCCCTGCTGCTGAAGGCCCCTCCCGAACCGTGGTTCACGACGATCCGGTCCCTCCTCTATCTCGGGGGGGCGCACGGGACGACGGTGAGCCATCTCTCCGATGCGCTCCCGGAGGCGTCTCTGTACGTCGTCGAGAAAAGCCCAGTGTCGTTCGCCCCGCTCCTCGCCCTCTGCCGACGGCGGGCAAACCTCTATCCGCTGCTCGCCGACGCGCAGCTGCCGGAGCGATACCGGGCCGATGTAGGCGAGGTCGACCTGCTCTACCAGGACGTCGCCCAGCGAACGCAAGCCCAGATCTTCGCCGAGAACGCGGAGGCGTGCCTCGCCGCGGGGGGGCGCGGGATCCTCATGCTCAAGGTGCGGTCGGTCACGCAGCGACGGCCGGCACCATCGATCGTCGCCGAGGCGCGCCGTACCCTCGAGAAGCGGGGCTGGAAGGTCCGAGCGACGGTGGACCTCTCCCCGTTCGCCCGCGACCACGTGGCGATGATCGTCGCCGGCTGATCGCATCGTTCAGCGTTCGCTCGGGCGTTCGCGAGCAAGTATCCCGGGCCCGTCCGACCCGCGGTGGGGGACGTGCGCGGGGGGCGAACGGTCCGGGGAACGGTCGATCGACGGCTCGGGGAACTCGTGGCGATCGTGCTCGCCGCACTCGTCGCCGGGGGGCTGAGCGTGCTGCCGATGACCCCGGCTCCCGCCACGGCGCCCCGGGAAGCCGGGGCCGGGACCGCCGGAAGTTCCGAGAACCTCTCCCTCGCCATCGTCCCGGGATCATGGACCATGATGGCCTCCTCGACCGCGGTGTTCACCGTCGCGGTGGTGGGCGTGCCGTCCGGGTGTTCCGTCGCGGACCTGACGGCGAACTGGTGGCTCCCGGGTTGGGCGGCGGTCGCTGGGTTCCTGAACCGCAGCGCGGGCCCCAGCGTCGCCTACACCACGTTCGCTTCGGAGTCGGGTTCGCTAGGCCAGCTCTCCGTCGATGGCACGGTGATCCTCGCCTGCTCCGGCACCGAGGAGAGCGACTGGGCGCAGGGCTCGGCCGGCGTCACCATCCTCCCCACGACGAACCTGGCCGGGCCGTACCTGACGCCCGACCCCGCCGTCCCCGGGGCGCCCGTGTTGGTCGGCTGGCAGCTCTCGGGCGGCCTCCCTCCGTACCGGGTGACGGTGACGTTCGGCGACGGGACCAGCTCCCAATTCACCCAGGATGCCTCCGGTCCGGGCGAGACCGTCCACCGCTACGCCGCCGGTTCGTTCGCTCCGGCTTTGGGGATCGAGGACAGCCAGGGCCACGGCCTCAACGAGAGCTCGGGCCGGCCGATGACGGTCGCCTCGGGACTCGTCGCGGTCATCGAGGGGCCGGGGCCGTCCGTCGATGCCGGGCGTCCGTTCGTCCTGACGGCGAACGTCTCCGGAGGCGAGGCCCCGTACGACGTCCACTGGAAGGGACCGGGCGCCCCGTTCATCGGCGACTCGTGGGGTCTGGTCGTCGGGAGCACCGGGATCTTCAACGCCTCGATCGAGGTCGACGACGTCCTCGGCGAGCTCGTCACGGCGTCGATCGAGCTGCAGGTCGTCCGTCCCCCCACCCTCTCAGTTCTGGTCCCGCCGGCGGGGTGCGATTCCGGCGTCGCCTTTCCGGTCCGGTTCAACGTCACCGGTGGCGTCGGTCCGTTCCGGGTCGGCTGGGGGATCGCCCCCGCCGGCTCCAACAGTTCGACGACGCTCGCCAGCGACGGGAGCTACCTCGAGCCGGCGACGGCCGCTTCGGCCGGCGCCGGGTGGCTCTCGGCGACGATCGTCGACGCGCTCGGCGCGAACCAGACGACCGCCGCGCCGCTCGCCCCGGTTCACGCGCTTCCGGCGAGCGTCGTATCGGCCACCCCGCCTGAAGCGGAGGCCGGTCAGCCGGTCCGGGTGACGGCCACCGTGGTCGGCGGGACCCCGCCGTTCCGTTGGTCGCTCGTCCCGACCGAGCTGGTGGCTTCGCCCTCGACCGAGTCGGGGTTGCTCCTCGAGGACGGGCTCGTCAGCCTCTCCGGGGCGGTCGAAGCCGCGGGGAACCTCACGGTCATCGCCACGTTCACCGACGCGAACGGGATCAGCACGACCGGCAACGCCTCGGTGAGGATCCTGCCGCCGCTTCGGCCGCTCGTCGCCGTCGTCGGCTCGCCGGCAGTGTCCGGCGCGCCGCTCCAGCTGAGCGGACTGCTGGCCGGCGGCGTTCCGCCGTACGACTACGGTTGGACGATGTCGGACGGCGAGTCGGGGTTGGGCAATCTCTCGGGGGCCGGAACGTTCGACTTCACGGCGACACCGCACGATGCCGGGTACCTCACCTTCCGGCTATGGGTGACCGATGCCCTCACGGCCCAGGCGAATGCCACGGGCGACGTCCTCGTCGAATCGGGCCCCGCCCCGGTTGGCCCGTCGAATCCCCCGAGCTCGGGGGTCGCCTCGGGAGCCTCCTGGAGTTGGGCGATCATCGCGGCGCTAGCGGTCGTCGGGGTCTGGGCGGGAGTTCGGTTCCGTCGCCCGGCCACGCCCCCGCGGCCCACCCCGCCTCCGGGATCCGCCGGGATGGCCGTGGTCCGGCGGATCCTCGAGGATTCCGGGGAGCTCGAGCGGGACACGCTCACGTTCCTGGCCGAGGAGGAGGGCGTCGACGCGGACGCGGCGATCGCCGCGGTCGAGCGGTGGAGTCGGGCGGGAAAGATCCGGACCGAGAACGGCGGCGACGGGGAGATGCTGCTGCGGTGGAGCGGAGGATCGGCCCACGATCCCCGATCCCCGCCAGGGGTGGAGCCATGATCCTCCTTCGCCGCTTCATCGGGCCGGGGGCCGCCCTGGTGCCGCTCCTGCTCCTGCTGGGGTCGACCGGGATCCCGGCCGCGTTCCCCGCGCCGTCCGCTCCCGGGCACGTCGTGATCGCCGCGGACCCGAGCGCGGTCAGCAACTTCTCCGCCGCGCTCCAGCGACTCGTCACCCTTCTCGGCCTCTCGGGAAGCGCGCTGCTCGCGATCGTCTGGGCCCGCGTCGCCCTGAGCTGGTTCTCGAACGACGTGACCAAGAAGATCCAGGCGAAGGATCGGGCGCGGGACGCCCTCGTCGGGACGCTGTTGTTCACCGCCGCGTTCACGGGGCTCGCCTGGGGGCTGGCCCGCTGGGTGCTGACGGGGAGCTGACCGGACGGAGCGATGGTCGGGTGGGATGATGTCGTCCGGGGCGTGCTGTTCGCGCTGTTCGCCGGGCTTACGGCGGCGATCGCGGCCGTCACTGGGCCGACGTACGACGGCCTGTTGGTCCCCGAAATGGCTCCGGCCGCGTTGTACCCTCCCCTGCCGCCGACGCCGGGGGCACCGCCGACCTTCCTGACCGAGGCGGCGTCGTTCAGCGCGTACCTGGTCGGTCACGTGGTCGACCCCGCCGTCGCCGTGGTGGCCTTCGGGGTGGGGTTGGTCTACCTCACCCGGGTCCTCGTTCCCCGGATCGGGGCCCCCTTGGAATCGCTCGTCCCCCGGCTCGTCCTGGCGGTCCTCGTCGCGAACTTCGCCGTTCCGATCGCCGGTGCCCTGCTCGGGGTGGCCGGCGCCACCTATCCGGTCGTCGCCGGGTTCGACGGAGGCGCCTGGCAGCATTGGCAGAACCTCGACGGGTTCGGGGCGCTCGGCTTCTCCTGGGACAACGGGGTGCTGGCCCTCGTGATCACGTTCGCCCTGTTCTCGATGGTGCTGATCCTCGCCGCGGCGGTCGCGCTGCGGGACGCCCTGCTCGGCGTCCTCCTCGTCGTCCTGCCGATCTTCACATTGCTCTGGCCGATCCCGACCTTGGCCCCGCTGGCCCGGCGCGCGTGGATCCTGTTCGGCGAACTCGCGTTCCTCCCATGCCTGGTCGTGATTCCCCTCGAGCTCGCCGTCGGCTCGCCGAACATCCTCCTGCTGCTCGGTTACCTCACCGTCGCGGTTTCGGCTCCCTCCCTATTGTCGATCGCCGGGGCCCAGCTCACCTCCGTCGGGTTCCCCTCGGGCGGGAGCGCGGTGACCGGCGGGATCCAGCGGGGCCTGGCGGCCGGATCGGCGAGCGTGAACAGCTTCCTTCGGCCGCTGGCCCGCCCCGGGTCGGTCAAGGGGCCGGCGCAGCTGTTGCAGGGGGTCGGCGCGGCGGGGGCGGCGGGCGCCCTTCCCGCCACGATCCCCGTGCTGGCCGCCGACGTCCTGGGGCGGAGCACCGGCCACCTGCTCCGCCACGTTCCCCAGGCGGTCCAGGGCCTCCGACGTCGGGTCTCCGGATACCGGCCGTATTCCCTGGGGATCCGCGGAGAGGAGCCGTGAGCGGGAGCCGGTCGGACCCGCTCGTCGTCTCTCTCCCCGAGCCGACCGGACGCCGATTGAGGCTCGGACCGTTTCCCTCGGCGCGCGAGGCACTCAAGTTCGTCACCTACGCCGCCATCGGGGGGGTCGTGGCGGGGCTCGTTACCCCGGCGGCGTGGATCCCGTTCGTCGGCGGCGGATTCGTCTTCGCCACCTACCAGCCGGACGGTCGCGGGCTGGACCGATTGTTCGCGGACTACTGCCGCTGGCGCTGGCGCAGTCGGTGGGGTGGAGCCCCCGGACCGTCCGCGCGGGTCCGGGGGGGCGTGATGCGGATCGAGGGCGGTCCGTGCTTCGCCGTCCTTGCGGCAGGAGGAACCCCGGTCGCGTTCCTGCCGCCGGACGATGCCCGCCGCCGGTTCCAGCGATACCGCGAGATGTTGCGCGCCCTCGACCATGGGGCGTTCCTTCGGGTCGGGGTCGAGCCGATCCCCGCCGGACCGTTCGTGGGTCCGACGGCCTCGGGGGCGGACGCGGCGGAACGAGAGGCCCGGGCGGGGTACCAGGCGCTGGTCCGGCTGTTGTGCCGCCGGCGCTCCGTCCGTCGGGTCGATGTCTACCTCGCCGCGCGGGTCGGCGACGGGGAGCCGATCGCGCGGCTGGAAGCGCAGGTCAGCGCGGTCCGCATCGCCCTCGGGGAGCTGGGCGTCGCCGTCCGTCGCCTCCGGGGCGCGGAGCTCGAAACGGCGATACGTCGCCTGGGATTCGAATCGCCGTCGGGAGCCGCCACGTGACGGTGGCCGACGCCTGGACGCCGAACTTGGAGCCGCTCCCCACCTGCGCCGGGTTCGCGGTCCTCTCCGGGTTCCTGTCGGTCGCCGACCCATATTTCGTCGGGCTGACCGTCGTCCTCGCGGCGTTCACCCTCAGCCTGTGGATCGCCGAAGGGTCGAGACGCCACCGCGGAACGCGGACCGGGCCGAAGGCGATCCGAGCCGTCGCCGGGTCGGGTCTATTGCTGGCGCTCTGGGCGATCGTGTTCGGTGACCCTCGGCTCCTCGGGGAGTGGGGCGGAGTCTGCCTGGGAGCGGCGAGCGGCGTCCTCTGGTGGACCGCGCGACGCTCGGGTCGGGGGGCGCCATGACCGGCCCCCGGGAGCAGGGGCCCGCCACGTTCGAAGGGGCCGGCTGGATCCGACGGGGGTGTCGGTTCGATGCCCCGCTGCTCGTCCCGGAGCTCCCTTCCGAGGTCCCGTTCGGGTTCCTCGGCCGCGTACTGCCCACGTCCGCCCCGATCGAGCTTCGCCTGCGGTTCCATCGCATCGAGCCGACGGCCGCCGTCGAAATGCTCCACGCGGCGCACGCCGTCGCCGAAGCCGAGCTCGCCACCGGCGAAGGGTCGACCGGCCGCCGACCGGCGCAGCTGGTCCGGGAGTCCGAGAGCGCCCAGGACCTCGGACGTCAGGTCGCCGCCCGCGAGCAGGAACTGTGGCGGGTCGGGATGAGCTTCCACTGCCTCGGGACGAACCGCTCGCGCGTCGAGCGGTTCCGCACCGAGCTGGTCCGCCGTCTCTCGGTGCTCGGATTCCGGACCCGGGTCCCGGGTTACGAGGTCGCGGCCGTCACGGCGGCTCCCGACCTCGCCGGCACCGCGGCGCGTCCTCCCGGCTATTGGCACACGCTCCACACGGACGGCGTCGGCGCGTTCTTCCCGTTCGTCGACGAGACGGTCGCCGAACCCGGCGGGATCCTTCTGGGACTCCTCCTCGAGGATGCGTCGCCGGTGTTCCTCGACCGGTGGCGGCACGCCAGCCAATCGTGGGGCGTTTTCGGCACGACCGGATCCGGCAAATCGTTCGCCACCGCCCTCACGATCCTTCGCACCCGGTGGATGCGACCGGAGGTCGAGGTGTTCATCCTCGACCCTCTGGGGGAGTTCGGCGGGCTCGCCCGGGCGCTCGGCGGGAGCGTCCTGACCGTTGCCGAGGGGAGCGACGTCCGTTGGAACCCGCTCGACCCGGCGAGCACCGGAGGGGACCGGGCCGAGAAGGCCGCCCGCGTCGGCTCGCTGCTCCGGGCGCTCTTCCCGAGTCTCGCCGACGAAGAGGTCGCCGCGCTCGATGCGGCCGTGAGCCGGCTCTATCGGGCCGGTCCAGAGGTCCCGAGGCTCTCCGATCTCGCCCGGGAGCTGAGGTCGCGCAGCTCCACCCCGGGGAGGTTGAACGCCCTCTTCGAGGTGTTCGAGACAGGTTCGCTCCGGCACCTGAACGGTCCGACGACGGCGAGCTGGGGGTCGTCGCCCGTGAGCATCGACCTTTCCGGTGTCTCCGACGACCATCGTCCGTTCCATCTCGCCTACCTGTTCGATGCCGTCTACGGCCGGATCCGGGCGAACGCCGGACCGAAGCTGCTGGTGGTCGACGAGGCCCACCTGCTGGCCGGCCATCCGGCGACGGCGGCGTTCTTCGACCGCCTCGTCCGCCACGTGCGGCACTACGGTGCCGGCGTCCTCGTCGTGAGCCAAAACCCGGACGATTTCCTGTCGAACGAATCCGGACGTTCCCTGCTCCGGAACCTCCGGGCGACGGTGCTGCTGCGGCTGCCGAACGTCTCCGTCGAGTGCCGCGAGTTCTTCGGCCTCACCGAGGCGGAGTCCGAATGGCTTCCCCGCGCCCGACTTCCGAAGGAGGCAGGGTATTCCGAGGGGTTGCTACGGTTCGGCGAAGCCCACCTCCCGATCGCGCTCGTCGCCTCGACGCCGGAGTACGAGTTTCTCACCCGGGCCCTCTCCCCCGCCGGGGCCGTCCGGGGGGCCGACCTCCCCCCGGAGGGTCGGTAGCTCTTCGCGTCCACCGTCTCCCTATATACAGGCCCAAGGCGGAATCGCCCGCGTGCCGCCAGACGACGCGTCGGCCGACCGGCCCGCCCGACGCCGCGACTCCTGGAGCCTCACGACCCTCGTCGAGGAGGTCGCGGGGCGGCCGATCACCGAGTTCCAGGAGCCGGGCCGCCCCGTGCACCCGTACATCCAGGCGAAGTTCCTGCCGAACGGCGACCCGCGCAGTCCCCGGATGGCCCGGTCGAACCCCGTCGCCGCCAACGCGGCCGCCCCCACCCCCGAGGAAGAGGACGGGGACCCGGTCCGGCGCGTCTTTCCGCCGCTCACCGGGGCCACGGGACGCGCCCTCCACGGCCCGGATCAGGAGCACCACCCGGCGACCCTACGCTCGGTGATCGCGGAGATCCCCCGGGCCGGACCTGGGGTCGCCCCCCACGCTCCCGGCCCCTCCCGGAGCCCGGAACGGATCTACCTCCACTACCTGCTGCTTCACCTCGACCGGCTGAGCGGGCCGGCGCTCCGATATCTCAAGCACGCCGTCGACGAGGAGGTCGCCCACCGGGAGACGCCGGTGCGGGCGGCCGCCGCGCCCCCGGATCCATCGCCGCCAGCCGGCGCGTGAGCTCGGCCGCCCGTTCCCCATCGATCTCCACCCCGATCGCCCGGCGACCCAACCGGGCCGCCGCCCAGAGCGTCGTGCCGGTGCCCGCGAACGGGTCGAGGACCGTGTCGCCGGTCACCGAGAACATCCGGATCAGCCGCTCGGGGATCTCGGGGGGGAACGCTCCGGATCGCCCGTCGGCGGACCGCTGCCGGACCCCTCGGACGTCCTCCCACACCTGAGAGAACCAGTGATCCCGCTCGGCCTTCGTGAAGCGGCTCTGGTAACGGCCGGGGTCGCTGCGGGGGAACTGGCGGATCGACCCCTTCCGGAACAGCAGGATGAACTCGCAATCGAGCGTGACGTAGGCGTTCGGCGGCAGGAACCCCGAGCCGAGGAACGCGTTCGGCCGGTTCGTCGGCTTCTTCCACAGGATGTAGGGCAACGGACGAAATCCGATCCGGCGGCACGCGAAGGTGACGTCGGCGTGGTTCGGCCAGAGCCGGAACTCGCCCTCGGTGGTCCGCATAGCATCGCCGACGTTCACGGCCAGGATCCCGCCGTCGACGAGCACCCGGTGGCACTCCTCCCAGCTCCGGGCGAGGATCGCATGCATCTCCTCGTATCGGACGGCCCCCTGGCGACGGAACAGTTCGTCCCACTGCGGGATCATCGGGTACGGGGGCGAGGTCACGACCAGGGCGATGCTGTTCGAGGGGACCGGATCGAGATGCTCCGCCGACCCTTCGATGACCTCGACGGGGCGGCGGGGTGTCGTCGTGGATTCCCCGGCGCGCCGATGCGGACGGGGTTAATAGTCTGGGTCGCTCGGCGAGGCCATGCGGCTCGACCGCCCCGTCTTGCAGGTCGCGCTGGACTTCGAGAACCTCTCCAGGGCGATCCCGGCCGCCCGGGAGGCGGTCGAAGGCGGGGCCGACTGGGTCGAGGCCGGGACTCCGCTCATCAAGAGCGAGGGGTTGGACGCGGTCCGCCAGCTGAAGAAGGAGTTCCCCGGGCATCGGATCGTCGCCGATATGAAGGTGATGGACACCGGCGCCTTCGAGGTCGAGATCGCCGCGAAGGCGGGCGCTGAGATCGTCACCGTTCTCGGGACGGCCGACGACGACACGATCGCCGACGCCGTCCGCGGGGGGGAGAAGTACGGGGCGGAGATCGTCGTCGACCTCCTCAACGTCGCTGACCCCGTCGCCCGGAGCCGGAAGGTCGCCGAGCTGGGAGTGGCGGCGGTCTGCTGGCACGTCGGCATCGACATGCAGATGGCGGGAAAGACCCCGTTCGAATTGCTGAAGCAGCTGGCCCACGGCTCGCCCGTCCCGGTGGCGGTCGCCGGCGGGCTCAACAGCGAGAGCGTGGCCGCCGCGACCCGGGCCGGCGCGCGGATCCTGATCGTGGGGGGCGCGATCACGAAGAGCGCGGACATCACGGGGGCCACCCGGCGCATCCGTTCGGCGATCGACTCGGAGAAAGAGGTCGCGACGGAACTGTTCCGACGGTACTCGGGTACCGAGGTCCGGGAGGCGTTCCTGAAGGTCTCCACCCCGAATATCTCCGATGCGATGCAACGCCAGGGGGCGATGCACGGGATCGTTCCCCACCTGAGCGACCCGAACCGGCGGGTCGTCGGACCGGCGGTGACCGTCGCGACGATCGACGGGGACTGGGCGAAACCGGTCGAAGCGATCGACCGGGCGGGGCCGGGGGACGTGATCGTGATCGACGCCGGTGGGGGCCACACCGCGATCTGGGGCGAGCTCGCGAGCTGGAGCGCCCACGGCCGCAAGGTCTCCGGCGTCGTGATCGACGGGGCGGCCCGGGACATCGACGCGATCCTGGCCCTCGGATTCCCGGTGTTCAGCCGGTTCCTCTCCCCGAACGCCGGTGAGCCGAAGGGGCTCGGCGAGATCGGGGTCGATGTCGTCGTCGGCGGCCAGCGGGTGCGCCCGGGGGACTGGGTCGTCGGCGACCTGAGCGGCCTGGTCGTCGTGCCGCGAGAACGGGCCCAGGAGATCGCGAACCGTTCCCTCGACGTGCTCGAGCACGAGAACCGGGTCCGCGAGGAGATCCAGCGAGGGTCGACGCTCTCCGCGGTCCAGAAGCTGGAGCGTTGGGAACGGGTCGGGTAGCTTCCCCCGTTCGGCACTCCCCCGGCTTCGGGAGGAACGGCGTAGGTTCCGGAGAGGTGACGGCTAAGACGGCGTTCCGACCCAACCGCCCGCGCGAAACGCTTTTGGTCCGCGCTCGCCACCGGGTAGCCGCGCTCCCGTAGTCTAGTCCGGTCAAGGATATCGGGCCTTCGACCCGACAACGTGGGTTCAAATCCCGCCGGGAGCAATCACCTTCGCGCAGCGGGGTCGTCGGATGGGATCCGAACTCCTTCGGACCGCATTCTCGGACTCCCGATCTACCGCACGAACTCTACGTCGGGGAGCCCCTCGAACTCGTGGGCTCCGGTCAACAGCGTGTACCCATTCTCCCGGGCGTACACATACCCAAGCGCATCGACGTAGGAGAACCGCCGACCGGTGGCGCCGACCTTTTTGAGCCGAAATCGGGCAATCGTGGGGATGAGTTCTAGCGGGAGCTCGATGGCTTTCGGCCCTAGGGCTTGGAGTGCGTCCCTCGCGAGGTCCTCGTCGCCCTGCTGTGCGAGGATGTAGTAAACTTCGAGCAAGTTGGCACGGGAAGTGATGGATGGCTCCGATCGATAGCGGAGGTACCTCGGGTTCCCTCTTGCCATTTCAGTGATGGCGTAGCTGTCCAAGAAGAACATCAGTCGCGTTCGGTGCGAGCCCGTCGGATCATCTCTTCAGTGGATAGCTCGGAATGGAGTCGGCCCCAGAGCTTCGACCAATCGACCTTTCCTGGAATCACGATCCGAATCTTCTGACCAGGTCGCGCCTTGATCTCGCTGACGATTCGGCCCGGAATGATGATGCCCATGGAATCTCCGACCTTTCTGACGGTCGCCTCGAACTCGGTCACATTCATTACAATACCATTATAATACTTAGAATCTCCCAGTGAACCGCGGGCCAGCACCCTCGCCCATTGGTCCATTGGGTTTGCTTCCAATGGAAATGGTGATGCCTCCCGCCGGGAGCAATCACCCTAACCTTGGGTCCGTCGATGGCCCGAACCTAGCTCCCGTCGACGTTCCTTGAAGATCGCATCAACCTTGGGTAGCACGGTCGCCTCCGTCCCGAAACGCTTCGCAATCGCGATAGTCCCGCGCACCCAGCTATCGGGAGCCCCCTCGTCGAGATCCCTTCGAATTCGGAGCATGTACCGGCGCCCGTGGTCTCCCTTCACGAGGAGGCGGGTGTAGTACACGACGGGGGGCGCGGCGATGCGGCCAACCACCCAAGCCTTCGATGCCCTCGAACGCACGAACTCGTAGAACGGTTCACCTCCGAAGAGGTCCGGATTCAGCACATCCCATACGACCGTTCGACCACCCGGGAGTTGCAGATGCCCGTTGGTGAAGTTCCCGGTGTTCGACAGGACGGTGAGCCCTTCGGAGCGGAGGTACTCGGCCCCGCCGTACTCGGCGGAGGGCAGGAGGATATCGACATCCTTCGTTCCTCCATATCCCGCGACCTCGATGGCGAGTCCTCCGATCAGGATGGGACGATATCCTTCGGCTTCCAAACGTCGCATGACCTCCACGGCATCGCTGGAGGTGACCGTCGCCATGCTCAGGGCCCTCGGGAGAACTCGCGATCATCCTCGGCCTGGAGGGCGGTCCGGGAAAGCGGCTTGAGCCCCGCGATCCTTGGGATGCCGGGGGCGAACTCGTCCAGTCGGACTTCGTAGGCCCGCCGCTCGAGATTCTCCGCCAGTACCCGTTTCAACAAGCGGATCGGGTCGATTTCGGCGCGGTGGTCACGGGCGATTCGACGGGCGCCCAAGGGATCGATGGTGAGCATGGCCACGACGAGGTCTTCGATGGTGGGCTCCTTCGCCGCGGCGGGGTCCACGAACGCGATGACCCTGAACCGCGAATGCACGAGAGGGGACATGTCTCGACCGATCAGAAGTCGGGGTCGGAAGGAGAGCGGATACCCCAAGCGCTCGATCCGGTCCGGTTCGAGCAGGGAGAGGGGAAGCCCCGCTCGGCGCGCCAGCCGCACGTCGTCTTTCGACCCGATGTTCACGCGCTGGAATCGGAGAATCGGGCGATAGGGCGGCTTCGCAGCGCGCACGAAGACCGACCCTGGGAGCCCACGGTCGGACGGCTCTCTCACCAGCGTCAGGTCCGCTCTCATGGGCCCATCCCAACGCACTAGACTACGCGAGATGTATATATACTAATTTCATGCCGCGACATTATCTCGACTGCTCGGGACGATCTCCGGTGCGGGCGGCATGGGGGCGGCCCGAGCTCACGGAAGGCCCATCGTCACAGGGAAGATGCGCGCGTACCTCGACGGTTCGAACCGCCGCTCCCCGGGGTCTATGTTGGAAGGCGGGATTTCTACACGCGACGGTCCCGGCCCCAGGAACCGCCCGGAACCCGTTTGGGTTCAATCCCCGAGGTTATCGGTTTGCCTCCCGCCGGGAGCAATCACCCTCTCTACGTGGTCATGGAGCCCGCTGAGTAGCCCCGCGTCGTCCTCCGGCGGCTCCCTGGGCATGGAGCAGTTTTGGCGGGATCCGGCGCGCTGGCTACTGGGTGCCACAATATCCCATTAGGATACTGTTAAGAGCCCACTCCCCCATTCAACCACGTGAAGCCGGGGCCGGGGTCAGACCTGGAGCAGGTCTTCGGCGGCGCGGGCCGCGTACGCATGCTCGGCGTGCTCGCCAACTCCTCTACGCCGCTCTCCGCGTATCGAATCGCGAAGATCGCCCTCGTCCAGCCGACCAAAGGATCCCTTGAGCTACGACGGCTTCGGGACGCCGGTCTCGTCAATGAGTTACCGGGCGAGCGGGGCGGTTCACGTTGGGTCCTCACGGATACCGACCTTCGAGCGTTCTTTCGTCGTCGGGTACGGATACTCCCGTGGTCCGAAGTGCGTGCGGGGGCCGATGATCGAGCGGAAAGGGGACGGGCCCTCCTCGACCGGATTCCCCCGATGGATTTCTCGAAGTATCGCTCGACCCCCGAGGCGGGATTCCGTCGGCAGGAATTCGCGCGTCGTCCTGGCAAGGATGCAGAGCTGGCTCGCCTCGGACTGCGGACGAGGGCAGCGGCCCGGAAGAAGCGCCGTCGAGGATTGGAACGAAGGAGGTCGAACGCGCCCTAGGGGCGGCCAGAACCTCCGCCGAGCGAATTCTCTACTTCGCGGGCGTACTCTCCAAGGCACTTGGAGGTCCCGAGGGGCCGGTCGTGGTCTTTGGAGGGTCGGCCATCGAAGTGTACACGATCGGGGCGTACACCTCCGGAGACATCGACCTGGTAACGCACCGCCAGAAGGCGGCTCGGGTTTTGGAATCCTAGGGCTTTCACACGGAAGGGCGGACATGGTACCACCAGAAATGGAAGCTCGATGTCGACCTGGTCGGAAGTGACTACTCCGGCAGTCCGAGCCGGATCCGCGAGGTGGAGACACCCTACGGACCGGTCCGGCTTGCTGCGGTCGAGGACCTGATCATCAAACGACTGGCCGAGGCGAAGCACTGGCAGGGTCGACGGCAGGAGGCGTTCGAACAAGCCGCCCTGCTCGCCTCGGAACTCGCGGGCGACCTGGACGACAAGTACCTCGACCTCCGGGCGAAGCAGGAGGACGTCATTGACATCCTCGCGGACTTGCGAGCGCTGATCGCACGGCAACAGTGACCCGTCGCTCGCGAGGAGAGGCGGCGGCCGGATTGGGTTCAAACCTGCAGACTTTGGGGCTGACTCCCGCCCGGAGCAGTCACCCCCTCGGACCGCAGAAGTCGATCGGGATCTCCGGTCTCGCGGACCGTCGGCCGGGACTCCCGACCTCGCCCACGAACGCCACGTCGGTGAGTCCCTCGAACTCGTGCGCTTCGGTCAGGAGCGGGTACCGATTCTCGCCGCCGTACGGATACCCGGGCGCATCAACGTAAGAGAAACGTCTACCGGTGGCGCCGAGCCGATGGTGCCGAAGTCGGGCGACCTGGGGATGAGTTCCCGTGAGAGCTCGATGGCTTTCGGCCCGAGGGATGAAAGGGCCTCCCGCGCAAGATTCTCGTCGCCCTGCGGAGCGAGCACCAACTGGATTTCCATCAGATCCGCACGGGCTGTGATGGGTGGGAGGCTCCAGCTCGATGAGGGGTTGGCGCAGCGGACTCGGATCGACGGAGGCCATCCCGCGATGAGCACGGGGGCGCGGGTAGGCTGGCCGGCGGGACCCGAGCACGCCCATCGGCCCGCCCACCGAGTGCCCGAGGTCGCCCCCTCCCGGAGCTCTGGAAGAAGGTCGCCCACGCACTCCGGCATCACCCGCCCGGCCCGCCCCTCCCAACCGATGGAGCTTCGGTACGGCACGACGAACGGAGCCACCTCGAGATCGCCCTTGGGGTCGCGGGGGCGGTTGACGGCCGCCGGGAGGGGGAACGTCTCGACGGGTCAGCGGACCGGGGCCTACCGGGTCCCCTCGTATCGGGCTTCGAGCTTCGGGCGCGTTTCACGAGACCACGAGCGGCGCGTGGGGGCCTGTCAGCGATTCGATCCTTCGGGAGACCCCCACGGCGGCAGACGGTCCAACAGACGTCGCAACGCATCGTTGCACGGCTCGGGGGCTTCCAGGGACGGGAGGTGTCCGGCATCCGGAACCGGGAGCTCCGTGCTTCCACGGATCCGCCGCGCCATCGCTTCGCTTTGGGCCGGCGGGATGAGCTGGTCCTCCGTTCCCCAGATCACCAGCGTCGGAATGTCGATCGTCGGTAGGATGGGACCCAGATCGGGTCGATCTGCGATCGCACGGAGAGTGCGGACGAGGGTCGGCGAGGGGGCTTCCCGGACCATCGTACGCACTCGCTCGACCACCGCGCCTCCCTCCGCCCAGGTCGCCGGCGCCAAAAGGCCCCGCACTACCTCATCCTCGTTCAGATGCTCACTGGGGTCTTCCAGTCGAGCGGCCGTGGAGAGGCGAGCCTCCCGCGCCTTCGGGGTGTCGGGGTCGGACCGGGTATCCGCCAGTACCATCGCCGCGAAGAGCTCTGGGAATTTGTGGTACAAGCCTTGGACCAGGTAGCCGCCGAAGGAGTGACCGACCACCACCGCCGGGCCGGTGAGGTGAGCTACCAGGGTCCGCCCGACGTCGTCGACGTACGGCCAGAAACCCTCGGGAACCGGTCGGTCCCGGGCCAGCCCGTACCCCGGAAGGTCCAACAGGATGATGTGGTTCCCTAGGGAGAGTGGGCGCAGCTGGGGCTCCCACATGAGATGATTCAACGGATATCCGTGCAGGAAGACGACCGGTCGCCCGACGCCCTGCTCCACCGCGCTCCAGCGGGGGACCCCGGCGCGTTCGGACCCGAGCGTCAGATCCGTGGGAGTGTGGGCATTCATGGTCCGAACCCGCATGGAGCATCCCGACGGCGCCGGAATCCCGTTCGTAGCAGATGGCTCGAGCCGGCAATCGCCGGAGCGAGCACGTCGGCTCGCCCGGTCCACCCTCGCCAACCCGTACTAGGCGTTACCATGCAGGAAGAACCTCACTCTTCCTCGGAGGGGGCCCGTCGATGTCCCTTCGTCGTCGCCTCCCACGAGTGAACCCCCCCTGGAGCTTCCCTTCATCGACTGGTCCTGGGAGGACGACGCGAATCCGCTTCCCGGGGCGGGTCCCCGTCTGCTCCACGATCCGGTCCGGAATGGAGATGACGAGAGAACCTTCCACCCTCTGGACGGTCGCCTCGAACTCCATCGTGCTCGAACGGACACCATCGGAGTCGTCCGGGCTTGTCCCTCGGAGGCGAGCCGTAGCAAGACTAGGCCTCATTCCGGGTTCGCGGGTGTCGAGAATGGGTTTTCCTCCCTCCGCGACCACTCGCAACCCGCCGGATCAGTCGCGAACGCCGACGAGCTCGCCGTTGCGGAGAACCGGGGTTCCGTCCAGGGCGAGGTCGGCTTTGCGAATCGGCGAATACGCCACGAACCGTGGGCCCCGGGTGTGCCCTCCCATCTCGGAATTCCGACCGACGGTCAAGGAGATGACCCCACGTTCCTGGTCGAAGAGCAACGGGATCGATGTGGTGGAGGGATTCAATCCGACCGAGATCAGGCCGGGACGTTCCTTCCCAGGGCCAGCGGCCCGGTAGGCCTTGCGGAAATCCGACTCCCCTTGCTCGAACGAGTAGTCGGTCAGCTTGCCATTTCGGAAGCTCCACCGGGCGCCGCTCAGTGGGATCTGGTTATGGTTCTCCGAGAATGCGACGCCGCCAGGTCCTTCGCTGATGAAGGTCCCATCGGCGAACCGCTCGTCGACGGTGACGACCGTGACGCCGCTCGGGATGACCTGCACGACGTTCCCGGCTCGCACGTCGTCCTCGTCGAGTACCCCGTCGTCGACACGGGCGCGCCGCCCGGCGAGTCGGAGCGTCAGGTCGGTTCCGTTCTTGTGGGTGATATGAACGGACTTGGCGGTCCGGAACTTCTCCGCGAGGTGTCGGCCGTCACGTCGCATGGGTCGGGGGTCGATCGTCGCTCCCTCGATGAGCTCCGACCTCCACTTCGCCAGGTCGACGCCGTATCGGTGAGCCCAGACCTCGCTCGTCCGTCCCAGGTCCCAACGGATCGAGCGGATCCCGGAACGTTGCACCAGGCGGAACCACTCGTGGTCGTTGGCCATGATCCGACTCTGGACCGACGATGGGAGCGCCTCCTCCCGGGTCGTGTCGTACGGCCCCCAAAGGTACACGTGGGCGTCACAGGCCTTCAACGCGGCCCACTCATGGGACCCGACCTGGCCTAGATGGGAGGCCGGCGCCTCTTCCACTCCCCTCCAGTAGGTGCTTTCGTCTTCGACCACCAACATCGGACGGGCGCCGAGAATTCGGGCTTCGAGGACGAGGCTCTCCGCCCAGGTCTGCGTCCCACTCCAGGTTTCGACGAGCAGATTCTCGCCGCGGCGCAACAAAAGGGAGTTCCGGAGGACGTTCCGAGCGAAGGCCCGACGGATCGACTCCGGATACTCGGGCAGCATGGAAATCCCTAGGCTAGCCAGACTATATAATCCGAAGGATATTTAGCAATCTAACGCATGCGTTGCTACAGGGACGGCGATGCGCGCAAGAAAGGTGGTCAACCGGGTCTATCGGGGTCGCACCTACTACCGGTGGATTCTCTCCATCGCCCCGAAGGAGATCCAGCGGCTGGGCTGGGTCGATGGTCAGACGTTGAAGACGTACGTCCGGGGCTCGACTCTGACGATCGAACCGGGGGTAGCCAGCGCCCCCGTCCGGCGAGCTGCCCGCTCCTCGACTCTCGAGGGCAATGTTCGTCGTCGGTCCCTTGGTCCTCACCAGGATCCCCTGATTCGGCTTCAGAGCATCGAATGAGGGCCGCCCCCGGGACGGCGATTCCGAGCCACCGAGGGAGTTCATGGGAAAGGCGCGGGCTTGCCACCGCATTTCTTCGCCGGACCGCCGGGCTCAATCTCCGCAATATTAGTACCTAATCCGGCATATCAAAACTGTTTTAGGAACCTAAAAGTCATCTTGGTTAAGTAGGGGATCCCCCTTGGTTGGCTCGGAGAGAGCCACATGCAGCTTCACGGAAAGAGTGCGGTCCTATACGGCGCCAACAACCCCACTGGGGCCTTCGTCGCGCGGGCCTTCGCGGACGCGGGTGCGACGGTCTACCTGGCCGGTCGCACGGCTGAGAGGCTTCAGCCACTCGCCGATGAGATCGTCGCCGCGGGGGGCACCGCGCTGGTCGCCCAAGTCGACCCGCTGGATCCGAAATCGGTCTCCGAGCACCTACACCAGGTCAGCACCCAGCACGGGAGCGTCGATGTCACCCTCAACCTGGCGTTCTTGGGGATGGAAGGCCCGGTACGCCTGTGCAACCTCACGGGCGAGCAGTTCGCCGCGACGACGTTCACCCGGGTTCTCTCGAATTTCGTCACCATGGCCGCCGCGAGCAGTGAGATGGCCTACCAGGGCCGGGGGACCATACTGGCGACGGCGGGCCCGGGTCGGACCGATCCGTTTGGCAAGCTCGCCGGTCAGGCCGTCGGAAGCGCCGCGATCGACGCCCTCTGTCAGCAATTGCGGCAGGACGTCGGGTCATACGGGGTGCGGGTCGCCTACCTCGCCGACGAATGCGCCTCGGCCGAGGATCTGGTCGCGGAGCTCTTCCGAGTCCTGGCGACGGAGCCGCCGGCCCCCCTGCCTACGGCGGAGATGGCCCTCGAGTCGGTCCTCTCACGCCGCTCTCTCCGGACCGAAGTGCCTGCGAGCGGTTCGACCAGCTAGTCCCGCGCCTTCTCCGCGCTGGGGGCTCGCCTTCCCGGGGCGACGTCGTAGGCGGCGGCCGGGTCAGGCCCAACTGGCCCGCTAACCGTCGCACGGCCCTCGCGACCGCCCCGGCGTCCTCCATCGGTCGACGCGTGGTCCCGGATTCGGGCGGGCGATCATCGCGCCCTTCCGATTCGGATCATCCCGCCGTAGGGCAGGCTCGGACCCCCGAAAGGAGCGCGGCCCGTTGGCTCAGTTTCCCGAGACCGCGATCGAGCCGCTGCCCTGGCTCTTGTAGAACGAGTGGAGCCCGTGATAGATGGCGATGATCTGGAACGACCCGACGGTGTTGTCGTAGGCCGTGAACTTCACTATGCAGCTACCGGAGGCGAGGGTGCACACTCCGTGGTTCGAGAACTTGCCAACCGACCCCGCCCCGGAATAGGTGGAGAACGACACGGTGCCGGACGGCACGGTCGAGTTGTTGGCCAGATCCGTGACCTGGGCAGTGCAATGGGTCGAGCCGCCGGCCCCGAAGTGCTGCGGGCTGCACGACACCGCCACCCGGGTCCCGTCGTAGTTCGTAACGCGGAGCGAAATCGACCCGCTCACCAGCTTGTACGTGTACCCGCAGCCGTTGTGGCTGCAGTGCGCGGTGGCGTTCACGTAGACGTCGGTCGAGCCGAGGACCACCCTCCCGGTGTTCGCGTCGATCCCGAACGAGGTCCCTTGCACGTGGTCGATCGCGCCGGATCGGTTGACGACGGTCGCCGAGTAGGTCCCGAACGTGATGTTGGTCTCGCCCGGAAGGCGAAACGCGATGTAGCCGAAACTGCTGGTGGAGGCGTAGCCGTTCCCGGCCGTGCCGTTCAGGACGAAATAGCACGCGGTGAGCTGGCTGCACGAGGTCGCCGTGCCGACCAGCGTACCCGAGGCGGCCGCTGTTGGGACCACGGTGACGAGGAGCAGTAGGAGACAGGGTCCGAACAGCGAACCAAGAATCTTCACGAAGCCCTGAGCGGGCCGGGCTCCCGATAAAGCCATCGAGCACCCCAACAAGCGGGCCCACTCCTCGGCGGCGCGTCGGCCCCTTCCGCCAGGATGAGCCCCCTCGCTGGTATCTTTTCGTTCCGTCCCGGCTCAAGTAGCCCTTGGACCATCCATGACCATGGCCCATATCGAGGACCTCGGAAGCCAGTTCGACGCGCCGATCGACATCGTTTGGAAGTTCATTGACTCCCCGGACGACCACGGTCAGTCCCATGCGAACCGCCGGAACATCGAGGGGGCACCGGAGAAGGACGGGTGGATGAGGCTCAGCTGGGAGCAGAACGTCCAAGGCAATTGGGTCAAGGTCGTCAATCGCGTGACGACATTCCCGCCGGTCGCGATGATGGTGCATTCGGTCGAGGGGCCGCTTGCCGGTTCGAAGTTCATCTTCTACTACAAGCCGAACGGGGCGAAGACCGGCGTCAACGTAATCGGCGACTTCCACTCGAAGATGATCCCACCGGCCCAGCTCGAATCGATGGTCATGGCCTCCCTCGAAGAGGCCTACAACGAGGACAACGCGTCGATCAAGAAGCTCGCCGCGAAGAAGTAGGCGGGGGGAATCCATCGCCGCCGCTCTCGAGGGGGCCCACGCCCGGGCTCGACCGAGCCGTTATAGACGGTCGGCCCCCTCGAGCGCCCCATGAGCCACCGCCTGGGACCGTATCCGTCGCCGCCCGCGGTTCCGGTCGAGGCGTGCCCGATCGCAACGACCCTCGGCTCTCTCGGTCGGAAGTGGACGCTCAATATCCTCCGGGACGTGGCATTCTTCCCGAAGGCGAGCTTCGGGCTCATCCGGAGCCGGAATCCCGGGCTCCGGCAGAGGACCCTCTCCATCCGACTTCGCCAGCTCGTGTCGGAGGACTTGATCCGACGGGTGGTTCCCGAGGAGGATCGGCGCCACCCGTACTATGAGCTCACCGAGAAGGGTCTCGAGGTGTGGCCGATCCTCACCTCGCTCTTCCAGTTCGGGATCCGGCATCACGCCGACCGCGTCTTTGCCGATGGTCGGCCCCGGAGCGTCGTCGAGGTCTATCCAAAGGATGCGGGACTGATGCTCGGCACGCTGAGCGCGTTCGCGCGCACGATCGAGGACGGCCGCGTGGCGTCCGGTGTGCCCCGGCGAGTGCCAGCGAGTGAGTGAGGCGCTGCCCGTCGCGGCTCGCCGCGGCGATCGGACAGAGCCGGGGGTCCCCCCGGCGGCGGACCAATGCTAAGTAGCGAGCCGAATTTTCTGCTCCGCGGATGACGGACAAGTTCTGCACCCAGTGCGGAGGCGGAAACCCCCCGCAGGCGAGCTTCTGTCAGTACTGCGGGAGCCCGCTCGTGGGGGGACCGAGCCCTCCTTTGCCAAGCGCGTCGGCGATCCCACCACCGAGCAGCGGGGCCCCCACTGGGTGGACCGGCTCCCCGGTTCCAGCCGCCCCCGCCCCAAAACGTCGGCGCTGGGGTCTCATCGTCCTCGCGCTGGTGGTCGCGTTCCTCTTGGTCGGGGGACTCGCCTTCGTGCTGCTACCGACCTCGCCCGATGTGGTCGTCACCGGAATCAACTTCAGCTCGCCGGACAATGCCTGCGGCCTGGACGGGAGTACCGACGTCGGGTTCAATGCGAGCAGCGGCGACACGGTCGAGCTCACCTACCAGATCTCCGGCAACAACACCACGGCCAACGCCACCGCCCCCTGCACGGTTCACTCGGTCACGACGTCGACGCCCGGGTTCAGCATCACCGGCGCGAACGTCCCTCTGGCGGTCCCGGCGAACGCGACGCAGCTGCTCTCGTTCTCGGTGAACGTTCCGGATGCCGCGTTCACGGGTGTCCTGACGCTCGTGATCACCTGACGAAGCCTCTTGGGAGTCCGCCTCGGGGTTCGAGGAACTCACCGGGAAGGGGGTTCGGGGGGACCCGACCCAGGGGGGGCGAAGTTGGCCGGAGCGTCCGGCGAACCTCCCGAGTTTCCCCCGAGGTGACCGGTCGTGGGGGCGGTCCAAGCCGTCGCCGGCGGTGGTTTCTTCGCCTTCCGTTTGAATTCCAAGGGACCGAACGCGAACCAAGTGGCCGCCACCCCGATCGCAAGTCCCGCGGCGAACATCGCCATCGTCATCGTGGTGAGCCAACCCGGGCTGGTCGAGGATTTCGCCGGCGCACCCCCCGCGTACACGACGGCGATCTGAACTGCGCTCCCCTGCACGTAGATGACCCCCGCCGCGACCACGGGGAGATAGCCAGGGACCTTTCCGGCCAGGTAGTTGTACGAACCGTTGGCGAGAGCGGTAACGACGGCGCTCGTGTTCGACCCGAACACCGTCGACCCGATGACAATCGACCACTGGGTGCCGGGGGCCAGCCCGTACGCGGTAAAGGTCACCGGAATCAGGAACGCCTGGAACTGCACGAGGATCGAGATGTTGTTGCGCTCGTCCGGATACGGTCCGGCGGTCGGTTCGGCCACCGTGTAGCCGGGGACGGGTAGGATCCGGAACGTGTAGGTGCTCCCGGGGCCGTTGGTCTGGGGGATGACCAACGTCGCGGTGTAGGAGGGGAAAGGAACCCCGTTCAGGACAACGGTCCACGGGTAGGAATGCAACCCGCTGGCGGTGAAGGTGAGCGTGTAGCCGAACCACGGGGTGGTGAGGGGGAATCGGTCCACATTCGAGGTGTTGATCTGGAGGGGGTGGTCGACGACTCCGTCGGGTCCCGTCCAGGACTGAGTGGGCCCCGACAGCTGGTCCGGGCCGGTGTGGTTTCCCCAGAAGTTCCCTCCCTCGGGGTATCCGGCGTCCCAATGCACGACCTGCACGGACGGGGGATTGGCCCAGCCGGCGTCTCCGATGAAGTTGTTGTGGTAGACCCAGAGGTTGCTGCTGCCCGAGATCAGGAAGCCCAAGTGATCTCCGACGAACCAGTTTCCCGCGGCGGTGGTGTTCACGTCGTGGAGAAGTTCCAAACCCACCGACGCGTAGGAACCGTTGTTGTCGATCAGCTGGAGGTCGGTGCAGTTCTCCAAGTAGAGGCCGAAGGTGGAACTGGTCGCATTGTTTTGGGCGATCTCGCTGGCGGTCACGAGGCTGGCCATGATTCCCGTCCCGTTGGGGCCCAAAGCGTAACCCCCGAGATTCCACATCACGGTCAGCCTCGTCGAGGCCGTGAGGTCGATCCCCCAACGGCCCGCGTGATCGACCGTATTGTTCTCGATAACGGCGGATCCCACATTGGAGACATTGATCCCGGAAAATCCGGCGTGGGAGAAACGGTTGAAGACGACCGCTAGGCCCTGGGTCGCGATGGCCTGGAATCCCGCATGTCCTGCCGAGCTCGCGTTGTTGAACGATACGGTCACGGCCGTGTCCGCCGTGACCGAAATGGCGGCCGCTCCGGTGGTCGATTTCGAGAAGTCGTTGAGGCTCACCGTCAGGGTCGAGGAGTATGCGTCCTCGAAGCCGATCGGCGCGCCTTGAGCCAGGTTCAAGCGCACCGAGAGGCCGTGATCCGCGAATGTCGAGATCGCGACGGCGGAGTTGGGGGCTGCGCCGAGCAGAGTGTTCGAGCCAACGGTGAGATTGGAAGAATAAGATGCCTGGAGGCCGATATGGGAGAACGCGGAGAGATTGTTCGAAAGAATCCCGGCATTCGTCGAGCTCACCAGGATGAGCGCGTCAGCGGCGCTCGCGAAGTCACAAGAAGTGACGCTGACGTTTACGTCGTATTCGAGATCGGCTCCCGTCACGAATCCGGTGAAGGACTCACTGTTGAACACCGAATTCGTGGTCTGATACGTTGAGATTCCGGCTTGGCCCCCCTTTCCGGAGTCCGCCGACGCCGTAACCCCATATCCGCGATATATGCTGATCCCAACATTGGAGAATCCCAGGTTGTTCGACTGGAGCCGCGACGAGGTGACTCCATCCTCGTAGATCCCCTCCGCGATACTGGAGAGGTCATTGGACCGGATGACCACCCCGTCGGAGAGGCTCGCGGCCACCCCGGCCTGCGAGCCGTTCGCCTGGTTGCCGACGATGGTCACGGTCGATGAACTACCGACGCTCACGGCGGTTTGAGTCGATCCCGTCAGGTTGTTGTCCAACACCGTGAGGTTGGAATCGCCGGCGAAAAACGTCCCTTCCGTTCCGGGAGCTTGATTGGCCGCGACGCTCAGGTTAGAGGAGTCAACGGCGTCGATGGACCAGTTCGTGCTGGCGATCGTGTTCCCCATCACGGAAGCGCCGAGCACCCCCTCGAGCAGTATTCCCGTCCCCGGAGCCGCGAGCGTGAAGTTCCGGATGGCGATCTGCTGGACGTCGAGGGCGACAATCGCGGCGGACGTCCCCGCCGACTGGGTCAGCGTCTTGCCATTCCCGTTCAACACGCTCCCGTTGCGTTCGTCCAGAATGGAGCCGGTAAAACCCCCCACGAGAGTGTACGTCCCTCCGATTTGCTGGATCGGCGCCGATGAGTTGCTGACGTTCCCGTCGGGAAGGATCACGGTGACGGACGAGAGGACCTGCACCGTGGGCTCGGGGGCGATGCCGGGCCGGTTCTGGAAGGACGTGGGTAGGTTGAGCGGGGCGATGACCCGGTTCGGGTGGGACGACATCCCGCTCTCGCGATGGTTGCTTCCGATCGATTGCCCGCTCGCCACGACGAAGGCGACGACGATGACTGCGACCAGAACTAACGCTGGGCGCATCCAAGGACGGGTTTCGCCTCGCCTATTAAGGTTGACCGGATTGCATGGGTCAGACGGGCGAGTCCCGCGCTTCTCACAGGGAAAAACGGGCGATTGCGTTCCAGGCCGAGGGGCCAGAAGTTGGCGGACTCCGCGGGTCAATCGCCGTTTCCCGCCTCGCGGGGAGGGCACGAGCTCAATGAATCAACAATCGGAGAAGTACTGACATGTCAGGCCTAGTACATAGATTCGGAGTGCGCCGTTAAGTCATCGTAGGTTCTCAGCGGACTCCGGGGTCGCCATGGAGGGTCGCAAGCTCCAGCTCGCTGGCGGTTCGACGTACGTTGTCTCCCTCCCGAAGCGCTGGGTAACCAATGCGGGGCTGAAGGCAGGCGACACCCTCTTCCTAGAAACCCCCGCCGACGGCGCCGTCGTGGTCCGCCACCACGCGGTGGAGAAACCAGCGGTCCGTCGGAAGGTGTTTCACGAGAAGGGTGAGGAGGCTCGGGAGCACCTTCTCCGGAAGTTGATCGGGGCCTACGTATCCGGTTTCGGGCTCATTGAGGTCCGGTTCCCGTCGGAACGGGGTCCCTTCGTTCGCCGCGTCGCGCGCGAATTCTGCCGCTTGGTAATCGGACCCGAGGTGATCGAGGAGAGCCGAGGCAGCCTGGTCATCCAGGACCTCTCCGACGCCACGGAGCTGAGCGCCGAGAAGTGTCTCCGGCGGATGCACCTCACGGTCCGGGCGATGCTGGAGGACGCAATCCTATCGCTGAAGACGTCCGCGTCGGCGCTGGCGCACGATGTGGCCCAGCGGGACCAGGACGTCGACCGCCTGTACTGGATGGTGGCGAAGCAGTACCATCTCACCCAGACGTCCAGCAATTCCGGGGCGGACCGGACGGCCCGACTCGCGGGTCACAGTTACCGGCTCGTGGCGAAGTTGCTGGAACGGATCGGCGACCACGCGGAGCGGATCGCCGGGACCTTCTCGACCCTGACGAACGGGAAGGCGATCGACCCGAAGCTCAGCAAGGACCTCGACGAGGCAACGGCGTCGGCGGTCGGGATACTGGACAAGGCGTTCACCGCCCTGATCCAGGGAGACGTCGACGCGGCGAACGAGGCGATCGACGATCGAGCTCAGCACCAGAGGTTGATCGATGCGCTTTCCCATCGGGCCGCCACCCGAAAGGGAGAGGAGCTTCTCGCCCTGGGGACCGTCGTCGACAGCTTGGGTCGAACGGCCAGCTACGCCGCCGATATCGCGGAGCAGGCGATCGACCTCGCCGTCCTGATGACGCCCGAAGACACGTGAACCGGGGAAAACGGATTCTTTGAGATCGCCCCGGTCGCTCGGCGTTCCCACCCGTCAGGCGTCAGGCTCGGCCTGGGAAGCCGAGGCGGTCGATGCGCTCTCGGGGGACCTGGGGCCTCGGCGGAAGAAGGTACGGCGTACCGGCACGGTCGGAGCAGCAGAGGGAGTTGATGCCGCCATCGGCGACGGAGCATCCGATCTGCCCATCGAGCTCTCCGCGGCTGGTTTCTCCTCTTGATGGGCGGCGAGGGCTGCCTTGACGGCCTCCCCATCGACTCGGTACGCCCGGTGTTCCACCCCGTACTCGATTGCGAGGTCCGCGATCTCCAGGATACGGCGGGGGTTCCCCCCAGCGGCCTCATTGATGGCGGCAACGGCCTCTTTGTCGAATGGGTACAAAGGCTCGATCTCCTCCACGACCCGCCGGCCCAGCAGCTTCTTCGCCAGCAGGAGGGCCGCCTCGTCATTCGTCATCTTGGGCAGGTAGAACGTCCGATTGATCCGGGAGGCGAGGGCCGGACGATTCTTGACGATCCAGTCGAGGTAGCCCTGATAACACCCGAACATGACCAACACCCCCGGCCGGATCGCATCGAACACCTCTTGGAGGGTCTTTCCGAACGCATCAAGTTCGGGCGTCTTCGTCAGGTTATGGAGGTCGTTCAGGAGGAGCACCGCGGGAGCGTTCTCGCTGAGGGCCTGCGCGATGGTCTTGCCGGCCTGTATCGGATCGTACTTTTCGTCCGAGACTTTCTGAAGCGCGGTGATCTCTCGGAACCAGGCGGGATAGCTGAATCCCTTTGGGACTCCAGCGAGCTTGGCCGCCTTCAGGAACTCACCGGCGAGACCGCGGAGGATCCAGTTGGTCTGGGAGGTCACATCCATGTAGACCGTGAACGCCTTGTGCTCGCGCGCCTCGGCGGCGGTCACGAGAAGCCGCTCCGTCTTGCCGGTCCCGTGCGACCCCACGATCGCGACGACCACGCGGTTCTCCTTCTCCCAGACCTCGTCCCGGATCGACTGAAGGCTCTGGTCGATCTCGAGGTTGACGTGGTAGACCTCGATGTCCTGGAGGCTCTCGCTGGCGAGTTCGCGGAACGGGTTGCTGGTCAGTCCGTATCGCTCGAAGGTAGAGATCGGCACGGATTCCTCATCGGGTCAGAGGACCCGCCTCCGGAGATCGATCGCCAGTCGCTTCCCATCGAATTCGTAATAGATGTTCCGGTCGACGAACTTGCCGTCCATCCACTTGGGGATCCTCAGGTAGCGCACGATCCCCTCCGGACCCTCCTTGCTGTGGAACTGGATAACCCCGTCGGCCAGGTGCATCGCCACCGCCTCCGACTGAGCCTCGAACATGCCCCGGTCCGTGGCGAGGACGATAGTGGTTCCTTTCTCGTGGCAGAGTTCGCGAAACCGGCGGATAAGGGCGGCAAAGCTCGGACCCGGCAGGTCGAGGGTCAGGAACGAGAACGAATCGAACGCTAGGAGGCCGCCGTTCGTCCCGTACTCCCCGACGGTGTCGAGCGAGTCCCGTTCGAAGATCTCTATTTTCGGCTCGGCCCAAGTGTCGAGCTTTCCTTCCGTCGTCAGCAGCTGCTGGAGCTCGCCACGGTCCCGGGAGATCACGAACGTGACCGGCTGCTCCCGCCGCAGCGCGGTCAGGGCCAACCTTCGGACGAAGAAACTCTTTGCCCCGTCCGCCCCGGATTCCACGACGACAAGACGGGCGTTGCCCAGCTCGGGAATGATGGTGTCGAGGCCGGGTACCTCGACCGGAATGCCCATGCGCCGCGGAAGGGTCCCCGTGGCATAAGGCCGGCATCGGTAGTGTATGAGTCCCACCGGGGAACTACGCAATCTATGGAGGCGGGCCTTTTACCCGCCGTGCCGGTGGGCACTCGATGGGTCGCTTTCACGCCAGCAACCGAGGTCTCTCCGAGATCGTCGGATCGCTGATGCTCGTGCTCATTGTCGTGGTCGCGGCCACCGCTCTCGCAGTCTTTGTCCAAGGATATCAGAAAACAGTCCAGGCGGAACGCGCGTTGGCCCAGGAGAAGGCGCTCGAGTCGCTCAAAGTGCTTCGCGTGGCCCCCACGCTCAACTCGAGCAGCCCTCCGGGCGCGACTTCCTGGGCTTGGTTGAACTTCACGGTAGCGAGTCTTTACGTCAATCCGTCGACCCTCACGGAGCTCACGCTGAACGGAAATGCCGTGAAGAACTACTCCGCGGTCCGGCTGGATTTGGTGACGGGAACTTGGACCAATACGGCGGTCGGACCCGGGGGCCAGCTCACGCTGAACCCCCGCGATCAGGTCTACCTTCAGGTCGATTCGCAGGGTGGGGCGCTTTCGTCGTTCTACAACCCCGCGTACGAGGTTTCCACATCTACCAGCCTCAACTTTCAACTCCTGACGAGCTTCCAGAATGTATTCACCGGATTGTTCATCCCCCCGACGGCCATCGCCCTCGTCCAGACTCTCCAGACGTGGAATGCTAGTTCCGGCAGCTACGTGCAGGTCCCGTTGCTCGACGGTAGCAATTCGTTCCAGACGGGCAATCTCACCATCCTGAACTGGACCTGGCTCGTCAACCCCGGCTCCTTGAACTACTGGGGAGAAAAGCAGACCGCGCCGAGACTCAACTCGGCCACGACCTACACGATCCGACTCACGATCACGAACACCGAAGGACTCCAAGGAGTCGACACGATCACCTACGTCTGATCTCGGCCGGGAGCGGTCGAGCACGGGCAGGCGACGGAATCCGCCTGAAGTGGTGTGGGGAGGAGACCGGACCCGGATCAGGGGAAAACGATCGCGAAAGCGATGGCCGTCGCCGCCATGAGCGCGAGCGAATGCAAGAGCCCGTATCGTGCCTTTCCCTCGGTGAACGCCCCGATGATGACTCCAGTCCCCATCGAATTGATGAGCATCAGGTCGAAGAACCGCTGTTTCAACGCCGCCGGGCTGAGGCGGGGAACCGTCGTCGGCGTGACCCCGCCGGCCCCACCGGCGCTGTTGAGGGGATTCCCATTGAGGAAGCTGATATTGATGCTCCCGAGCGACGGCGCGATGAAGAGGAGGGAGAACAGGACCGCCATCAGGACACCGAACGCGATGTAGAGGACGGCGACGGGCAGCACGAGCTGCTGGTTGCGCTCGATTTCGATCTTGATGAAGTCGTCCATGTCCTTCGCGGCCCGGTAGACCACCACCGAAGTCTCGCCGCCGATCGAGGCGGCGTCCGAGATCAACCCCGCGTAGCGTTGGATGAGGGTACTCCTCATGGGAGCGACCATGGTTTGGAGGACGACGTCGAAGGGTCGGCCCATTCGGATTCCGTCCGCGGCGATGCGGAGGTCCTTCCGCATGACGTTCCCGCTCGTCTTCGAGAGCTCGATGATCGATTTCGCGGGATCGATCCCCCCGCGCATCGCGTCGGCCATCTCGAACAGGAATTGGGCGAACGCCCGCTCGTACGCTCGTCGTCGTTGCTTCTCCCGACGTGCGTCCGCCGCGAAGGCCAACAATCCGATGAACAGGCCGATGATCACCACATACTCGGGAGCGAGCAGGGGTTCGCCGGGGGTCCCCGAGACGAAGATCAACCCAAGCAGGATGAAGATGAACGCGGCCACGGCGGGCACGTAGAGAACGACGTACTCCTTCTGAACCGGATGAGTCGCGAAGTACTTCCTGAAAGTGAACCGCCGAGTTCGCTTCAGGTAGAGGATGTACCCTCCCGTTCCGGCCGCCACGATGGCGGCTCCGGCCGCGATCTCCAGCAGGGGCCCCTGACTGTTGAGGATAACCAGGGGGTTGGGCGCGGGTGCCGTGATGTTGACCGTGAACCCCCAGGAGTACTCTGCGTGGTTCCCGGCCGAGTCGGTCACGTCGACCGTGACCGTGTGGTTACCCGGTTTCAGTTTGAGAATCGTCGGGGGCGTGTAGCTCACCTCCTTCGAAGTGACGATGGTCCCTTCAATGCCGGTGACGTCGAGACCGTCGACGATCATCGTCACCTGGGTGGGCAGGATCTGTCCGGCGCTATCGGTGTAGGTGGCCGTGATGTTCGGCGTCTGCGTGTGCGCTACCGACTCGGGAAGGGGGTTCAGCGGCGTGATGACGATGGGACCGGCGTGGGGAACGGCCGCGGCCCCGGTCTGCTGCCCGAACAGGATCAACACGGTGAGGAGTGCTAGGAGCGCCGGCAGGATCCAGGGTCGCCGCATCGGCACTACTCCGCGCGGGCGTACGCCATGGAAATGAGAACGGTCGTCATGCCGACGGATAGGGGCACCAGCCCGAAGGTCAGCAGGAGCAGCAGGGCGTTGGCATCCAACCCACCGACCGTGCTGCCGAAGGCGTCGATCAAGAACGCGCCGACCGCGATCATGAGGACGCCGATGAGGACCAGGCTCGAGTACATGTCCACGTACGTCTGCAGCCGCTCGATGAACTCCTTCTGGACCGCCCGTTTGAGCTTGAGGACGTCGTCGGACTTGTTCCGAAGATACTCGTCGAGATTGCCGCCCTGATGGATCATGTTGCCGAGGTCCCAGAACGACTCCCGGAGCGATTCGGAGGGAGATTCCCTCGCCGTCTCTGCCAGGGCCGTGATGAGGTCCTTTCCTTGGACATCCGTCTTGTAGACGATCTTCTGGAACTCCGCCGTCATGGCCGGATCGTGAGTCCGGCGGGCCATCCGACGGACCAGCTCGATCGGCGACATCCCGGTGCTGGCCATCACGGACAGCTCGCTGAGCGTGAACGGAAGCTCACGCTCCAGCTGTCCCTTGCGATTGGAAACGCGTGTCCCGACGAGACTTT
>JABCYU010000004.1 GCA_013290045.1 Methanobacteriota archaeon | reverse complement strand
CCCGTCGAGCACGGTGACGCCGGGAACGCAGCGCTCGAGCTTCGGCCCTTCGGCTTCCAGCTCACCGCGGTCGAACCGACCGGGACGATGCGGGCGGAGCTCGAGCGCTGCGTTCCCGGCGTCACCGTGCTCGACGGGACGGCGGAGTCGATCCCGCTCCCGGATCGCTCGCTCGACGCGGTCACCGTGGCGCAGGCGTTCCATTGGTTCGAGCCCGACCCGGCGCTCGCGGAGATCGCCCGGGTCCTCCGAGCCGGCGGCGGGCTCGCGGTGGTGTTCAACCGACGCGACGAGCGCGTCCCGTGGGTGGCCGACCTGAGCCGGATTGTCCACGCCCACCGGCCCATCGGCGTCCGGAGCATCCAAGACGGGGCCTGGCGCGAGGCGATCGGTAGGCACCCGTCGTATGAGCCGGGCAAGGAGGCCGCCTTCGAGTTCGTTCACCATACCGACCCCGAAGGCGTCGTCGCGCGGGTGCTGTCCGTCAGCTACATCGCCGGCGCGCCGGGAGAGGTGCGGGAGCAGGTGGCGCGGGACGTCCGCACGCTGCTCCTCGACCACCCCGCGACGGCCGGCCGGGCCGGTGTCGAGCTGCCGTACCGCACCCAGGTCTATCTCGCGCGGACGCGGGGCGGCTGAGGATCCGGGCGGGACCGGGGTCACGCGGCTCGCACGTCGCACGCGTTCCGATACGCGCACCCGGAGCAGCGGCCGGCGCTGGGCGTCGCCTCGCCATCGTACCGCGCGGCCACGGCGCGCCGGACGGCGATGACCCGGGTGTAGGCGTCGCGATCCCACGGTACCCGGAACTCGACCCCGTCGCCGTAGCGCACGACCCCGAACGGAGGGGCTCGTCCCCACGTCTCCTCGACGAGCAGGCAGTACGCCCACACCTGGACGCGATGCGAGAGGAACGGGCCTCCCGGCGGAGCGGCCCGTCGCTTCCACTCGACCGGAACGATCGCCCCGTCGCGGAGTTGGCGAAGCTCGTCCGGCGTTCCGCTCAGCCGCCAGCGCGGCGAGCGGAGCGGCGGCGACGATCCGGATCCCGGGTCGACGCGGAGCAGCGCCCCGTACCGGCGCTCTTCGCTCACCGTCCACAGGACCCACGCCGACGCGCCGATCGTTCCGAGGGCGACGAGCCCGATCACGAGGAGCGCGAGATCGCCGGCGTTCAGGTTCCCACCCCGAGGTAGATCGCCGCGGCCAGCGCGAGAACGGAGATCGCCAACGCCGCGACCCACGGACCGACGTGACGATCGCGAGCCTCCATCGCCCCGGCTCGATGAGCGTGGTATCGCCGGCCCAACCCCTGCGCCCGCTGGGAAACGGGGTCCGGTGCGCCTTCGGGAGGGTGATGACGGTACCAGTGCGCCCTAGGACAGTACGCGTACTCCGCGAGATCGGAGACCGTACACCAAGCGGGGTCCTCCGAGGCGTCGGCGCGCGCGCTCACGACCGTGGCTACGGTACGCGGCCCGCTTGAGCGTCGCCGCTCCAGTGGACGGTGGAGGGCGGGCCCGGGGCCGGTCCCTACGTCGATTTCGAGGGGGCGGCGTCCGCCGGCTTCGACTTCGCCTTCGCCGCCTTCGGTTTGGGCTTCGGCTCGGCCGCCGCCGGACCCTCGTCGGCCGAGGCGGCTTTCGCCGGGGCCGGGGACTCAGCGGCCGCCGGCGCCGGGCTGACCGGAGGGCTGGCCGCCGGGGTCGGGGCGGGCGGGGAGGTCGACCTCGCCTTTCCTCCGCGACCCTTCGATGGGGCGGGGGCGCTCTCGGCCCTCGCCGCGGCGGCCGCCGCCGCCTTCTTCGCCGCGGTGGCGTGGCTCTGCTCGGCGGCGACCTTGATCGAGTGGGCTCGGGTCCATTTCAAGCGGTGACCGACCCGACCGAGGTGGAGCTGCTGCTTTCGGCAGGAGGAGGAGCAGAAGTGGAAGATACTGCCGTCGCGCTTGACGAACATCGTCCCGGTCCCGGGCTCGATCTCGTCGGCACAGAACGAACACTGGCGCTTGACGACCATGGTCCACCGCCCTACCGCACCGACAGCTTCCGCGCCTCGCGCGCGGTCTCCCGGAGAATCAGCACGTCCCCGAGCCGGATCGGCCCGGCGACGTTTCGGGTGATGATCTTGCCCCGGTCGCGTCCGGAGAGGACCCGGACCTTGACCTGGGTGGCCTCGCCGGCCATGCCCGTGCGGCCGATCAGCTCCACGACCTCGGCCGGGGAACCCTTCTCGTCTGCCATGGATCGAACCGTGCCGTCCGGGCGCCTAGCCCTTCAGCGTGGGGAACATCTGGGCGATCTCTTCGAGGAGCGCCTTCGCCTCGCCGGGCTCGACGATCGCGACGCTCGCCGCCGACTTCGACAGGCCGGCCGACTGGCCGAGCCGCTGCTTCTTCGGCACGTAGACGTACGGGATGCGCTTCTCCTCGCAGAGCATCGGGATGTGCACCAGGATCTCGACCGGATCGACGTCCTCGGCCATCACGATCAGCTTCGCTTCGGAGCGCTCGGACGACTTGGTGACCTCGTTGGTTCCCACACGGACCTTTCCGGTCTCGCTGGCGATCTGGACGAGTTGCAGGGCCTTGTCGGCGAGCTCGGTGGGAGTCTCAAAACGCACGTAGATCGGTCGCGACATCGTTTCCTCGCGTCAGCGGAACCCTGTGACGGGGTCCTCGGCTCACGGGTGAAGGCGCGGTAGGGGAGTCCCTATTTAACACCGCCGCGGCGCGGGCGGCCGATTCGGCCGGTAAAGCCCGGGCCGCCCCGGTCCGCAGGGTCCCGTCAGTGGACGGTGAGGGAGCGGAGGTAGCTCGGCCCCGAGGCGGCGTACAATCCCCAGTAGCCGACCGACGCCTCGGACCTCACATAACATCCGGGCGAGGAGACGAACGTCTTCTCCTGGATGTACGACTCGAGCGTGTAGTGGTGCCCGCTCGTCAGGTTGGCCGAGAACCGGAGCGTCACGGCCTGGGCGTCGTCCGAAGCGCCCGCGCTTCCCGGGATGCTGAGCTGCAGGTGCCAGACCGTCTGGAACCCCCAACCCACCAATCCGTAACCGGAGTGGCTCGCGAGGTCGGTGACCTCCCCGGCGACGCCGATGGAGAACCAGCCGACCCCCACACCGGGTCGGCAGGTGTCGATCACCGCACCGAAGTCGGTCAGGTTCCAGACGATGACCACCGGATGCCACGAGCTCGCGCACGTCGACGGGCAGGAGAAGGAGAGATTCTGTACCCCGGCCCGAACCACCATCTCCGCGAGGCCGTAGCCGCCGCGGACCTCCGAGACGATCCGCTCATGCACCTTCCCATTCCTGTCGGAGAACGAGGGCCCGATCGGCGGAAGGTTCGTCGCGTTGCCGCTCGCGAGGAGGATCCGTGATCCGAGGACCGGGACCCCGCCGTACAGCGCGTAGGACGGGTGGAATCTCACCAGCGGGGGCGAGGCGGCTGGCGATCCCGACGCGGGGAGGGTCGAGAGCAGAACGAGGCCCGCGACGGCCGCGAATCCCAGCCGGGAGGGGAGGCGGAGCGCGCCCATGGCGGGCCCGATGGCGCCCGGCCAGATAGCGGCCCGCATCGGCGCCTCTCCCGGGGTGGGGAGCGGAAGCGAAGGCCCCGATGGTTCGGCCTCCGACCGAGGACCCCGCCCCCCCGGAATGTCTTCTTGTACGACACGGAAATCTCCGAAACGTGCAACGTCCGGTATCGTTCGACCGGGTCGCGTCGGAGTATGACGCGACCCGAGCGCTTCCTCCGTCGCTCCAGGCCTTCGCTGTCGAGATGATCCGGGCCGAGGTCGGTTCGCTCGCCCTGCTGGACGTCGGAGTCGGGACCGGGCGCCTCGGCGTACCACTCCAGGAGGCGGGAGTGCGGCTGACGGGATGCGACATCTCGACCCCGATGCTCCAGGTGGCGCGGTCGAAGGGAATGAGGCGACTCTGCCGCGCGGATGTCCGACGACTGCCGTTCCGGCCGGGGACGTTCCAGCGGGCGATGAGCAATCACCTCCTCCACCTCATCCGGGAGTGGCCTTGGGTCCTATCGGAGATCGCCCGGGTGACGGACGGGCGGTATCTCAGCGTGCTCGAGGTCGAGACGGAAATACCTTCGCTCCAGGAGGAGTACCATCGGATCGCCGCCGGCCGCGGCGTGCTCCGGGCCCATCGCGGCGTCCACGAACGGGACCTGGTCACCCGGCTCGTCCCGGACCGGACGGTGTCGAGCGAGGTCCTACGGTCGGAACGACCCGCCGACGAGGAGCTCGCGCTCCTGGACCGGCGGCTGTTCTCCTCGCAGTGGGACGTGCCGGAACCGGTCCATCACGATGCCGTCGACGCATTGCGGGAACGCTACGGCGGCTCCACGCTCCGAAGCGAACTTCGGGTCGATGTGGTCGCCTGGGAGGTCCCCCGGATCGCCGCGTGGGCCCGGGTCCGGGCCGACGAGATGGCCACGGCTCCGGCCCCGTAGCCTTACGGGAGCGCCACCGGGTGCTGCGCGAGGTGCGAGTGCGCCGGTTCCAGAATCCGCACGATGGCGGCGCCCACGGCCCCCTTCAGATCCTGAGGGTGGAGTTTCCCTCCCGTCCACGCCTCGGTGAACGCGGCCTCGGAGTCGAACTCCAGGGGGCCACCGTGCTTCTCCGCCCGGGGGATCTCCAGCCGGCCCTCCCACGGGAAGACGATGGATCGGGCGATCTCGACGATCGGGTTCCCATCGACCTCCTTGGAGGGGCAGAACGCCCCGGCGACCCTCTCGCGGATCTCTTCCGGCGTCGACGGGATGGTGATTGCGCTCGTCGGGTCGGATTTCGACATCTTCCGCTCGATCGCCATCGAGGCCGGGTCCATGCGGCCGCCACCCTTCAACGAGGAGATCAGCGGCGTGTGGACCGCGATCGGAACGGGCCAGCCGTTCTGGTGGGCCGCCTCGCGCGCGAGGACGTGCGCCCGGCGCTGGTCGATCCCGGCGTAGGCGATCGAGACGGGGAGTTCGAAGATGTCGGCGGCCTGCATCGACGGGTAGAACAATTTCGCGGTGTCGAGCTGGCTCTCCTCCTCCGTCCGGCCGAGGATCGTCATCGCCCGCTTGGTCCGGGCGAGGCTCGTTCCCTTCGCGACCCGGATGACCCTTGACCAGTATTCTTGCGAACCGGTGAGCTCATGGGCCCACCGGTACCGCGCGTGCTCCGGGTCGACCCCGAGGGCGCCGAACACCGCCTGCATGTAGCGCCCCGCCGCCTCGATGCGCTCGAGCGAGCCGCCGAGCTTGTCGTTGATCCAGGCGTGCCAGTCCGCGAGGAAGACCGTGAGCTCGCACCCGGCCTCCTGGAGGTCCCGCATTTTGCGCGCGGTGACCAGGTGTCCGATCGTGAGCCGACCGGACGGTTCGAACCCGATGTACGCCTTCGGTCGGCTCTCCCGCTCGAACAGGCCGTGAAGCTCCTCGATCGTCAGCGTCTCCACGGTGTGGCGGGCGACCCGGGCGACGCGTTCGTCGAGGTCCATGGCCGCCGAAGGATGCGACTCGATATTTAATCGGGCGTAGGACGACCGCCGATGCCACCGGCGTTCCGCTCCTCCCGCCGCCTCGTCGCCTGCCCGCGAGGCGCCGAGCTCCTCGAGACTGGGAAGCCGCTCGGAGCCGAGTTCCCCGGGCTCGAGGAGCGCGCGATCCGGCTCGACCGCCTCAATCCCCGACGACGGAACGCCGGAGTCGCCTACCCGGCTCGCCGGATCCTTACGGTCCTGCGGAGCCCGCGCGACGTAGCCTCGCCCGGATTCGAGTCGACGGTCGCCCCGAGCTCACCCACCTCCTCCCGTGGCCCCGGCCGTCTCAGGGCGCCAACCGGGGCCCGCGGGGGGTGGGAGCGCTGGGCCCGGACCGCCTCACGTCGGGCCGGGGAGGCGATCGCGGCCCGCGCGGCGTGGGGGCGAAACCCCCTGCGTCGCCATGAGGAACGGTTCCGGGACGAACGCCGCGCCCGGGGGCCCTCGGGAGCCCCCGATGACCTCGGCGGGTGGTCCCATACCTATTATCTTCCCTCCCGACGCTAATCCGGGGCGCCACTACCGATGAGCGAGCCGGCCGATGCGGCCCTGAATTCGGTGCGCGGCCCCGATGACGAGGCGGTCGAGGAGATCGCCCGGCAGTTCGGGATCGGCACCGGCTCGGCCCGGATCCTGATCAACAACGGCTATCCGAACCCCGACGCGGTCCGGACGCTCTCCGAAGCCGCCCTGACCGACCTCGGGATCGCCCCAGCGGATATCGCCCGCATCCGGACGAACGCCGAGGCCCGGAGCGCCGAGCCGCCGGAGATCCCGGGCGACCGCCCGGCGGCGGCGAAGACCCCCAGCGCCGAAGGCGAGCGGATCGTCGAGCGGTGGATGGTCTCCGCCCGCCGGACGGACCGACCGAAACGGCGGCGGGTCGTTGCCCCCGGCAAGGAGTCGGCGGAGGTGCTCCGAAAATGGGTCGGCGGCGACGACAAAGCGCTCGAGACGTGGATCCAGGCGTCGGAGGCGGCGCACCCGATCCCGGCTGCCCCCGAGGGCCCCGAACCGGAGGATGCGACGGGAATCCCGATCCCGGTCACGCCGGCCCCGACCGCCGAGCCCGCCCCCTCGGGCGTGTCGCTCCCATCGAACGTTCGCGATCGCGAGGAGACGGTGGTCCGTTGGCTCACCGATCTGCTCGACCGGGTCAAGAGCGACCAGTTCGACCCCCAAACGCTCCTCCAGGAAGTTCAGGAGGTCAATCGGCAGCTGTTCGACGAGCGGGCCCGAAGAAAGCAGCTCGAGGACGAGCTCGAGCACGTCAAGCGCGGCTCGATCGCCGTCATCAAGTACGTCCGAAGCCGCGAGGCGAAGGTCCGCGAGCAGGCGGTCCAGGCGAAGGACGCGGAGATCGCCGAGCTCAAACTGAAGCTGCTCGCCGCCGGCATCCGACTCGGCGATCCATCGGCCGGACCGACCGAGGGCAGCCCGGCGGAGGCCGCCCCGTCGGGGGCCCCGCTGCCCGAGTCGGCGGTCCGGGAGATCGAGCGGAAGCTCCGGGAGGATTTCTCCGCGCGCGAGCGCGGCTACATCGAGCGCGAGACCGAGCTGCGACGGCGCGTCGTCTCCCTCGAATCGGATCTCCGCAACTCGAAGAGCGAGCTCGCCTCGCTCCAGCAGCGCGAGGAGTCGCATGCGCGGGGCCGCACGGGGCTCTCGAAGGAGCTCGAGGAGCGGTTCCAGCTCGCCGAGATGCGCGAGAAGGAGCTGACGCTGCGCGAGAACGAGCTCCGCGCCCGGTTCGAAGAGATCCGGATCGCCTCGGAGGAGCTGGAGCGCAAGCGCGTCCCGGTCGCCTACAAGGAGAAGGAGCTCTCCCAGTGGGAGCAGCAGCTCCTGACGACGAAGCAGGCGCTCGAGATCGAGGCGCGACGGATCGAGTCCGCGAAGTCCGAGGGCCAGCCCGTCTCCGGCCTCTCCCTCGACGCGGAGCACCGGCTCGAGGAGCTCCGCACCGAGCTCGCCCAGAAGGAAGACCAGCTGAAGGCGCGCGAGGAGTTCCTCAGCCAGAAGACCCAGGAGTTCGAGACGGCCCAACGCAAGGCGGCCGCGCAGACCGAGGCGGAGTCGATCCATTCGGCGGCCGTCGCCGAGGTGCAGGAGCACAAGGCGCGCAGTGGGGTCCGGCGATTGGATGACCTGATGTTCGGCGGCTTCCCGATCGGGGCCCAGCTGTTGGTCGCCGGTCCGGCGCACTCCGGCAAGGAGGTCCTCGCCCGGCTGTTCATGGCGGAGGGCCTGAAGACCGGCATCCCCCTCATCTGGGTGGTGACGGACAAGACCTACACGCAGATCCGCGACGAGATGACCCAGATCCTTCCCGCCTACCCCGACTTCGAGCGGAAGGGGATGGTCCGCTACGTGGACCTCTACTCGCGCAGCCTGGGGGTCACGCAGGCGGAAACGGGGGTCCGGCTCCTGACGTCGACCGACAAGGGGGTCCTCGAGCAGGTGACGCAGGCCGTCAACTCGTTCAGCGGCGAGTTGAAGGACCACGGCGCGGGCTACCGGCTCGCGTTCGAGTCGGTCTCGACGGTCACGGCGTACCTCGACACGACCTCGACGTTCCGATTCCTCCAGCCGTTCTCGGGGCGGCGCAAGATGGACGGCGCGGCGAGCTACTACCTGCTCGAGACCGGGATGCACACCGAGTCCGACCTGCAGACGCTCGAGCACATGATGGACGGGTCGATCAACCTCAAGGTCGACCAGCTGAAGACGTTCCTCTCGGTCCGGGGGATCGGCGAGACCCAGTCGAGGGCGTGGATCGGCTACACGTTCACGAAGAAGGCGTTCAGCTTGGGGTCGTTCTCGCTCGACCACATCCGGTAGACCGACGCGGCCCGACCCGCCGCGGCGCGCTCACGAGAGCCGGCCGGCCCGAAGGATCTTCTCGACGCCGTCGCAGGTGAGGCCGATCGCCAGGCCGAACCCGAGGATCGCGAGCGCCGGGAAGGTGTACATCCACCACGAGTTGAGCTCGGCCAGGAAGCTCCACCCCTGGCAGGCGCCGGTCGCCAGGAGGCTTCCCCACTCGGGGTAGGTGCTGGTGGACGGGAGCGGCGTGAGCGTCGTGTAGAAGTGGCCGGCCCCCCCGCCGAAGCAACCCAGGAACGGGAAGACCGTCATCACGAAGAAGACGTTGTAGACGTCGACCGGCACCTGGGCGAGCGCCGGATAGAACGAGTTCGGCAGCACGTGGCGCAGCATCAGCCAACGGCCGCTCGCGCCGGAGGCGCGTGCGGAGTCGACGTACGTCTCGCGCGCCACCTGCTGGGCGCGGGCCCGCACCGGACGCGCGTAGTACGGCCACAGGACGATGGCGAAGAGGGCCCCGAACTCGACGACCGCCTCGCCGGGCGGCACGAACTGCTGGATCCCGAGGAACAGCACGAGGACGAGGAAGAACGGGGGCACGCTCGACACGATGTCCCCGGCGGCGGTGACGAAATCGTCGAGGAGGCCGGCGTCGTAGCCGGCGTACGCCCCGAGGAGCACCCCGGCGAGGAGCGCGCTACCGAGGATCCCGGCGAGGAGGGCGAGGTCGACCGGCGTCGCGCGCAGGATCGCGTCGAGGATATCGACCCCCGTCCCCCCCATCACCCCGAACGGGTGGGCCGGGGACGGACCGGGCGGCGGGAGCTGCTCGCCCAGGTAGAGGTTGAGCCGCATGTCGGTGAGCGAGCCGCCGTAGGCGATGGCGGCTGCCACGCCGGCGACGACGTACGCGAGGAGGAGCCCGGCCCCGATCCAGATCGACGGAGTGGCGCGCAGCCGTTGCGCGAGGACCCCTCCGCGGTGCCCTCCGCCTTCCCAGAGCGCGTCCTGCTCGGCGTCGGTCAGCTCCCGCTCCGGTAGGAGCAGGCCGGTCGGCGACCCCCCGCTCATCCTCCGCTCCGTCGGACGATGCGCGGGTCGAGGTAGCGGGCGACGACGTCGGCGACGACCTTGCCGACGAGGACGACCAGGACGAGGATGAAGATGAGCACCTGGTAGAGATTGCCGATGTGCGGCCCCGCGGCGACGGAGGAGAACCCGAAGGCGGTGGACTGGACGTGGGTCATCTGCGCGATCAGCAGCGTGCCCAACCCGTGGTCGTTGGCGAGCGCCTCGACGATCGCCTGGGTCCCGATGTACGCGGGGATCGTCAGTCCGAAGACCAGCACGTAGATCGGCCAGACCCGACGGGCGGTATGCCGCCACAGGAGCGTTCCCTCGGGGATGCCGCGCGCCCGGGCGGCGTTGACGTGCGGTTCCTGGACCGCGTCGACGACGGCGTTGCGGGCATAGCGGAGGAAGATCCCGACGTAGATCACGGCGATGATCATCGCCTGCAGCACCGTCTTGACGAGCACGATCAGCTCGAACGCCCACGCCCCGTGGACCGCCCCGTCCACGAGCGGGAAGCCGGTGGGCGACGTGTTGAAGCCGGTACCGATCCACTCCGGTTGCCCGTGCAATGCGAACCACGACGGCGACGGGATCACGTCGTAGGGGGTGTCGCCGAACGTCGTCGAGAACGGCGTGTAGGCGAACCCCAGGATGAACAACAGCACGAGGAACGTCGGGACGAGAAGCCCGACGGTCGTCAGGCTGCGGGCTCCCACGTCGACGACTGAGTCGCGACGCCAGCCGGAGAGCAGCCCGACCGGATAGGCGATCGCGGCGGAGAACAGCAGGGCGACGACGGCGAGCTCGATGGAGTACGGGGCCCACCACTGGAGGAACAGCGTCGCCGGCTCCTGCAGGTAGCCGAACGACGTGAGCCCCCACTGTCCGGTGAACAGGTTGACGATGAGGGTCCACCACCCCCAGAGGAACGCCGTCGCGGCGCACCCCCAATCCGACCACGTGCAGCCGGAGCAGGCCTGCGACGACAGTTGGCAGGGCGTCGACCCGGGATGGGAGAGGACGGGGAGGTACGTTCCGAAGACGAACAGGACCGTGAGGACGACGAGGGACTGGAACGGCACGAGGATGAGGCGCATGGCGACGAACCGCGCGAACGGGGAGAGGACGTCCGGCGGCAGCCCGAGGGCGGTCCGCCGCCGGCTCTCCTGCCGGAACGCGGTGGCGATCCCGGCGGCGGCCACGGCGCCGAGCGGGAGGAGCAGGTCCAACCGGTCGGGTCCCCCGGTGCTGACGGCGAGCTGCGTCGGCGCGAGGCCGAGGACGACCCCGGTGGCCGGCGCGCCGGCCACCACGACGTGGATCGCGATCGGATCGAACCCGGTGGGCGGCTGGGCCGTCACGTACGTCGTCCCGTTGGGCGCCCAGAGCTGGAACGTGCCGTTGGGATTCGAGTAGCTCTGGTCGGTCCACGACTGGATCGTTACCTGGACCAGGACCCGGGACAGCCCCCGCTCGGCGATCCGGTCCTCGACGATCCCCGTGATCGGGTAGAGCTTCAGCGGCAAGAGACGGAAGAGGAGGCCGGAGACCGGCCCGATGACGGTGACCCCCTCAGCGACCGACCCGTACCCAGGGGCCGTGGCGGTCAGCGTGTAGGTGCCGTTGCTGAGCGTTAGGACGAACGACCCGTTCGGCCCCACAGGCATCGGCGACCCCGAGTAGTCGATCGTCGCTCCGGGCACCGGCCGGCCGGCGCGATCGGTCACCGTCCCGGAGACGTTCCACGCCGGTCCGCTGCCCGCGCCTCCGAACTCCCAGAGGTATCCCTTGTCGTCCCCCATGAGCAGCTGGCCTCCCTCGACCGCGGGGGAGGAGAAGCTGGTCGCGACGGCGAGCGTCGTCGACCAGTACGGCCGGCCGTTGGCGAGAGCGAAGTCGTCGAGGCTTTCGCTGGCGTCCCAGACGTACAGCCCGGTCACGGTGAGGACCGGGGCGCTCGAGACCGGATAACCGGTGAACGTGACGTTCCGCGACCAGCGAAGCGCGCCGGTCGTGAGGTCGAGCGCGGTGATCGCCCCGAGGTCGGTCGCTACATAGACCCCGGACGCCCCGACGGCCGGCGTCGCCTCGATCCCGTCCCCCGGATGGGCGAGGGCGCCGACGTAGCGCCATAGGAACGAACCGTTCGACGCGTTGAACGCGGTGACGTTGGCGCGCACGTCCGCGAGGACGACGCGGCCGAAGGCGACGGCGGGGCCGGCGTCGACCGGCGCGGTCACGTTCGCCCCCCAGACCGGGCGGCCAACGGCGTTCACCGCGAACAGCCCCCCGACGTCCGTCGCCGCGTACCATCGACCCGACTCGTACGCCACTCCCCCGGCCACCCCGGCTCCGAACGACGCGCTCCACAGGAACGTCCCGTCGGCCAGCGCGAGGGCGATGAGGCGCCCGTCGGCCGTGCCGACGACCACGGTCCCCTGCACCACGTTCACGGGCGTCGTGACGCGGCTGGTGAGGACGACGTTCCATCGCTCCGCACCGGTCGTCGCGTTGAGGTCGGTGACCTTTCCGGGGTTCCCGCTGGCGATCACCAGCTGGCCCTGGGCGAGATCCGGGGTCGTCGGGTTGAGGCCGACCCCGTGCGACCACCGCACGCTCCCGTTCGACAGGTTGACGTCGAAGACCGCCCCGAAGACGTCGGCGATGTAGACCTGCGTTCGATTCTCGACGGGGCCTACCCGGAACCCGCTCGACGACAGATGCCGGAACCAGACCGTCGTACCGACCCCCGGTCCGACGCCCGACGCCTCCCCGCTACGGTTCTCCGAGCCGTGGAACGTCGTCCAGTTCCCGACGGGCCCCGCCACGGGAAGGATAGCGCCGGAATGGGAGGCGCTCCGCAGGTGCGCGGCGGCGAGCGGCGGGAGGGCCATCAAGGCGAGGCAGAGCGCGAGCCCGGCCAGGAGCCCGACGGGGGCCCGGCGTCCGCGGGAGGCCGACGTTTCGCCGCGACGCCCCGCCGACGTGCCCGCCTCCGTGTTGGGAGACCCGGACGGCCGCGGGCAGGTATAAATACGGACAGACGGTGGTCAACCTGCTAGGCTAGACCGGGGGGTTGGGCGTCCCCTTATACACCGAAACCGTCCTTAGCGGGGGTGACAGGTTAGAGCGACGTTCGGAAGAGGGGTTCGTCTCGGTCGTCTCCGCAGACGCTCTGTTCCATCGGGCCGCGGGCATCGCGACGAGCACTCGGAGGAGTGCCCTAGCGGTTATCCATCACGGGCACCGGGTTAGGTCCTGACGGGAGCAGCCTTACCGTGACCCGTCGACGCTGGTGGGGCGACGGGGCCGAGGAGCGGCCGGGAACCACGGATCCTTCTTTCGGGCGGCCATCTGACCGGCCTAGCACTTCCGTGGGGGAAGGCCCCTCACGGATTCGCCACCCCCGGGGGTGCCCCGGCCCGGCCGTCAGTCGGGCAGCGCCCGTTCTGACGCTCGAACTCCATCCCGATGTCGAGGTGGGTCGACGGGTTCGGCGTTCGGGTCGAAGGCCGACCCCCACCCCCCTATTTCCAGTGGAACAGGCCTCCGGCCGGGTTCATTACCATCCTTCCGGGGCCGGGTCGACGCCGTCCCGCAGGAGCCGCTCCCTTCGGTCGGCGGGGATCTCCTTCTTGCGATTGGTCTCGTAGTCGAAACAGACGATGACCGTCCTACCCCTGGCGTAGACCCGGGTACCGTCCGGATCCCGGAAACGGTAGAGGAGAGAGAAGCTCGTACGACCGATCGGAACGGAAGGGGCGACCTCACCAAGCAAGGTCTGACCGTAGGTGACCGGGGCGAGGAATCGACACGTCGCCTCGGCCAGGATGATGTCGAGCGATCTCGGGTCGGTCGTCCCGAGCATCGGTAGGTAGTAGTCGCAACGCAGGGTCTCCATCATCGGAAAATAGACCGCGTGGTTGAGATGGTTCAGCACGTCGATGTCGTGGTAGACGATCGGGAATCGGCGCTGGCACGGCCACGGATGGATGGGAGGTTCGGGACGGCCCGACATCGGGGTGAGATGGGAGCGGTGGCCTATATGCGGTTGGTGACGTGGGCCCCCCGGATGGCCCGTCCCTTGGATCCTAGGGACCCGTGCGCCTTGGTGGGGGAGGTCGTGTGGTCCACCGACCCGTTCCAGTGGAAACGGGGGGGTGGGGGTGGATGACCGCGCCACACGAGACCGGAACGGCGCCCGAGCGCGAGATGGCCGACGTCGTCCGGTCGATACGGGACACGGTCAAGCGCCATTCGTCCCGCTTCGAGCGGTCGATTCCCCTGATCGCCAGCGAGAATCTGCTCTCCCCGTACGCGAAAGAGCTGTTGATCAGCGATTTCCATTCGCGCTACGCCGAAGGCCTCCCCGGCGAGCGCTACTATGAGGGGAACGAGCAGGTCGATGAGGTCGAGCGGACGTGCCTCGACCTCGCGAAGCGGCTGTTCCGATGCTCGTTCGCCGACGTCCGACCGATCTCCGGAACCGTCGCCAACCTGGCGGTACTGAAGGCGCTCGCCGAGCCCGGGGACCTGGTCGGCACCTCCCGGCTCGCCAACGGGGCCCACATCTCGAGCGCGTCGTTCGGCGCCTTCGGGATGCGCGGCGTGAAGCCGGTCTACTACGCGTGGGACGCCGAGCGGATGACGATCGACGTCCCCCGGACCCGGGAGATCCTCCTCGCGGTCCGTCCCAAGCTCTGCCTGTTCGGGCTCTCGCTCTTCCTCTTCCCGATGCCGGTCGCCGAGCTCGCCCCGACGATGGAGCAGATCGGGGCGAGGGGATGGTACGACGCGGCCCACGTCCTGGGGTTGATCGCCGGTGGCGAGTTCCAGGACCCGTTGCACGAGGGGTGCGTGGTGCTCTCCGCATCGACCCACAAGACGCTCCCGGGACCGCAGCACGGCCTCATCCTCGGCAACGCCCCGGACCCGGAGCTCGACAAGCGGCTCCAGTCCGCCGCCTTCCCCGGAGTGACGAGCAACCACCACCTCCACACCATGGCCGCGCTGGCGGTCAGCTTCGCGGAGCACCTCGCCTTCGGCCGCGAGTACGCGCGGCAGACGGTGGCGAACGCCCGCGCGCTGGGCCAGGCCCTCCACGAACGGGGATTCGACGTGCTCGCGCCCGAGCTCGGGTTCACCCGATCCCACACCGTCGCGGTGCGGGTGGCGAACGAGGGAGGAGGCGAGGCCGCCGCGCGCCGGCTCGCCGAAGCGGGGATCATCACGAACAAGAACCTCCTCCCGGGGGACACGAGCCCGAAGCACCCGCAGGGGGTCCGGTTGGGCACTCCCGAGGTGACCCGGGTCGGCATGCGCGAACGCGAGATGGCCCGGATCGCCGAGTTGTTCGACGACCTCCTCCATCGCCAACGGCCGGCCGCCGAGGTATCGTCGGCGGCCGCCGAGCTCAAGTCCGGGTTCACCGGACTGAAGTACTGCTTCGGCGCGGGCGAGGCGGCGTACCGGTTCTACGATCTGGTCGGCCACGAGCCGTAGCGGTCATCGCGGCGGGTCCGTCGGGGATTCCGATTCCTCGCGCGCGGCGAGCGCGGCGTCCCGGACCGCGGGATCGACGTCGATGCGCAGCGTCCGAGGCGCCGCCGGCTCCGGGACCCGGACGAACCCGGGGCGCCCGTCCGGACCGACCACGGCCCGCAAGGCGCCCTCAGAGACGAGCGAGCCGACCCACTCGGCGAGCTCCGCTCCGCTCGGCGCCGCCCCCGGGAATCCCCGGGCGAGTTCGGGCAACTCCGTCGGGCGATCGGTCCGGGCCCGGGAGAACACGTGGGCCCGTCCCTCGGCCAGCCGCCGCAACTCCTCCTCGCCGACCTCGGGATCCGCTCGGGAGAGCGCTGCGAGCGTGCGTCGGCGTCGGTAGCCGTATCCCCCGAGGCCCAGGGCGAGAACGACGACGCCGAGGCCGGCCAGCCACCACGGAAGCGCGAGAGCGGCGGCGGCCGCGGGAACTTCGATAGGCCCGAGGAGCTCGTAGGTCCCGTTGGGTCCGGCGAACTCGACGTGGACGGTCCCGGAGCTGTCCGTGGGCGCACTGAAGTTCACCCAGACGACCGTCGACGACGCGTTCCCCTCGGTGGCGGGGTTCGAGAGGAGCACCGTCGATCCGAACACCGCCCGGACGATGATCGAGACCCCGGGAGCCCCGTTCCCGAACCGATCGGAGATCCGGTAGAGGGTGGAGTTCGCCCGACTCCCCGGATTCTCGAGTCGCGGGTGATCGAGCCGCAGGTGGCCGGTGTCCGGGGTGACTCGGACCGAGAGGCGGCCGGAGAGGGCGCCCTGGATCGGGAGGGGGCCGGAAAGCTGGACAAGGAGCGTCCCGATCCGGGTCGGAGTGACGCTGACGTTCAGGACCCCCCCGCTCCACGCGGCGGGGGGAACGGCCAACGAGAATCTCGACTGGTTCCCGCCGCGATCGAAGGCGGTGGAGCCGAGGCTGTCGTTGACCCAGGTCAGGCCGCCGGGGGATCCGCCTACGAAGGAGAACGACAGGCTCTCGCCGGTGAGGTCGAACGGGACCGGCTCACCGGCGCCGTTCACCGACACGAGCGACAGGCCCCACGGGTCTCCCGCCGGGTCGCTGGCCCCCGGAAGCGCCCCGAACGTGGTGATCCACACCGGGGCGCCCAGATGCGCCACGACTCGGACCAGTTGGCTCGACCGGGTCCCGAGAGAGTCGAGGACGGTCAGCGTCAGATTGTGGAGGCCGCCGATCGTCGGCGAGTACCGCAGCACGATGGGAGCGGACCGCTGGACCGCGCCGGCGTAGACCGTCCCGACGGGGTCCGAGTCGTTCCACCAGTACGATACCGGGAACGCCCCGCCGTGGACGTACGAACTGAGGGTGATGTTCTGCCCGACGTCCACTACCGCCGAGGAGGCGAGGATGCCGTCGAGGGCGGGGCGATCGACGACCTGGATCGAGAACCCGACGGATCGGTTGACTCCGGCGGTGTCGACCACGGAGGCGACGCCTCCGAACGTGCCCGCCTCTCCCCAGGTCACGTCGAACGTCCAGGGGCCGCCGGTCCGGTTCGAGCAGTACGATCGCCCGTCGCCCGTCGACAGGCAGGCCGGACCGTACGGCGGCGTCCCGCTTCCCGATGCGGCCGAGACGGTGAGCGGGGTCGTCGCGTTCAGGTACGTCTGCCCGGACGCGGGGCTGATAGCGACGGCGAGGGCGGGGGCCACGGTGACCGTGGGGAGCGCGGCGCTCGCCGTCGAAAATCCGTTCGTGAGGTTCACGGACGGTTGGGCCAGTCCCGGGGCCGCGTAGGTGACCGTCGCCGAACACGTCAGATCGAGGATCCCACCTACGACGACGGTGCTGGCGCACGACGCGTTCGTCGGGGGCTCTCCCAGCCCCGGGAGGAACTGGGCGGTGTACGGGTAGCCCGCGGCGCCGGTCCCGGTGACCGACATCGCCGTCCGCTCCTCCGCATCGAGCGACGTCGGGTCGACGCTCCCGCTCGAGATCGCGGTCGCCACCGCGCTCAGGTCGAGGACGACCGGTCCGGCCGACACCGCGGTGCCGTTGTACGAGCCGTTCGTCCAGAGCGCCACGCTGCCCGGGCCCGCCCCGGGCGACGCGGTCACGGTGAGGGTCGGCATCCCCCACGACCCGTCGGCGACCCAGCCGGATCCTCGGAGATGCCAATCGTAGGAGAGGTTCGCCGGGCTCGGACCGCCGTTGCCGGACTCGGGCAGCCCGTGGATCGGCGTGGGCGCGAAAACGCTCACCACGCTTCGACCGTACGGCGCGAGGCTGAGGAGGCTCAGGGCCTCGACGAACTCCATGACCATGCTCGAACCGGTGCGCACCCACGTCAGGAAGTACCCGGGGGGATTTCCGGAAGGGTCGCTGAAGCTGACCGGTCCGTACGGACCGCGGTAGTACGAACAACCCCCGCTCCCGCACGTGGTGGAGGGGACCGGAGCGCCGAGGGTGGTGGTTCCCGAAGGGCCGGTGACGTTGGTGGAACCCCCCCGAAGGCAGCTCAGGGTCGACGGCCCGTGGCTCGGCGAGTAGTTCCAGGTGTAGTAGTACTCTACCGAGAGGTTCACGTTCGCGATCGAGGGGGCGGGGGCTCCCGATCCCTCGACCCCGAGGCTCGCGGCGTAGACCCCGGGAACGGTGCTCCCGGGGCAGGCGCCCGTCGCCAGGGACGGGGCCGCATCCGACCCGGCCGCGCCTCCGACGACCGACGCGGCTCCCTGGGCGGTGGGCCGCGTCGGGCCGACGGGGAGTCCGAGGCCGATCGCCAGCAGGCCCACCGCGACGCCGATCGCCCAAAGCGGCACCGAGGGGCGTACCGTCGGACTGGCCACGCGATCCATCCTCACCCCGCCGTCCGGCGCCTTCCCCCGGGGTCCGCACGCCGGAGCGCGGGCATCGCCTCCCCGGGGGATTAAGGGTGTCGATTTCGCGTCGGACGGTCCGTCGAGAGTGAACGATGCCCGGATCCCCGTCGGGCGCCTTCTTATCGAGGGGCGGGTAGCGCGCGGCGATGTCGGGAGGTCCGCGACGGCGGTTCCGGGCCTCCGAGCGGATCGTCACCTACCTGACGCCGCCGAGGCTGAGCTCCCTGCCGGCGGAGCGGGAACAGCTCGAATTTTCCTCTCGGTCGATGGTATTCCCATCGGACGGCCCCCGGCTCCTCCGGGCCTGGGGGCCTCCCGGCTCTCCCGCCGTCCTCGGGGTCGACGGGACGCCGGCCCGATGGCGGATCACCACCTGGGGACTCTCGGCTCCGCGGGCGCGAGCCGCCGTTCGAGCAATGTTCTCATTGGACGACCCGCTGGAGGAGTTCTACCGGCTGGCTCGGGAGGAACGTGTGCTGTCCGGGGCGGTCCGGACGTTCCGAGGGCTGCGTCTCCCTCGAGATCCCTCCCTCTACGAGGCCCTCGTCCATGCGATCCTGGGCCAGCAGCTGTCGGTCTCCGCGGCGAACACGATCAAGCGACGGCTCATCGAACGGAGCGACTCGTTCCTGGACGTGGAGGGGGTCGAACTTCCCTGTCTACCGGGACCCGATGCCCTCGTCGCGCTCGGGGAGAGCGGCTTGCGGGGAGTCGGGGCGAGCGGGGGAAAGGCGCGCTCGCTGCTCGCGATCGCCCAACGCGAGCGCTCCGGGGCGTTCGCGGCGAGCCGGTTCCGACGGCTCAGCGTCGCACGGGCCGTCGAGGCGCTCGACGCCGAGCCCGGCGTCGGTCGATGGACCGCGGAGAACGCGCTGCTACGCGGCGTCGGTCGTCGAGATCTGTTCGTCGCCGGGGATCTCGGGCTGCGGGTCGCGCTCGACCGGTTCGGAGCGGTTCCCCGATCGGCGCCGGAGACCGACGCCCGGGCCTGGGGGGACCGCCGTTACCCGGGATGGGGCAGCTATGCGACGCTCTACCTGTGGCGGCGGCTCGTCGCCGAGCTCGCCGAGGAGCGTCGGGGGAAGCCGGACGGCTAGTAGCCGGTCGGGGCCGGAGCGAAGGCGACCCGATGGACCACGCGGTGGACGGCACCCGAGCGGGTGAGTTCGCTCTCCTTGAGCAGGAGCTCGCGGACGATAGTCTCCCCGAACCGGCGGCCACCGGAGTCGGCCAGCAGCCGACCGGCGGCCTCCCGGTCCCGGCCGTTCCGGACCCTGAGTAGAGTCAGGTGGGGGGCGAACGGTCTCGACTCGGGCGGGAATCCGACCGAAGCGAGCTCGTCGCGGAGCCGCGACTCGAGCCGCATCACCGCCTCCCGACCCTCCCCCACGCCCACCCAGACCACGCGCGGGGAGTGCGCGTTCGGGAACGCCCCCACCCCCTCCAGGACCAAGCGGAACTCGAACGTTCCGGCCGCCGTTCGGTCGAGCGCCCCCTGGACCGCGGGGAACGCCGTGGGGTCGAGCTCCTCGAAGAAGCGCAGCGTCAGGTGGGCCGGGGCGTTCTGGGTTCTGCCCTCGGGCGACCCCTCAACGGCCAGCGGCGGTGCCGGGATCGCCACGAACGCCCTCATCGCTCCCCCCACGGAGTCACGCCCGTTTCGGCGCTTCAACCTGACGCGAAGCCGGACGACGGCCTCACGCCCGCGGCCTCGGGGAGAGTCCACACCTGAGCTCCCCGCGGCGGATCAACGAGCTCGTCGAGGACCCGGCGGACGAACGCCGCACGCCGGGGATCGGCGACCAGGACCACGAGAAACGCCTGCGCCTTTTGCGCCTTCGCGACGTCGTGGCGGATCCGGTCCCGCCGGGTGGCTCCCGAAACCTCGGCTTCGAAGAAGGCGTTGTGGCCATCGAAGAACCTCCACGCCCACCCGGACCGCGCCCGGTCGAGGAGCTCCGCCCGGGCGAGCGGGAGGCCGCCTCCCTCCGGTTCGGGCGGTAGCAGACAGAGGCGGGCGTCGGGGAGCCTCGTGTCGAACCGCCCCTGACGGAGGATCTCGAGCCGGCAACCTCGCGCCGCGAGCCTCCGGAACGCCCCGATCAGCAGGGCCCGGTGCTCCGCCGACTCGCGTGTGGCGCCGGTCCGCCCGTCGCAGCCCAGGTACCTCCGCCCGGCGGCCGTGAGGTGGAACGGGCCGCTCCCGCTCCCCGAGATCCAGCCGCGCCTCTCGAGGACCGGCAGTCGCCCGGGGATCGTCGCCGGGTCGATGCCGGCCGTCGACACCTCGGTGAGCCAACGATGGAGCGACGGGGTCTCCGCCGGAGTTCGCCTCGACTCGAGCCCGAGGATCGCGAACAGAAGTTCCTCGTCGATCTCGGGGCCGTCGTCCTGGTCGGTTTCCACGGACCCGGGGAACTCGGCGGTGCTCGTCTGGAGGACGCCGGCCCACGCGTCCGGGTCGGGGGAAGGCGGCGGCGCCGGAACGACCGCCATGCGCGCCACCGGCCGAAATCGCGAAGCGACGATCGCCGTCCCGGTCGGGAGGCTCGGCAGCAGCTCGGCCGACTCCCCGGCGGTGAGCCCGACCCAGCCGCCTGTCGTGGCCGCCGACGCCATCGGGACCCGGAACGCGACGTGGCTCCCGGCCGCGCCCGTCGCCGCCGACCTCAGCTCCATCGCAAAGCGCTCCGGGTATTGGGTGGCGATCAACAGGCCGACGCCGAACTTGCGTCCCTCGGCGAGGATCTCGGCCAGGATGCGGGGGGAGACGTTCGACGCCTCATCGACCACGAACAAGGTCCGCAGCGCCGCCGCGCCGACGCTCGGCCGGGTCGTTCGGCCGAGATACAGCCGGCTCACCAGGAGGGTGGAGGCGAAGCCGCTCGCCTCGGGACCGAGCGAACCCAGCGGCAGTCGCACGACGAGCGAACGCCCGTCGTCCAACAGGGTGTCGACGGGTAGCCCGGAATCCACCGGGGCGAGGAGCCGGGTGAGCTCGGGGCGGAGCAGCACCTTCGCGATCCTCGAGGCCGCCGGCGCCAGGTATTCCGGGTTCCGATGCTGGATGGCGGGGAGCTCCTCGAGGAACCGGGCCACCGCGGGGACCCGGGTCGCCAGCCGGGCCGCATCGCGCCGCGACGCATCGGTCAGGAGGTCGAACAGATCCACCAGCGTCCCCCCCTCCTCTTGCACGCGCCGCACGAACGTGTCGAACACCCGCTCCATCCGGAACCCCCAGTACGTCTCGCCCCCTTCGCCCGTGAGCCGCTTCAGCGCGGCGACGAGATGCGCCGCCTCGACCTCGGGCGCGATCCCGGTCCCTCCGAGCACCCGCACCCCGGTCCGCGGAGCCCGCTCGTCGGTCGGGTCGAGGACGACGAGGCGCGCGCGCCCCACGGGCGAGAGCCGGGCGGCGAGGCGGGGCCCGACATCGCCGTGCACGTCGACGACGAACGTGCTCGTCCCCCGCTCGACGGCCCGACGGGCGACCTCGACGAGCCACGCGGTCTTTCCGGATCCCGAGGCCCCGATGGCGACGGCGTGGTGGAGAAGGTCGTCGGAGGTCGGGAACGCCGGCACGGACGGAAGGCTCACCTCGCGGGCGGCTTCGTCCGGCCGGACGACGAACGGCGCGCCGGGGTGGACCCATCGACCGGGACCCCGCGTCCATCGGGCCTCTCGGGAAGGATGCGGCGACGACATCTGCAGCCTCGCCGGGGGCAGGCCGGCGTCGACCAGCCGCCGAAGGAGACCGACGGCGAATCGGGGCAGCTCGCGGGCGAGCTGGGCGCGGCTCGCCAGTACCCGGGACCGGAGACGGACCGAAAGCCGGCCGTCCCCTCGGGACTCCCAGAGGCTCTGGCTGTCGACCCGGATCCCCCGCACGGGATCGAGCCGGGGAACGGGCCCGAACGGGACGATCGGGATCGGGGGAGTACGCCGCGGGGGATCGCGGGCCGAGCTTTCCCCGGGGCGCCCCGAGGGTCGCGGATCGCGCGGTTCCGGGTCGCCCGTCGGCACGGCGACCAGGTAGACGGTCGGCGTCCCCTCCGTCGTGGGCGACGGTGGGCCTCCGGGAGCGAGACCGACGATTCCCGGGATCCGGGCCGACGCCTGCTCGATGAGCGGTCGAAGCCGACCGTCGGGCAGTCGCAGCACGACAGATCCGGTGTCCGGTGACTGGTCGATCAGGAACGCCGACCGACGGGGCGCCGACGCCAGGGCGGCGGCCGCCTCGCGGAGGAACGCCCCCGTCCACCCGGGGGCCTCCGCGCGGAGGCCGACCGCCCACGGACCCGAGGTCCCCTCAGCGGGGTGCATCCCTTCGAACCCCGAGGGCCTCGAGGCGGTCGACCTCTCGGAGGATCGCCGGGAAGCGGTTGATCACGCAGAATCGGCGGATCGTCGACGTCGGCACCCATCGTCGAACGGGCCCGTCCACCTCCCAGAGGTGGACGATCCAGGCGAGGCGGCCGTCGGGAAGTCGGTACAGGGTCGCCCACGGGGCGTGATGCAATCCGAGCGGGAGACGGACGCGTCCCACGCGACGGACCTTGCCGGGGGCGCTCGGGTGTTCGGCTTCGGGACACGGAACGGGTTCTGGGGACGCCGAGGCGTCCGGGGTCGTTCGGACCATCGAAAACTCCGAGCCGTCCGTCGGTGACCGCGCGACGACGGCGGTGCCGGTCGATCCGACCGGAAGGTCGACGCGCGGCGCCCTCCCCCAAGGGTCTTCGGCGGCGGCCCGGTGGTCGACCGCCCGAGGGGGAGGGGGATCCGGCTCGAGGAGCCGGGAAGCTCCGGGCCCGTGCGTCCCCGACGGAGAGTCGGAACGCTCCCGCACCGGCGAGCGTTGCCGCTCTCTACCCGTCGGCAGCCAGGAAGACCCCTCTTCCGGGCCGGACGATCACGTCACCGTCGTTGGAGCCGGCGTCGGCGGACCCGCGGCCGCCACCTCGAGGGGGCGGCTACGGGGGACCGGCGGAGAGCTCGGGTTTCCGGGGTCGAACGGGGAACGATCGGACCGGGCAGAGCCGCGTCGCGCGCCACGAAGCACGGCCGAGGGGATTCCACGCTGGACCCGACAATACACGTCCGAGCGAACGCCCGGGATGGGCATCCCCGCTCCTCTCCCGATGAACGCTGAAAACTGGAGTCCCCGGGTGGAAGACCCCCCCGCACGCCCGAGACGCGGTGCCGTCTCCTTTCTGGCGATGTGAGGGGGGTCTTCCGGGGTGGTTGCGAACGAATGTCGGTGCGCGCCCTATTTGAAGGCCGGGCGGGGGAGGCGGAAACGCCTCCCCGAGGACGGTTTCGGGCTAGTGCGAGCGCGCGGCGGAAGGATCGACGACGACGCGCGGTAGCTCGCCTTCGATGGCGGGGGTTCGGCTCGCGGCGTTGGGCGCGTGGACCGCGCGGAGCCTCGGAGCGAGCCAGCGCTCGGCCCAGACGCGCAGCTCTCGCGTCGCGGGGGCGAGGCCCATGCCCATCTCCGTGAGCGAATAGACGACGCTGAACGGGCGAGTGCTCACGACGGTGCGCTGGACCACGCCGGTCCCCTCGAGGTACTTGAGCGTCGCACTCAGCGTCTTCGCGTTGAGCCGGGAGTTGGACTTGAGGAGCTCGCTGAATCGCTGCGGGCCCTGAAGCAATCGATGGATGATCGCCAGCCGCCACTCGGTCCCGACGACCCCAACGGCCGCCAGCACCGGGCAGGGGCCCGAGGCCTGCGTCTCGCACATGTCGTTCGATGCCGCCGAAGGAGCTGGACGGGTCGTGGGTCGCTGCATGGGAACCTCGAGGGGAGAAAGTTCACTTCGCCATATATAGTTACCCGGCTACACTTACTCCCCCAGATGGAGTTGCTTTCCCAAGGTAAGCGGAAACGGTGATGCCGGCGTTCGCCACCGTTCGGACCGCTTCGCCGAGCCTTGTACGTTTTCCCGCCGAAGCGTTCCCTAGGCCGTGACGCCGGATCCCCAGGAGATCGAGGTCTCCCTGGAGCAGGACCTGGCGGGACTCCGCGGCCGGCCGCCCCGCCGGTTGCGCGTCTCGGCGCGCTGGACGGCCGCGCCCGGGACCGACCTCGCTCGAGCGCGCGGTGAGCTCGCCGTTCGCCTCCAGCAGGAGCTCGATGCGCTCAGCGTGGAGTTCGGCGGGGCGCCGCCGTTGGCCCTCGGGGGCGACCGATCCCTCTCCGAACTGATCGAGACGTACCACCCGCGACAGGTCGAACTGGTGGAGCTGCTCCGGGACGAGGGGGAGATCTCCCCCTCGGAACACGATCTCCTGCGGGCCTACCTGGAGCGTCCCGGACCGATCGCGTCGGCCGGACCCTCCCCGCTCGGCGGCGGAGCGGGGGAGCCGCCGGTCACCGAGCGCCCGATCGCCGCGGCGCCCCTGGCCCAGGACCGGACCCCCACGACCCCTCGGCCGGTGAACGAGCTGCTCCAGCTCTACCGAATCGAATCGATCAAGCAGGCCGGGGCCGTGCGCGCCCGCCGCCAGATATCCTATGAGGAGTACATGTCCTTGAAGCGGCACTTCCAGGTCACCGACCCCACGTCCCCGCCGGGTTCGTCCTCAGAACCGCAGGCGACGGACCGCGGGCAGTAGCGCCGGTCCCGCGAGGGCGGCGGCAACGAACGCCCCGCCAACGATCACGCCGAGCGTCGTCGCCGACAGCGACAGGGCGAGGACGCCGACGAGCAGCCCGCCGATCGCCCGGGCGCCTCCCCTCGGGAAGTAGGCGTTAGTGAGCGTGCGGGCCACGAGCGGGGGCGGCGTCGTCGCCTGGAGGTAGGCGATGTACGCGGTGTAGAACCCGACGTCGAACGCGCCCACCGCGAACCACGCGGCGATGCTCGGCCACAGCATCGGCGCCGCCTGAACGGCCACGACGACCAGCCCCCCTTCGACGAGGCCGATCCCGACAAGGAACTCCGTCAGGCGCTGCCGCGGATTGAGCTGCCCGATCGCCAGGCTCCCGACGACGCCCCCGATGGCGAACGCGGTGAACAGGATCCCGTAGCTCGACGCCGGAGCGTCGAACCGGCTCGCGGCGAGGAGCGCGATGAGGAGGGCGGGGGCCGCGCTGAAGAGGCCCTGGGCCGAGCTGAAGGCGACGAACTGCAATCTCGGGTGACCGTCGCCGGCCGATAGGTAGCGCCACCCGTCACGCAGCTCGTCGAGGTATCCGGTACGGGTGGAGGCTCCCAGGGGGGCCCGGATCGGCAGCGCGAACACCGCGCCGGCGAGGTTCAGCCCGGCGTACAGCAGCGCCCCACCGGCCGGTCCCACGAGCAGGATCAGCCCGGCCCCGGCAGCATACCCCGCGATCTGGTTGCCCCCGTTGACGGCCCCGAGAAGTCCGTTGGCCCGGAACAGCGCCTCGCCCGAGACGACCCGGGGGAGGATCGCCTGGCTCGCGGTCCACGTGAAATCCCAGACGACGGAAAGGGCGATCACGAGCGCCAGGAGCGCGAACGTCGTCAGACGCCCCTCCAGCTGCAACAGCCCGATGAGGAACGCGAAGAGCGCCTGGATCGGGTAGCCGATCAGCAACACCGTCCGAAGGTCCGCGACCCGATCGACGAACGGGCCGACGAGGAACGACAGCGAGTAGACCCCGAACTCGACGAACAGGACGAGGCCGGCGACGGCGAGGCTCCCGGAGACCCGGTAGGCGAGCCACAGGATCGCGATCGAGTAGACGGCGTAGCCCGTGTCCCCGGCCGACCCGGAGAGGAAAACGAACCGGAAGTTCCGGTCCGAGAGAAGCGCCCGATACCCTCCGCCCTTCGCCGGCGGCGCCGGTTCGACCGCCACGGGTCCCCGCTAGCCCGCCGTCGAGGCCGGGGCGAGCGCCACGGCCATCAACCCCACGTCGGTGATACCGGAGCGCATCGGGAGCGGACGCGCGGCGCCGGCGCTCCCCCCAGGGACGATCGCTCCGCCGATCACAGCCCCGGGCGGGGCTCCGCGCTCGGAGGCGCCCTTCGTCCGCAACAGCGAGATCGTCAGCTCGCGGCGACGTACGTGCGACCGCACGGCGACGAGGAACCGTTCGAACGCCGGCTGCTCATCGACCCCCTCGGGGAGGCCGAGCGTGAGCGCGGCGAACGCGACGATCCCCTTGCGCCCCGCGTCGACCATCTCCACCCGGTTCTCCTCGACCACGGCGTCGACCCGCTGGAGGAAACGCTCCGCCGCCGCCTCGGGGGGGTCGGAGAGGCTCAATGCCGCGAGCCTCGGCATGTACTTGCGCTCCCCGACCGAGTCGGCCGCGCCGCGCAGCGCATCCGCCGGCGTCGCGACGACGACCGGGCGATGTACGTTCTCCCCGAGCTTGGCCGGGGTCCCCGGATGCGGGGCGAACAACGCCGTCTCGGCGGCGGGCATCGTCGACCAGAGGCCGGTGCGCTCCAGGAGGGCGCGACCTCCGATCCGCTCGAGGTCGTTGGGGAGGAGCGTCGGTCCGCCTCCCACCCCGGCGGCCCCGTCGCCCCGGTCGATGAGAAGCGGCACGACGGTCGCCGTGGAGGCGGCGATCGCGAGCTGGCCGCCGACGGCCCCGCGGCCGGTGAGCCGCGCGAGGCTCGCGACCTCGGCGCCGGTCGCCCCGGCCGTGTGCGCCTGGCGGAGCCAAGCCGCCCAGCCGGTCCCGGTGCGACCCTTCGGGGGCGTGGCGAGCCAGGGAAGGGCCCCGGGGGAGATCGCGAGGATCAGCAGATCGCGCTCGCCGAGACCGTTCGCCAGTTCGAGGATCGCCGCCGCGCTCGGCTCCGCCTCGACGTCGCCGGGCCACGCGTCGGTGGTCCGCATCGCCTTGAACGGGACCTCGGGAGGGACCGGGTCCGGCCCGACGACCAGCCCCTGGGTCACCCGGTCCCCGAGAGCGTCACAGATGCCGAGCGCCGAGGAGAGGGCGGCGTGACCCACGGCCACGAACGCGATCTCGCGGTACCGGTCCGCGGGGACGAACCGGTTCCCGACCCGCAGGACGTTCTCCTCCACCCGGAGGGCGGAGCGGACCGCCCGATAGGCGTCGGCGCCGGTGACCGCCCCCCGGAACGCGAGGACGTGGACCGGGTCCGGCCCCTTCGGCGGCGGGCCGCTCGACCGGGGGAACGGCTCGTAGAACGGTTCCGTCGGCGAGCGGTCCACGAGGCTCGGGAACCGGCGGCCTCGGAAAACGGCTTGGGGGGCCGGTGCCCCGTCAGCCGAGCTGCGCCCGCTCGACGGGGCGGGTCCGTCCCGGGTCCCGGAACCGGCCGGGGCCGAACAACCCGGGGTCGAGGTCCGTCGGTTCTCCGAGGACCGCCTGGGCGACGCGGCGCGACGACGCCGGAGCGAGCATGAACCCGTGTCCGCCGAACCCGTTCGCCTGGAAGAAGCCGGGGAGGCGGGGGTCCTCGCCGATCAACGGGAGCCCGTCCGGGGTATCGTCGTAGAACCCGGACCAGGCCCGAAGGATCCCGAGGCTCGAGAGGCGAGGGACCAGCTGGGTGAGCGCCCGGGACATCGCCCGCAGGAAATTTGGAGAGCTCGGCATCCCGCGCGCGGTCCCGGGAGCGTGCGCGACGGTGAGTCCCCCGACGATCTCCCCGCGCATCGTCTGGGAGAAGTACAGGCCGTCGGACAGCCGGACGACCATCGGGTCAAGGAACGGCTTCAACGGTTCCGTCGCCAGGATCTCGTGACGCGTCGCGTCGTTCGCGGGCGCGAGCCCGGCGCGGCGCGTGAGCTCCGACGACCATCCCCCCGCCGCATTCACGACGGCATCGGTCGAGACGGAGCCCGAGGAGAGGCCGATCCCGACGACCTTGCCGTTGGCGGTCGCGACCCCGGTCGCCTCCGACCCGAGGAGCACCTCGACCCCGAGCGATCGCACGGACTCGTAGAGCCCCCAGATCGCGGGGAAGGGGTAGAGGGTCCCGTCGGAGCCGAGGAATGTCCCCCCGACCACGCCGTCCAGTTCGAGGCCGTTGATGTAGCGGGGGATCTCGGATTGCGTGAGCTCGCGCGCGTCGAGCCCCTCCCCCCGGACGACGGACCGGACCCGCCGCAACCGTTCGAGCTCGGCCGGGCTCTCGGCCAGGAACAGGTAGCCCCCCTGGCGGAACCAGATGTTGTAGCCGAACTCCCGCCCGAAGCGCCGGAACGCATCGACCGACTCGCGGGCGAGCCGGACCGTGGCCGTGGTCTCCCACTGCTGGCGAACGCCGCCCCCGTTGCGCCCGGAGGCGCCACCGGAAAGGAACCCGCGGTCGACGACGAGGATCGGGCCCCCGCCGGCGCGAGCGAGATGGTAGGCGGTGAACAGCCCGACGATCCCGGCGCCGACGATGACCGTGGGGTACCGGTCTCGCGATGCGCGGGTCATCGGGCGGCCCCCGTCGGCTCCGACTCGTCGGGGAGGCCGGCGAACGCCGAGAGCGGGAGCGGGGTCACGGGAGGCCGCTGGGTGATGTATCCGACCTCGGTAGGCCGCCGCTGCTCGAGCCGGGCGAGGAGCAGCAGGGTGTCCGGTAGGCAGTACCGGCCCTGGCAGAGCCCGGAGCCGACCCCCGTGTAGCGCTTGATCACCTCGATCCCCCGGTATCCCCGTTCGTGCGCCTCCTCGATCTCGGTGAGCATCACGTCCTCGCAGGGACAGACGATCCACTTGCCCTTCGGTCGGCGCCCTGCGAACAGCTGGCGGTAGTAGCCCTCGATCTCGTTCGGCTCGATCGCGTCGACCCGGCCCAAATTGGCGAGACTCGGGGGCTCTTCCCCCAGCGCCTGCATCGCCGCCGCGGTCCCGCTCGCCTCGGCGGCGGCGGTTCCCACGAACCCCGCGCCCTCGCCCGCCCCGAACAGTCCCGGCTGACTGGTGGCGGTGCCTCGACCCAGCTTCGGGTAGTACGCCCCGCCGGCGTTCCGCCACTCCATCTCCGCCCCGGCCTGGAAGTAGAGCTGCGGGTGAGGCAGCCGGCGGTGGGCCAGGATCACCGCATCCGTCTCGAGCGAGAACTCAGCGCCGTCCGCCCGGGAACGCAGCCGGACCCCCCGGACCCGGCGGCGCCCGATCGCGGCCATCAGCAGCGTCCTCGGGTAGAGCGGCACCTCCAGGGCCGAGGCCTTCTCGGTGAGTTCGGGGGATACGGATCCCGGCGCGACCACGGCGTCGACCTGCGGGCCGCACCGATCGAGGATTTCCGCGGCCCGCTCGCCACCGCCGAACACCACCGCGCGTCGGAAGAACGGGGCGCGGTTCGGTTCGGTGAAGGCGAGGGCCCCCTCGGCCGTCACCACCCCCGGTCGGTCGCTCCCGGCGAACCAGAGTCCCGCATCGTACCCCCCGGTGGCGATGATCACGGATCTCGCTCGCACGTCGACCCCTCGTCGTCGACCCTCGACGGCGATGAGGCGCCACGGTCGATCGACCTCGGGTCGGGGAGGAGGCAGGAACGCCACGGTCGTTCCCGAGAGCATCGCGACGCCGGGTCGAACCGCGGCGATCGGGCTCGTGTCGATCCCGACGGACGCGATCCCGTGCTCGGCGAGGGTCGAAAGCGCCGCCGCGCCGGCGATCCCGGTACCGAGGACCGCCACCTCGGTCTCGATACGGCGGGCCGCCGGTGGTTCGATCCCCCCCGGGCGGTCGGCGATGCGCCCGTATCCGGAAAGCCGCCGGACGACCTGATGGTACAGCGGGGTGAGGAACGCCGGTCGTCGGAACCCCCGAAGGGTATCGATTCCCCCCGGCAGCAGCAGGTCGAGCGCGCCCAGAACGTCGTGGTTGGGTGAGGGCCACGCGTTCTCCGTCTCGACGACGTCGCCGTCGCCCGGGACGTACCGGCAGGCGCGGACGTTCGGTACCCCGTTGACCCGGACCAGACACTGGGTGCACTGACCGACCCCGCAGAAGGGGGCGCGGGGTCGATGGTAACGGATCGACCGTTGCAGGATCGGCAGCCGGCCGTTCCATAACGCCTCCAGAAGGCTTCGACCCGGCGAGATCGGAAGACGCCGCGACCCGAACCGTACGGTGGAGCGCGGCGGGGAGGCCATGGAGGCTCGAACGAACCGGGCGCCGATTATTAGAGCGCCCCCGCAACGGCCGGCCGCTGGCGTGGGGAATCTCCCGGAAGGCCGATGTCCGGGCGAGCTCGCAAATCTATATAGTATCGGGAGAAGTGCGACCCGAGCGCATGCGGACGACCGGGGGCTTCCACGGGCGGCGAATCCAGAAGACCGGCGGGTCGACGTTCATCGTCTCTCTGCCGAAGACCTGGGTCGTCAGCCGTGGGCTCCACGCCGGGGACGTCCTGTTGTTCACCCCCCGCTCCGATGGCTCGCTGACGGTCTACGCCGAGGACAGCCCCCGGGTCGACTCGATCCGTCGGGTCGTCCAGGTGACCAACGACATGATCGAGGACCACCTGTTCCGGATCCTCGTCGCCGAGTACATCGCCGGCGCGCCCCTCCTCGAGGTCCGCACGCCCGGCCGGATGAGCCCCCACACGCGGGACGTGATCCGTTCGTTCACCCAGCGGATGATCGGTCCGGAGATCCTCGAGGAGACGGCCGACGCCGTCGTCCTTCAGGACGTCGTGGGAACGAACCCGCTCCCGATCCCCTCGGTGATCCGGCGGATGCACCAGATGGTCCGGGCGATGCAGACCGACGCCATGGCGGCGTTCCGTTCGCAGGATCAATCGATCGCGCGCGATGTCGTCGAGCGCGACTGGGAGGTCGACCGGCTCCACTGGTTCGTGCAGAAGCAGGTCACGACGGCGTTGCGAGACGCCCGGATGCTGACGAGCCTCGGGCTCACTCTGCCGGAGTGCTCGACCTACCTGTTGGCGTCCCGGGTCCTGGAGCGTATCGCGGACCATGCGGTCCGCATCGCCGACACCGTCGAGATGCTCGGCAAGGAGAAGCCCCCGCCCTCGCTCGTCAACGAGCTCGAGTCGCTCTCCGCGGCCGCCTCCTCGGCGCTCGCCGAGGCGCTCGACGCGCTTGAGGCGAAGGACATCGCCCGCGCGAACGCCGTCGTCGACGACGCCCACCGGGTCACGCGCGAGCGGGAGAAGATCCTCCGGGAGCTCTCGACGAAGCGGGGGCGCCTCGCCGTGAGTCTCGCCTACGTCCTCGAGAGCCTGGAACGCAGTGCCTCGTACGCCAGCGACCTCGCCGAGATCGCGATCAACCATGCCGTCGAGAACCGCGAGCTTCCGGCCCCGCTCCCCCGGAAGGGGGAGACGAAGTCGGCGGCCGTCGCCGTCGCCGGGAGCTGACCCGGGGCCGGTCCGCAAGGCCCCTGGGCCCCCCGCGCCGAGTGAGAACCGGCCCAAAGGTCCAAAACCCCCCCGGGGGCGTCTGGGAGTGTGTGCGCCGATTTCTGTTGTTGTTCGTTTGCCTCTGGGCCGTCGGATCGGCCTCGGGGGCGGCGTTCGCCGACCCGGCATCCCTGCCCCCGGTGGCCCACGGCCACCCCCAGGCCGGGCCAACGCTCTCCGGCTGGGTCCTGGACGCGTTGACCGGCGGAGCGGTCCCCGGGGCGATCGTCTCGGCCAGCAGCGGACCCTCGACTTCGACCACCTCCGATGGATCGTTCGGGCTCGTTCTCCCGAACGGGTCGGTGACGATCACCGTCACGCATGTCGGATTCCACCCCTCGGCCGTCACCACCGTCGTCCACGCCGGAGGAGCCCCGCTCAACGTGACCCTCCAGCCGTACGTCTACCCGGTCCACGGGGCGGTCGTCGATCCGGTCGGGTCGGTGGGGATCGCCGGCGTCGTCGTGGTCGCTGACCCGGGAAACATCGTGACGACCTCCGGGGCGTCGGGGGTCTACCGGCTCAATCTAGAGAACGGCAGCTACACGCTCACCGTGTCGGCGCCGGGGTACCGGTCGTCGACCGTCCAGGTCGTCGTCGATGGGGCACCGGTCTCCCTCTACCTGTTCCTCGCCCCCCCGGGCCCGGGTTCGGTCGCGCCGCCGTTCTCGCCGGTCCCGATCGTGGCGTCCGGGCTCTTGGCGGGGATCGGGGCGGGGGCGCTCGGCGAATGGAGCGCCCTCGGCGACCGCCGACGCCCGGTCCGGGGACCCTCGGGTCCGCTCGCGGCGTTGCCCTCCTGGGCCGGCGCGAGGACCCGGAGCCGGCGGAGCCGCTAGCTGCCGACCTCGGCGATCGTGGGATCAGAAGTTGACGTGGCCGCCCGCCAGGGCGATTCGGAGCAACGCCTGCATCTCGTCGTCCGACGGGACGCGCGGGTTGGCGACGGCCCCGGGGCTGTTCGAGGCCCGCCGCGCGATCTCGGCGATCCGCGGCGTGAGATCCGCCGCCGGGATCCCTACTCCCTCCAGGGTGGCGGGGATCCCGAGCTGCTCGAGGACCGGTCGGATCCGGTCGGGAAGAGCGGCGCGATGCTGCACCGACGCCGGGCCGAGAAGCGGCGCGAGGGTACCGTAACGGTCCCGCGCGGCCGGAAAGTTGTACTCGAGCACGTAGGGCAGCAGGACCCCGAGGAGCCGACCGTGGGCGACGCGGAACTCCGACGCGAGCGCCGCGGCGAGGGCGTGGCCGACCCCGACCTGCGAATTCGAGACGGCGATGCCGGCCATCGTCGCCGCGTAGTGGATCTCGGTCCGCGCCTCGTCGTCGTCCGGATGCTTCGCCACCTTCGGCAGGTTCGTGAGCGCCGTCGCCAGGGCCTCTCGCGCGAGGGCGTCGGAGAACGGGTTCGACCATTCCGACGCGATCGCCTCCAGCGCGTGGGCCAGCAGGTCCGCCCCCGAGTTCGCCCGGACGTCGCTCGGCATGCTGCGCGCGAGCGTGGCGTCCAACAACGCCCAGTCGGAGACGAGATCGCGCGATCCGACCTCCAGCGGGAGGGCTCCCTCCCGCCGGAAACCCACGGTCCAGCCGGCCTCCGCGCCGCTGCCGCTCGTCGTCGGCACGGCGACGAAGCGGCAACGCCGTCGCAACCCGAGTTCGACGAGCGGGGTGATCGTCTCCATCGGCAGCTCCGGACGCTCGAAGCGGAGCCACACGCCCTTCGCCGCATCGATCGTGCTCCCGCCCCCGACCGCGACGATCCAGTCCGGTTGGAAGGCGTTCGCCTTGGCCACCCCCGGTTCCAGCTCCTCAACGGTGGAGTCGACCGGCGGCCCGGCCCAGGTCTCAACGGCCGTATCGGTCTTCCGAAGCTCCTCGATCGCCCGGCGCTCGAGTCCGAGACGTGCGACGTTCGGATCGACCACCACGAGCGCGCGGCGCGCGCCCAGCGCGCTCAGCTGTTCGAGGGCGCCGACGCCGAATGCGAGACGGGGCGCGGTGAGGAAACCCATCATGTCGACCGTCCCGACCGAGCCACCCGGAGTGCCGCGGGGGTCACCGGGGGCCGGAGCGCCCGCATCGGGGGCAGAGGCCGGTGAGGGAGAAGGTGACCCCCTCGACCGACCATCCGGTCGGCCGACGGTCGGCCAAGAGCTCGAGCTCGAACAGGTCGAGCTGGGTCAGTGCCACCCCCGCGATCCGCCCGCAGTTGCGGCAGACGGCGTGCGCGTGGGGCTCCTCGCGCAATCTCGGCGGGAACGGGATCTCGGTCGGCACGACGACCGTCACCTTCGGCCCGACGGCCGGTGGCTTGCGAGCTCGCGCTCTCGCGGAGGATCGCGGCTTGGGGACCGGACGTCGGCGGGCCATGGGAACGCCGACCGCGGCGGCGGTATTTGAGCGGGCGCCGGAGTTCGCGCCGACCCGGAGGTCATCCTCAAGGCTTGTCCGCGGTCTAGGGGAGTGGGGGGTCGCGGGATGGCGTCGGCGAGCCCGGTTCGCCTCGACCTGGTGCTCGCCCACTGGTGTCCGCACTGTGATCCGATCTCGACCGAACGCGCGCCCGTCCTGGCGAAGCGACTCGGGGTGCCGCTCCGCCTCCTCGACATCGATATCCGCGAACAGGAGCGCGTCGCCGATCGCCTGGTCGAGGCCCATGGCGACTGGTCGGACGACTATCTGATCCCCCAAGTGTTCCTCGAGTGGAGCGACGGGCGGATCCAACACCTCCTCACGGGCACCCCCGGATCGACGGCGTCCACCCGCGCCTCCTGGGAGTTCCTCCTGGGACTCGAGCCAAGCCGCGTGGCGGAGCTGCCGGGACCGCGACGATGAACCGCTCCCCTTGGTCCCCGAGCAGACCCGGCGCCGTCGCGGTCCCGTGGATGGCGGTGACGATCGCCTTCGTCTCGGTCTCGTCGTTATTGTTCACCTCCCCGCCCGTGGATGCCCGCGGGGCGCCCCATTCGCCCGGGACCGCCGGAACCCATCCTCGGGAGCTAGCCCGGAGCGCGGAGGGCGGGACGGGCACGTTGCCGGGACTCCGGGGGCCTCTCGTGCACCCAGATGTCCAACGGGGCTACGATTGGTCGATCGGCTGGTGGATCTACGGGCCCGGGGACAACAGCCACACCTTGGGGGAAGGCGGCGCGTTCCTCATCGACAATCCCACGAACAACCTGACGATCTTTGGCGGTCTCGCGAGCGGCGGTCTCGGAAACACGACGATCGAGTACAATTCGACCCCGTACAACTGGTCGGAGTGGAATCTGCCATTGGGATACGCGCCCACTCCCCGGGCGAACATGTCGTCGGGCTCGGATCCCACCCTCGGGATCGGGGTCATCTTCGGGGGGATCACCAACCTCACCCAGCAGCGCGTGTCGAACGAGACGTGGGTGTTCGACTTCGCCCGCGAGAACTGGACGAACGCGACCCACGGCCCGTCGCCGTCCGCCCGCCAGAGCGCGGCGATGGCCGTCGACCCGGCCCGGAACATCGCGATCCTGGAAGGAGGGGTCGACCCTTCGTTCCGATACGGGAGCTCGACCGGCGAGGCGTTGTGGAACGACACGTGGATGCTGAACCTCTCCACCCGCACCTGGACCCAACTGTTCCTCGCGGGGGCCCCGGCGCCGATGTTTGGCTCGTCGATGATCTTCGACACCGTCGACCGGCAGTTCTACCTGTTCGGGGGGTGCGGGACCACCTGCTCGAGCACGCTGTGGACCTACCGACCCGGGGACACGGCGTGGCGAGTCGTCAACGCCACCGGCGCGGTCATCTTCCCGAGGGCGTCGCCGGCCTTCGAGTGGGACCCGACGCAGAACGCCACCCTCCTGTTCGGGGGGTTCCAGCCCGGGGCGTCCGGACCGAGGGTGCTCGACGACACCGAGCTGTTCGATCCGGCCACCCGGCAGTGGGCGACGATCCAGTTCTCGGACCAGCCCCCACCGCTGTACGACCCGACTGTGGCCGAGCCGGAGCAGAACGGCTGCGCGGGAATGTTCGTCTGGTCGGCCAGTCCTTCCCTCGCTGGTCTCCCGGTGAATACCTGGCTGTTGGAGTCTCCGAATCCGCCGTTCCCGAACTGCTTCATCCCGAAACTGCCGAACGGGAGCCACGGGCCTCCCCCCAAATGCCCGCCGACCTCCACCGAGCTGAACGTCACCGTCCTCGACCTCGCCACCGGCGCTCCGGTCGTGGGCGCGAGCATCGTGTACGACGGGCCGTGCAGCCCCACACCGGGCACGACCGATCCGAACGGGACGGTCCGGGCGTACGTCTCACCGGGGATCGGCTGGAACGTCACCGTCACCCGCCTGGGGTACTACACCAAGACGCTGTGGTACAGCGCCCCCTTCGCCGCGCATGCCGCGCTCACCATCCGGCTCCAGGACCTCCCGATCGCCACCATCCGGTGTTGGGGGATCGGCGGGTCGACGGGTCCCGTTCCCCTCCCGAACGTGACGGTCACGCTCGATGGTAGCGTGATCCTCGGAACCTGCGACGGCACCGGGCAGCTCGGCCCCCTGAGGCTGCCGTTCGCCGGGGGGGTTCTCACGTTCAGCGGCTCCCGCTCCGGGTACTCGGGATCCAACGACTCGGTCCTCACTCCCCCGAACGCGAACGTCCTCGCCAATCTCACCCTGAGGCCGAGCGGCCCGCTGCGGATCGAGGTCGTCCGCGGGTCGGATGGCGCTCCGATCATCGGAGCGAGCGGGGTACTGACCTCCATCGACCCCTTGTCGGTCGGACCCGTGCGATTCTCCACGGGGCACGGAGGTTGGTTCAACGTCACCATCGGCGGCGCCAACTTCACGGTGAGCGTATCGGCGCCCGGCCTGGCCCCGGTGCGCTACGGGCCGGGGTACCATCCGTGGGCGACGACGACGACCTGGCTGATCTCCCTGGGAGCTCCGAGCGGCGACAACCTCACCGTCCGCCTCATCGACCGGTCGGATGGCTCGCCGATCTCCGGGGGCACGGTCTCCGTCGCCCCCAACTTCTCCGGGACGACCGGAGCCGACGGGACCGTCCGATTCTCCCTCCTCGGTCCCCCCGGCCCGGCGGTGGTCGTCGGCTCCGCGTCGGGCTATGAGAGCCGTTCCTCGCTCGTCGTCCTCACCCCGTCGGGGAACTTGCCGACGCTCGTCCTCGCCCTCAATCGGACCCCGAGTTGCGCGCGGGCCCCCGTCTGCGCGCTGACGGCGAACGCGACGGGGCCGCTCGGGTTCCACCTGCTCCCGAGTTCCGGTTGGCCGCTCCAGCTGCTCGTCGCCTCCCCCGCGGCCCTCCTCATCGCCGCGACGGCCGCCCTGATGCTGCGGCGCCTCTGGCCGATTCACCGGCCTGCGGGCGACCGCCCGCCGATCCAGTCCCCCGGGCGGCTCGGGTAGGCCACGGCCCCTGTCCCCGGGCCATCGAGCGCCTCGGTACCGCCGCTTTCTTGTACTTTCAAAAGGGTCCCGTGCCGCATGTCTTCGCCCCCCCACCGCACCAAACGAGCGACCCCCGGCCCCCGCGGAGCCCCTCCCCACCGCCCGGCACCGGCACCCGTGGCCGTGGAGCGCGAGGCAATCGAGAGCCTGCGCGAGGATTTCGACGAGGCCGCGCTCCACGTCGCCGAGCTCCGGGAGTACACCGGGTTCCGCCTCGGACCCGTCGTCGACGTGCCCTACGGGGTCGTTCCGCCCGGGACCGTCGGGTGGCGCCGACGGGTCGATTGGTCTCCGGTCCGATCGTCGGCCCCGCCCCCGGAGGAACCGGACGCGTGGTTGTACCTGCTCGTCGTCCCGCGTGCCTCCGTGGGGTCCGGCGTTCCGTTCCTTCCCGGAGCGATCGAGGGAGGATCGACCCTGCGCGTCGCCTGCTCGACCACGCCCCCCTCGATGCTCGTCGCCCACGCCCTCTCCGAGGTCGGAACCCCCCTGCTCGAGCGGCTCGCCCGCGCCACGTGCGCCGAACTCGAGTCGGGCGACTAGCGTCCCCGATCGGACGCGTTCGCGATCCGTCGGGAACGCCGGCGCGGCCGCCCCCTCAGGGGTCGGACCATCGGGGAGCCCGCTTTTCGCGGAACGCGGCTCGGGCTTCCCGGTTGTCCGGAGCGTCGCGGAGCGGGTCCGCGAGCTCCTGCTCGAGCCGCAGGCCATCCGACAGCGGCAATGCGAGGCCTCCGCGCACCGCGGCGAGCGCGTTCCGGACGGCCCGCGCCGGGTGGGCGGCGATCGCCCCGGCGAGCTCGGCCGCTTCGGCCCGGAGACGGTCAGGGTGGTAGACGTGGTTCACGAGGCCGACGGAGAGCGCTCGGGCGGCATCGATGGGCCGGGCCGTGAGGATCATCTCCAGCGCAACGGCCGGCGGGATCGCCCTCGGAAGTCGTTGGGTCCCGCCCTGACCCGGAATGATCGCCCATCGGACCTCGGGCAGCCCGAAGGTGGCGTTCTCGCTCGCGATCCGCAGATCGCAGGCGAGCGCGAGCTCGAGCCCGGCTCCGAGGCAGAGCCCGTTGACCGCGGCGAGCACCGGCTTTCCCACCTCCAGGTTGCGCGTGATGCCGCCGATCCCGGGCTCCCGGTTCCACCGTTCCACGCGCTCCGGCCCCGGTTCGCCCGGGTAGAACTCGCCCATCCGCTTCAGGTCGACGCCGGCGCAGAACGCCTTCGGCCCGGCGCCGGTGAGCACCGCCACCCGCAAGCGATCGTCGTCCCGGAACCGGGTCCAGGCCCCGAGGAGCTCGGCGTGGGACTCCGGGTCGATCGCGTTGAGCGCCTCGGGTCGATTGAGGGTGATCCACGCCACGGGCCCATCGGTCTCGAACTCGATGGGCATCGGTGGGCCACCGCGCCGCTCCTTCTTGGGTTTGGCGGAAGCGTCCGAACGCCGGTGGCGTCCGGCCCCGCCGCGACGGAGCCGACGGGGCGCGCGGGGGTCCCGGGGCCCCGGGGTTCCGCCCTACTCCTCTTCGCCGCGTTCGGAGCCGGAGTCCCCCTCGTGCGACTTCCAGCCGTGCCCGCCGAGGCCGCATCCCGCCGAGTAGTCGGGGACGAACAGGAGGCCCTTCGGGCTCACGAAGTGGTTGCCGAGCGGCGTGATGTTCCCGGTGTTCAGGTTGAGGGTTCCGACGAGCGGGTTGCCGTTGTCGCTCGGCTCCCCGAGGAAGACCGTGCCCGCGGGCCAGCCGGTCGTGTTGAGCGCGAGGATCGTGTTCGCCTTCGCGTCCACGACGTAGAGCGTTCCGGCGTTGCAGGTCGCGACGGCGATGCCGTCGATCGGCGGCACGTTCCCGGAGACGTTGTCGTGGAGGGGCAGGACGTGGAGCAGGGGGTGGTGGGCCCCGTTCGCCTCGAAGACGATCTCGCCGTCGGCCTGGCCGATGGTGGCGAGCTCGCCCCCGAAGCGCGGGCTCGCGTGGGGCATGATGAAGTTCGTGTCCGGGTCGGTGAGCGCGAGGGTCACCGATGCGTGCGTGAGGACGTCGATCGCCGAGCTGTCGTCGTAGAAGACGGGCGTCAGCTGCGCCGTCAGGGTCGCGGCATGGAGGGTCACCCGGTAGTCCGTCGCCTGGCGGGTGTCGTTCGGGTTCGAGTGCGCGACGTAGATCACCCCGGCCCGGACCGCGATGCTGTCGGTCCCCCCGTTGCCTGAGACGGCCGGGTTCGGGCTGTACGAGTAGGTCGCGACGGCGCCGGTGACCGGGTAGATCAGCTGGAAGGCGGAGTTGACGTCCTCGTTGGCCGTGGCGATCAGGGTCCCCATCCACGGGTCGGCGGCGAGCCCGTCGACCTTGCCCGAGATGTTGATGCTGCGCACGACGGCCCCGCTGAGCCGGTCGTAGCCCACGACGGTGCTGTGCGTGGGCCCGCCGGGAGCGCCCGCGGTCCCGTTCGGGTTGACCCCGTTCTGGTAGGCGGTCCAGACGACGTCCCGTCCGTGGTCGAGCGCCCGGAGCGCGAGGTGGGTGATGTCGTCCGGCCCTTTCGCTCCCGTCGGGGGCGCCGGGACGAACGTGGTCTGCGGGAGGGTGTTCGGCGGACTCGCCGGCCTGCTGCCGTGGCTCGGGCCGGCCCGATCGTCCGGGGCGGCCCCCGCCGAGAGGATCCCCACCGACGAAGCGATCAGGACGAGCGCCAACGCTGAGTAGCCGAGGATTCGGGCCTTCCGGTTGCGGACCATGATCCCCAACCGCGACGGGGGCGGGTATACCCGCCCGAGGTAGTATTCCGGGGGCCCCGGGGGAATCCGTAGACGCCCGGATTTCCCGGGCGGGACGTTTCCGGAGGCCGACGCCGAGGGAGCCAGGTCCCCGAACGGCTATCCGCCCGGGACGTTTCCGAGGAGCGCCGAGGTCGAGCATGGCGAGCGACCGCAGCGCCCCCGAGCGATTCACCCCCGAGTTCTTCCGGTTCCTTCGCGAGCTCGCGAAGCACAACGAGCGGAACTGGTTCCAGGCGAACAAGGGCCGGTTCGATGAGAGCGTCCAGGCCCCGACCCGGGCGTTCGTCGAGGCCATGGGCCCGAAGCTCCAGAAGATCAGCCGCCACCTCGTCGCCGACCCGCGACCGGTCGGCGGCTCGATCATGCGGATCTACCGGGACGTGCGGTTCTCGAAGGACAAGAGCCCGTACCGGACGAGCATCGGGATCCACTTCTGGCACGACGGGGTCACGGCCGACGAGGAGCACCTCCCCGGGTTCTTTCTCCACCTGGCACCGGGGGACTCGTGGGTCTACGCCGGCGTCTGGCAGGCCGCGCCCCCCCACCTCGCGAAGATCCGCACCGCGATCGCCGAGCGTCCTGGCGCGTGGAAGAAGGTCCGCGCCCAGGTGCCGGAGATCGAGGGGGAGTCGCTCAAGCGCCCACCGCCCGGTTTCGATCCGGATCACCCGTACATCGCGGATCTCAAGCGAAAGGGGTTCACGACGGGTCAGACGGTCGCCGACTCGGTCGTGACGGGCCCCCGGTTTCCGGAGAAGTTCGTCGCGATCTGTCGTTCGCTCGACCCGCTCAACCGGTTCCTCGCGGGTGCGGTCGGCGTGCCCTACTGATCCCCCGGCATCGCCCGAAGGGCGCCCGCTCTCCGACCGGACCGGAACTGGCCCGGGGGTTCGAGCTCCCCAAACCCCGCCGTTGGGCGGGTCCGACATCGGCCGGAATCCGGCGAGGGTCCGGGGCGAGACGACCTACTTCGGTGGGGCGGCTTGCGGGGGCGGGAGCGAGGGGGCGGCGGGCGGAATTCGCCGGCGGCGCCAGAGCAGGAGCACGAGTCCGATGACCACCACGATCGCGACGCCGAGGAGCCCCAGCCCGATCGACCCCCAACCGGGCGGGGATGAGATCGGCTGGGTGCCCGGCACGCTCGAATTCGCCGTGAAGGTCACGCTCACCGAGGTCGGGTTCCCGGTCACGGTCACCTGTCCCATCGCAACGGCCGCTCGCTCGCCGGCCGGGCCGCTCAGGTTGTACGAGAGCGTCCCGTTCGGCTCGAGGAACCGGATGGTGGCGCCGGTCGCCGACATCTCCGATCCGTTCAGGGTCACCCACCAACGGGAACCGGTGGTAAGCCCCGTCTCGGCGAAGGTGACGGCGAACGTGGGGCGACCGGCCGTGCTCCGGAACCCGATCGCCACCGTCGCGTTCTCCCCCTGGATCTGCGCGTTCCCGCTCGTCACGTTGGCTACGAACCCCGGGACGGCCGGGATCGAGAACGCGTACGTCCCGTTGGGAAGCGCGAAGCCGACGCTCGCCATGGAGACCGGATGGACCATCCCGGAGAGGTCGACGGACCATGGGGCGCCGACCGATAGCCCGGTTTCGGTGAACACGAGCGAATAGTTGCGGGCGAACTGAACCGCCTGGGTCACCCCCGCCCCCGCGACGTCCACGACGCCCGAGAGGGGAGTAATCGTGTAGCCGGCCGGGGCCGAGACCCGGAAGGCGAAGGAGCCGTTCGTGGAGGAGAAGGCCACCGGGGCGGGAGCCGATGCCGTCGTCGTGTTCCCGCGGAAGACCACCGTCCAGGAAGTCCCCCCGGGCAGGCCGGATTCACTGAACGTCACCGGAAAGCTCGACGGGGGCGGGGGGGCGTTCCTCGGCTGCAGGACACCGACGCTGCTCGTCAGCACCTCCGGGGCGTAGAGCTCCCGGGCGGACGGGTCGTAGACGATCGATCCGAACGCTGGGGCCGAAGCGGGCCTCGCGAGCGTCGCGACGACGGCGTTCGTGGCGTTGAGGACGGAGACGTTGCCGCCGGTCGAGAGATAGACGTCGCCGTTCCGGCCGTCCACCCCGAGGACCATCGTCGGGGCCGCGGCGAGCGTGATGTTCCGGAGCCAGGTGTTGGTCCGCGTGTCGATCACGCTGACGTTGGCGGAGTAGCTGTCGCCGACGTACAGGTAGTGGTTCGTCGGGTCGTACGCCTCCGAGGACGGGGAGCACCCCGGGTCGGCGATGGTGGTCAGGCGGAGGTTCGTCGTTCCATTGATGACGGTGACGTTGGCGCCATTGAGGTTCGAGATGTACACCGCTCGATTGGCGGGGTCGTAGGCGAACCCGTCGGGGCCGGGTCCCGCGCTGAAGTTCCCGACCTCGAGGTGGCTGGTGTCGTTGACGACGTCCCCCCGGGTCCCGAAGAGGTACGAGATCGGA
>JABCYU010000003.1 GCA_013290045.1 Methanobacteriota archaeon | reverse complement strand
GAGCCGGTTGCCTTCCTCATTGGAGATCTCTCGAACCCGGAGCACCATGCCCGGGGAGGGAGCACTCCCCGGCACTAGCCTTTGCGGTCCGGCAGAACCTACTCTACCGCCCTAGAAATGACACTAGGAGGAACCCTTGGCTGAAATGGAGGGTCCCGGCCTTATCGTACAGCGTGACCACGTCGGCGTAGATGTAGTTCAGCGTCGCGAATGCCCAGAGCGTCGAGAGCCGAGTCCTCGTCGCCTCCATCATTGAGGTTCCACCCGGGGCGCATTGCGAAGTTCGTGCGGCGCGTCCGTCGCTGTCGACATCGGCTCGACCGTCGGTGCGATCCGGTAGACGGTCCGCCCCAGCAGCAACGGGAACACGACGAACGTGAGCGCGGCAGGAATCGCGAACATCGCCGAGGTGACCGGGAACAAGGCCACTCCGAAGATCCCGACGACCCCGATCGTAGTGGTCACAGCTCCGATGGCTCGGCCGTACCCTGCGGCCCGGAGCATCCCCACGCCAAAAAGGATGAAACCGACGGAGAGGAAGATGTAGGCGCAGGTGTCGAACTCGTTGAATATCCCCTGCGTGGCCTGCCATGCGACGACGGCGGCATCTTGCTGGGCCGCCGTGGCTCCGACGGCGTGGTACTGGGCGGAAATTTGGGCCATGGCGACGTTCGGCTCGCTCTCGACGGCGAGGACGGCGAGTCCGAGAAAGCTCAGGCCGAATCCGAACAGGGCCGGGGCCAGACTCGAGGTCCGGAGTGTCCGGTATATCGACACGACGAGGGGAACCATCAGGATCGTTCCGATCAGGAACAGCGTCTGTCCCGCGGCGATCTGGGTTTGCAACCCGGGAAATCGCATGATTGGACCCGCCCCGGAGGCCGTCGTCCCGGTTCCGATGAACGCCACCTGATAGATGATCGACGCGACGAAGATGATTCCGCCCAGGATTCCGGACAAACCGCCCCATCGGACGACGGCGGCCTCTTGTGCCGCGGAAATCCCAGTCTGCCCAATCGGCCCGGGGTGGTCATCCGCCAAAGGGGATAACCTCACGCCGAGGTGCGTAAAATGCGGGGTGAGCGCACTTTCAGTCTGGGATATCGGTCCGAGCCCTGCCCGAGAGCCTCCTAATGATAGATCGTTGTTCCGGGATTCGAGGTGGGAAAGGGAGCGCCACCGAGGTCCCTGCACCGTCGTGGGGACCACGTCGCTGGGTTGGTCCGGGGCCGGAGGGGAGGAGGCGACCGGGTCTGATCTGTTTCATGGGGGGGCGACTCGGACCGGCCGATTAACGTTCCCATCCGGCGACATCGCCTATACGGGTACTGAGCCGGGGTCGAAGTTGGGTAGGGGAACATCGACGTGCAGCCAACCTCATTGGGGGGCATCTCATTCGATCTCGGTCGCCAGGAACCGGCCCACTCGGCAGGCGGGCGGAACTCGGCCGAATTCGCCGCTCGGAGCTGGGGGCGAACTCCCGTCTGAAGGGCGAATCGGTTTTCTCGGCCCTGCATCGGGGTCAGGAAGGGCTCTGGAGGGGGGTTTTCCTCGGTGACCAGCGCGCCCCTCCATTCACGCAAGACACCTTCCAGCTCGCGGCGGTCGGCAAGATTCTTAACCATGAGCGTCATTGACCATCACTACCATGGCCTCGAACACCCTCACAACCATTCCAGTGCACGCCGAGGTCGTCAAGCGCCTGCGAACTCTGAAGACAGCGGACCAGACTTGGGACGACTTCCTCCTCGAGCTGGCAAGCGACTATGTGCCCCGATCCTGGGTGGAAGAACTCGAGCGTCGGTCTCGAACCTCGGCCTCCAAAGATATCGCAGGCGACGACGTCTTTCACCAGAGCCGTTCGATGCGTAGACCTCGGCGCTGACCGTGCCTTACGCGCTATCCTTCCACCCAAGAGCACGCGAAGAGTACCTAGCCCTCTCACGACAGGATCGGTACGATTTCGAGGACGCTCTCCGGCAAATGGTCGAACATCCGTTTAGAGGGGGGCCAGGCTTCGTTGTCGAGGAACTCTCTGGGGCGGACGGCCTGTGGAAGCTCAAACTTCGCCACCCTCAGAGGAGAGCGTACTTTCGTGTCGAGGGTGGTGTCATTCGACTCCTGGGTTTCGGCCCAAGGGCCGATTTCTATCTCAAGCTGCGGGACCGAGCTCGACTCTACTCCGGCAACGCGCAGGCGAGCGAGTAGGCAACCCACGCACCTCCCTCGCGAAAGTTGCAATACACCTTGCACCCGAGTTGGGTGCGCTAGATTCTCTACTCCCCGGAGGGCGGCAGTCAGCACCTAGTGTCGCGTCCAGAGCGGCCGACGATGTTTGCTGACCTTGTGTTGGGTGCTCCTGAACTCCTTCCCTGATGCCTTGTGCTCTCGCGTGATGAGTTGAGCCGCCCTCCGGAACGCCTCGTCCACCTCGCCCCAACTCCACCAATCACTCCCGGCCATCGCCGCCACCTGGAGTGGTCCGGCGTGGCACTCCACCGGGTTCATCCAACTGGCGTCGGTGGCCGTGGAGACGAGGGATACCTTGTGGACCCTCGCCCACGCTCTCACCTCAGGAGTCCAGTGGGCGCTGAGTCCGTCCTGGATGATGTAGACCCTCTGGTCGGGAGAGTATTTCGAGCGTTGGTACTTCATGAATCGTAGCCAGATCGCTCCGCCCTTGTGTTCCTCTTGCTTGACGCTCAACGTCTGATGGAACACGTTCAGACAGGTGTACTCGTAACGTGTCCCGCTCTGTTTCTTGTAGGTCGCTGGGATCCGTCCCGGCAGCCCCTTCTTGAACCACCCCTTGCCGCCGTGGGGCTTGAGGGAGATCGGGCCGATCTCATCCATACTGAGGACGACTGGGGGGTTGTGCCGCTTCGCCGTGAGGCGGTCGATCCGCGCCCTCTTCTCCTCGAACTTCGGGTCCTTGCTCTCCTTCCATGTCCGGATCGATTGGTGCGTGACGTCCGCCTCGTCACAGATGACCCTCAGCCACTCGAGGGAGATCGAGTCCACGATGCCCCTCGCCACCGCGGCGTCCCGAAGGCGTCGTAGGCTCCACTGACCGAAGGGGAGCCCCAGGTCCCGAGGTCGGCCGGTGGCCAGCGCCACCAGCCGTGCCCGAGTCTCCTTCGAAAACTTGGTGCGATGTCCTGGATTCCATCGGGGCTTGAGCATCGCGAGCCCCTCCTCGTTGAACGCGTGAATCAGGATCCGAATGTAGCCGTCGGACATTCCCGAGAAGATAGCGATCTTCTGGACGGTGAACCGCTGAGCTGAGCCCAGGATCACCTGGGCCCGTTTCATCTCGATGAGGTCTTTCGAGTGTCGGATCGCGGTCCGGAGCCGGTTGCCTTCCTCATTGGAGATCTCTCGAACCCGGAGCACCATGCCCGGGGAGGGAGCACTCCCCGGCACTAGCCTTTGCGGTCCGGCAGAACCTACTCTACCGCCCTAGAAATGACACTAGCGTGCGCCTGGGCCAGTCGCGGCCAGACGAACGCATCCGACATTACTCAGCCTCGTGTTACGCATGAGTAAGTTTAATCTACCGATTCAACTCTCCCTTCCCCGCCGATGCTCAACTCGAGTCTCCCCGAGATGCACTGCTACCGGTGCGTCTACACCTGGACCCCGAGACGGACTCCGGTTCGGATGTGCCCTCGGTGCAAGTCGAGACTCTGGAATACTCCGGTGATACGCCCGACCGAACTAGGCAGCGGCCTTGGAATCAAGGAAGTCTTGGGTCCGAAGCGGACGGAGGTCCTGACGCTGTTGAAGAGTTACGGGGTCAAACAGGTCCGTGTCTTCGGTTCAGTCCGTCGGCAAGAGGCGACCGCGGCAAGCGACGTGGATCTCCTTGTGGACGCGCTACCCCGAATGTCACTTCTGGATGTCGCCCACCTGAAGATCGAGCTTCGCAAGGTTCTCGGGCGCCCCGTCGACGTGGTGGAACTTTCCGATCTTCCCTGGGCCATGCGCCCCCAGGTCGAGGCTGAGGCGGTAACACTTTGAAGGCCACCGAGGAGAGGACTCGACTCCTAATCGACCGGATGCTGCGCGAGGCCACGGCCGCCGGACGGTACGTGTCTGGCGGGAAGGACCGGTTCTTCGACATTCGCACCCCGGAATTCCGGGATGCGGCGGAGCTTCGGGCGCTGCATTTCACCGAGACCGGGACAAAGATAGGTCAATCTTTCCGCAAGGCGAACCCCATGGTTCCGTGGGAAGATATCGACCAGCTGCGGAACGACCTGGTCCACGAATACCCTGAAATGAAGGCTGAACGGGTGTGGCGGTTCATACACGACGATCTGCCCTCCATCGTCGCCAAGTTGAAGCGTGCGAACTACCCGGACACCGAGGACTAACACCTTTTGTGCAGCCTCACCGAGAGCGCGGTTCCGGGGCCAGGGATTCGCTCGTGTACACTGCAACGTAGTTCACGACCGCTCCGATGTTAGATCGCCCAGTTCTCGATACCAGTGCACCGGTCGGTGGGACCCCTTGATCGACGGAACAACCATCACCGGCAGCGCCCCCCGATCCTCGAAAGTCGTGACCGACACTTCGACAGTCTTCGAATCCAAGGTGAGGGCCTAGTTCGGCGAGCAGAGACCTGCCTTGAGAAGTGTCGCTGCATGCCACGACATTCATCCCCGCGCGCTCCAAGTTGCCGTCTTGGGCAAATAGGCGAAGTACGTCTTCGGGCAAGGGTCCCCCGCTGACATCGAGGGGTCGACGTCCGACGATGAGTGATGAAGCGCCGGTAAGGGCGAAGGGTCCCAATCTTCCGAAGCGGACGGCAAGCCCTGATCGGACAGCGGGGAAGCTGATTACCGAAACCTTCGATTACGACGGCGGCCGGGAAGTCACGGCCTACATACCGCCGTATCCGCCCGAGTTCATCGTTTTTGCCGGCGATGGACAGAGGATTTCGAGCTGGGGTGATGGACTCACGGGGGAGGGCGTTCCTTCCACGATGATCGTGGGCGTCCACGGGCTGAGCGAAGCGACGCCTCGCCTCCATGAGTACTCACCGGCCTTTTACTCGGAACGCTTCGCGCGCCACGAAGAGTTCTTCGTAGCGACCGTCCGTCGATGGGTAGCCCTGCGCTTCGCAGTAGCGCTCCCCCCGGAGCGAACCGCCGTGTTCGGTGTATCGGCTGGCGGGGAGCTCGCCCTCGCTCTCGGGGTACGCCATCCGGCCGTGTACGGTGTGGTCTTTTCCGGCTCGCCGGGCGGGGGTTACAAACCGAGTGCAGAGCTGTCGAAACCGCTCCCACGCGTCTACCTCGTCGCCGGCACGAAGGAACCGTTCTTTCTCCAGAATGCGATCCGATGGGCGAGCGCACTCCGCAGCGCGGGTGCGGACGTCGTCCTTAGGGAGCGGAACGCGTCACACGGCGACCCGCTCTGGCGAAGCGAGTTTCCCTTGATGGTTGCTTGGGCGTTTGGGTCACGATCATCGCGATCTGTGAAGTCCTTTGTCCGCCCGACCCCCTAGGGCTTCGATCACGAAGGTCTCCCCTGTCCGGAAACCCACCCGTTACGGGTGGGGTCATGTGTTCCCACGGGGTCCCTCGATTACCCAGCGAAACTGACCAGGTGTTCGGCCGGCGCCGGTGGCACAGTCGTAAAGGCCTGGTGACCGAGCCTGGCGGGTTGGTCATGCGGACAGGCTCCCAATTTCCGCATCTCTCTAGTCAAGTGCAATACACTTTTCACCCATCCCGAGGCCTTGTCACGTCGTGATCAGCGACGCCCTCGAGCCGTGCAGGGGGACTTTCGGTCAGTAGCCCGTCACCGTCATTGGACTGACTTCATCGGACACCTTGCGCGCGAGATGGCTTCCCTGGGGCATCGCGAGCCTTTCCCCCGGCGACCGGTTTCCCCCAATCGGGCCTGCGGACCGTTCAATCCCGCCCCGAGGGGGGCCTACTCAACCCCGACGCCCCTCAAAGGAGCGGGGCACGAGAGACTAGAGGGGGTCCCGCATGGTTCCCTGTTCAGGGCAGGGACCGGTGCCCGGAAGCGCCTTGGAATTCGAGCTATCGCGAGCCTATGCGCGCCCTCGAATCGACACAACCTCGTTGATTGGCCACTGGGTGGGATTCACCGTCTCGACCTTCATTCCCGCAGAGCTTGCTGCGTCTATGAGCGTTTGGAACTCGGTCTCGCGCAGGAAGAGTGGTGGCTTCCATCTGAAGTAGGCGACTCGATAGTCCACACTCTGTTCAGGGTTCAACCACCTCCTAACTTTTTGAAATCTTAGCCGGAAAGTGGGGTCATCCCATCTGAGCAGGAGAGGGCCAAACCAAGAATACCGGATTTGGATGCCACCTCCGTCCAAGTCCAGACCGATCGCAGGTTTTCCCTGCCTGGTGAATGACACCCAGGTCAACACTCCGACGAACCCGTAGAGGAAGACGCCAATCCCAATCAACTCCGGGAGGTCCGTCCAAAATTGACCGTCGGGCCACTCTCGTTGTGCAATCGCCAGAAACCCCCAGACGCCGATAGCCGACAGCAAAATTGACAGAACTACGGCGCTGTAGAATCCAAATCTTCCCTGCTTTCCCGCTCCAGCCCATGCCTGCTTCGGCACGTCGTGAAGATCAATGGCGTTTCCCAAGATGAACCCTCGACGTTAGCGATCGTCCGACCACGGATAAGGGGCCGACTTCGTGTCAGGCTTACCACTGATTAAGACCTATCCGTCGTGGTTGAACGGAAGTGTCTGATGTGGACCTCGGGGGCCTCATAGAAAACGCACCCGTTGAGGGTGGGGGCAACGGTTCCCTTTCGCCCGTCTCCTCTCAGTGCGTGACCGGGACTCCGAGGAGCCTCCCCCGCGATGATCGGAGCACCACTGGGACCCGGGCTCAGAGCGGAGGTCGGGCGTACCCTATCGGGACGCGTCGTTCTTCGCCATGGAGTTGCAATCCGCTTTGCACCTCTGAGTCGAGTCTTTCTTACCTGGGTCGGAGATCCTGGTTCCAAGGAGAATTCATCCGGTTCCCTCGCGGGTGCCTCATCACTCGGAGAATTTCAACCCGAACAACCTCCTGAGTGCCTTCTCCACGATGTCGGCGTAATCGGCGATCTGATTGTCCGATATTGAAATAGAAGCCTTTCGATGGATGAGATCGCATCTTAGGTTGTAATAGAAGCGAATCTGAGCCAGCTCCTTCCTTGGGAACTTTGCGACCTTGTGAATCTCGTCGTCAACAAGCCTGCGATTGGAAAATATGGCCTGCAAGCGCGTATCTGAATATCCTCCACCCCCCCGGTTGACCAGGAACTCCTTGAACCCTATCTCCAGGGTCGAATCCAGCACAATCAGTGCAATCCTGTTCCCTTGTTCGTAGCGGCCAGATGCGATCAGCCGCGCGGCGGCCACGCCCTCAAACAGGCCTCGTGTCCAGGGTTTGGCTGTGGTTACCGGTTCGTTTAGTTTTGCAAGGCGTTCGGCCAATCTCGGTTTCGACTTGGGGATCGGTGGAAGATGAAGTCGTGCGACCTGAGGCGAATTGCCAAGCGGACGCTCCTCGGGAGAACCGTGGTCAAACTTGAACACGTTTTCGCGCCAAGAACCATCGACTTTCGACAACCCCCGCGATACCGAAGCGAAAGACTTGAGAATCGGGATCGTCCAACCCTGAAGCAATTGGAAGATTCCGCTCTGGGTGTTAATTCCGGACTTGCTGCTGTTCCAAGGCATGAGTTTAGCCGGACCGTCCAACAAGACGATTAATCTCGTAAGAGATATGTCGGGATGTGGCATGCCCACAAGCCCCTTCGTAAAGCCCACATCCGCGCCCTTGAGCGCGCGGCCTACCAAGCGGCCGTTGCAGTAGACGTACAAACCATACTCCCCGGTGCCCGGACTAGATTCTTGAGTTAGGCCTCCGGTCATGTCGACTCTGACCTGACCATCGACGCCTGCGTCGATGGTACCTCTGTATCGTCTAGGTCGATACTCCGGGGGGAAGGCCCAAGCTTCAAAATGGATGGACTCGATTGTTTCGCCCTGAAACTGAATCCCCAACTTCGACGAATCTATGAATCGGGCGTAAGTCGCCCCGAGATGGGCCTTGAGTCCTGCTAGCTCCTCTGTGGTTATGGGTTTCCTTAACCTGCTCAGCTCGATAACGGTGCTATTCGGGTCGATGTCTCCGGCTACCTCGTAGGGCAGGTCCCAGGACTGGAGTTCAAGCCACGCTTGGTCAAGGCGGATCTTGTAGGTCGGCTTTTCCTCAAAGCGCGTCCTGATTTGAGTATCTTCGGCGAGCGCAACGACTGCTCGCTTGGTCCCGACCCCGAATATGCCGATCGAGGGATCCGCGGGATCGTTGCCTGTATGACCCGGTCCGACGATGTATTGCAATTCATTCCGAGGAACACCCCCCGCATTGTCTGCAATCTTGATGGTCTGTTGGTCGAGATCGATATCGATCGTGACACGCGCCTTTCCCGGTCGCCCTCGTCGGGTCCAAGAGTCGACCACGTTATCCACGAGTTCGCAAATCGCGAGGTTCAGCCCATAATCGGCAATTATGGAGTAGTAGACCCGCTTCGTCGGGGACGTATCGAGTATCCACTCACCTGACGGCATTTGCTCCGAAGGGCGTTTCCTCCAACCCGGGCCGCTTTATGAAGTCATGTACCGCATTTCGATGTAAGTTACCTCCCCAGCCTTACGCGGGACCACTTCATGGTTGATCCATTAGCCGTTGAGAGCCTTGGTGATTTCCGGCAACAGGTCGGTGAATTGATGGTATGTTAGCAGATATGGGAACTGACCGGTGCCATCTGCCGCCTCGGCTCCAAAGCCCAGCATCCTACGAATGTCCTTCACCTTGCCGAACCAACCGATCCCGTCGGTGAGGAAGAAGAGATGGAAGCTGTCCGCGCACTTCGCCCGCAAATCTTCGAAGTGCTTGATCACCTCGCCGATTTTCGACATGGAAGTGGAGTAGTACGTGGTCTCCACCACGAACCGCACCTCACGCTGGTTGAAGAGGGCGAAGTCGAAGCGCTTCTCTTTCTCCCAGTTCACCTCGCTGGCGAACAGGGGTCCCACCAGCGCATTTCTCTTCGCGAGTTGAGGCAGGTCCGAGATGTCGCTCTGCTCCCCCTCGTGGTCGGTCGAGGTGAATCCTCCCTCCTGGAGGATTCGTCGTATCTTCCCAGCTCCAAATGTTCCGCGGAGGGACTTCACCTTCTCGACATTCGTAGTACGTAGGCTCCTGCGAAGGGCTTGTTCTATGGCACCCTCCTGTATCAGCTCCCCTAGATCTTCATGGTCGAATAGGTAGTCGATGACCCTTTCCCTTGTCTCTGGGTCAGATCGAATCCGTGAGAGCCATAGCTCCCAACACCTTTCTTCAGAGCCCATGTAGCCGCTGATGGCCTTCTTGCCCGCCGCTAGGGTTCCGGTCCGCGAGTTCACCCCCGAAAGCTCGAGTTCTCGCCACTTTCGGGCCTTCGAGTACGCCCTCCGAAACTCGGGGTCGCGGGTGAGTGCTCCAGTGTAGTAGTCGGGGTCATCGAGCCGTTTCGGGTCGAACAAGGTTCGAGCTATCTCTACGTTGGTGAATCGAATCTGTCTATGCAGATGGGACAGGACCAAGAACAATCGCGGGTCGTTTTCTAGGATTAGAGCGAGGATGTGCTTTTGACTTGGCACGTCGTGTGCTCTACTGCCAACGGCTTGCACTTGGCCAAGCAGGTCGTAGAATTCTTTCGCGTCGGGGAAGGCTGGCCTAAGGGTTTCGGGAAGCGCTCCCGCAGGCTTTCCTATCGGCTCATCGCCAGCGACGTCAAGAGTCGCGAAGAACTCGGTCAGCCGCTGTCCCGCCGAAGACATCCTTAGGATCGAGCCGGCCGTGGTTGAAATGCTGATTGCACCTACTAGGACGGACCTCGGATGGTGGTTCCCCGAGTCACCCGTTCAGGCTATACCCTCCTCTCAGGCTGACCAGCTCTCATCGTTCATGACCCTTGGAAAGACCAAGCCACGGCCGAGGAAGCGGAGGGCAATGTCCTCTGCCGTGCTTGAGACGGCCCCCCAGCCTATGCTGGAGGTGACCCAGGCCGACTACGTGCGATTCAGAGCGACCCACGGGTCGGTCGGTATAGAGAGCGTCGAGTTGGGTCTCCGAGGCCCGTACACAATTGACTCCATTGGCCCCCCTGCCGAGTACAAGCCGGAGCGGACCACCGTCTGGTCCTTCCCTGACCGAGGAGACTGGGCAACCCATTCGGGAAACTACCGGGGAAACTGGTCGCCGTACATCCCGAGGAACCTGCTCTTGCGGTACAGCGCCCCGGGGGAGCTGGTCCTCGATCCGATGGTCGGTAGCGGGACGACCCTGACCGAGTGCAGGCTGCTACATCGACGTGGTATCGGGGTGGACATTAATCGCGATGCCATCATGGTTACCCGAGATCGGCTGAACTTCGCCTTGGGTTCGCTGGACCCCGATCACGTCGAACCGGAGATCAGGACGTACGTCGGGGACGCGCGGGATCTCGACGAGATCCATTCCGACTCGGTTGATCTATTGGCCACCCACCCCCCGTATGCCAGCATTGTCGCCTACTCGGGTGACCGGATTGCCGGGGACCTCTCGCGCATCAGAAGCGTGTCGGAGTTCGTCGACCAAATGCGTGCGACTGCGGGCGAATTCTTTCGGGTCGTCCGACCGGGGCGGCACTGCGCCATCTTGATGGGGGACACTCGAAGGCATCGGCACTTCGTTCCCATCTCGGTCCGGGTCATGCAGTCGTTTCTGGAGGCGGGGTTTGTCCTCAGGGAAGACATCACTAAAGTCCAGTGGAAGATGAAGTCCACACGCGAGAGTTGGTCAGGATCGAAGTACGACTTCCTCCTCCTCGCTCATGAACACCTGTACGTATTCCGGAAGCCAGCCCATGGAGAGTCGGCGTCAGTGTTTCGGGAGAGCTCGAAGTGGTGGTGAGGTCCGAGGACGAGGGGCGTGGCCGAATCGGATTGCGCCTATGCGACAACGACCAACTCTTCAACCGCGGCCCGTTTCGAGCCGACCGAGTTGATCGCCCGGGGAGCCCGAACCGTCTCCATTCGCATTCCGATGTAGAGCCCTTTTACGAAACTCGTCGACGAGTTGCTCAGCACGATTCTGCAGCCCCGGGCCACCGCTGCACGGACCGCCGCCGCGAGGCGTTGCTGTTGTTCGGGGCCGAATCCTGATCTAGTGTAGGAGGTGAAGCTGGCGGTTGCAGAGACCGGCTGGTAGGGCGGATCGAGGTACGCCAGGTCCCCGTCCCCAGCCCGGGCGAGGCTGGTCTCGAAGTCGAGGCAGAGAATCCTTGCGTGGGTTCCGGAAAGCAAGCGGCTCACCGCGCGAAGGTTCCCCGGCGAGTAGATTCTCGGGTTTCGGTACGAGCCCATCGGAACGTTGAACTCCCCTTTGGAGTTCACCCGGTAGAGACCGTTGAAGCAGGTGTGGTTCAGCCAGATGAAGCGAGCCGCCAGCTCTCTCTTCGCTCCTGGCGATCGAGCCCCCGACCTCGATTTGAGCTCGTTAAAGGTCGACCTCGTCTCGTAGAACTCTGCCGAGGTCGGGTGTGATGGCAGGGCGGCTAACGCCCCAATCAATCCCTCGACATCGTCTCTTACCACTTGATAGGCCACAATGAGCTCGCGATTGATGTCCGACAACACAGCTCGTTCTGGGCTTAGGGCGAAGTAGACCGCTCCGCCACCGAGAAACGGCTCATAGTAGGTTCCCTCCCGGAGCTCAGGAATGAACTTCCGAAGGGAAAGATAGACCTGGGCCTTTCCCCCAGCCCATTTCAGGAATGAACCCGCCTCTGCCTGACGGCGGTCAGGCGCTAAGTCTCCCCAAGTCTTCATTGACGCATGGGGCCTAGTTAGCGCCAAGTATATACCGGCTCGGAGAGGGATCGAAACGGTCGGATCCTCGTTCTCCGAGAGAGCGTCGTGTACAACCTCAGTTCCCCTCTAAACTCGGCGACTGAGTGCCCGTCGAGACGCCCGCGTCCTTGTCGCCCGGCGTCCGACAGGGCCCGGTCATTCTCCGACGACATTCTCGAGAACAGGGGGGCTATGGGTAACTTCTTCTGGGGCCGCGTCTGGTCGAACAGGCCCGTCCCGTCGGGTCAGACCGCCGGAGCGGCAGCGGGGAGAGGGTCGTGAAGGGAGGCGCCAGTACGGCCTCGGCGCTCATTCGGCCTCTAGCAACTGCCACCATCCTGGATGAAACGAACCCCGAAGGCGCGTCCAGAGCCACTGAAGGCACTCCTTGGGAAGCTCTTCCGGAGTCGCCTTCGTACGATCACGAAGTGACTCGCCTCAAGGTTGAGGCAGTACTGGAGTCATACCGGCAACGTCGATCTGAAATTCTCTCAAACCAGGTGCTCTACTCGACCTACGTTCAGATCTTCCTGTCCGGGATCTTTCTCCTGCTTGGCTACTCCATCCTTACTGGGACATCCGAATTGGTTCTTCTGCTTCCCCTCCTGGTCTTGACGCTGTTTCACCTAGTTGCCCACCTCTTCGACACCAACACCACCCAAGGGGCAGCCGCTCACGACGATGAGGAGAAGATCAACAATCTACTTTCGAGCAACGAGCTTCTGAACTACGAGCGGAAGTGGGGAATGCTGCGCGAACCCGATGGGGTCGAGGGCAGCCGTAAGCAAGTTCTAGGACACAGATTCCTAAACACGACCGCGTTTGCTGTGGGGCCTATCCTCGGCTTGTGCGCAGTCATCTCTGCGTTGGTGGCGTTCCGGGCGTTCGGTGCAATCGACGGACTTGCCCTTGGCCTTGGGTACGGGGTAGTCTCTGCCTTCGAAACACATTATGTTGCAAGCGCCGCGACTCGCCGGAAAGCCCTGCTCGGCCGTATAGTCCCCTAGATTCGACGGGGGGTGCAACCTCCGATGCGCCTCTCACGGGCAGCCGAGCTAGCCCGAAACTTGGATGTGGGATCGGCGGCTCACCATCAAGGTGAGCGACCCTCTCGACAGAGTCGTGGACCTCCGCCTTCGTGAAGCACTCCTTCAGATTCGAGAAAGCTTCGGTCAGTCTTTCACGAGCGCGGAACTTCGATCGAGGATTCCAGGCTTCAAGACTCAAGTCGGGATCTACAAGCCTGCTGGATCCCCTCACGCCCTCTGGGTACGACAGACCCTGAAGGGACCTTACTCCGACGAGGACCTGTATTGGCATCCCGACGGCAGTTGGACTTACCGGTATTCCCCCGAGGAGCGAGAGGGGAAGTCTATCGAAGAGCTCCACACCAACCGAGGACTGCTTCAGTGCCAGGCCGACAAGACCCCCGTGGGCGTCTTCCGCCAGGTCAGTGACCCAACTGGGAACTCGACGTACAAGGTAATGGGACTCGCTTACGTCGAAGGATTCGACGGGACCCACTTCGTCCTCCGCGGGGAGGCTCTGGACTGGACGGCCTTGCCGGTTCCCGAGCAGGTGACCCCAGTCTTCCAACGTTTCGAGGTCGAGTCACCGAGTCTGGTCGAGTCTCTCCGCATCCAGCGAGATCGCCGGTTTACAACGGTCATCCGGGAACTCTACCGAGGCAAGTGCAGCCTTTGCACGCTGGGTTACCGAGTACGGGGAAGAAGCGTCGGACTGGAGGCGGCCCACATCATTCCGATCAAGGATCGGGGGACCATCGCCGACGTCCGAAACGGATTGCTCCTTTGCCAGAACCACCACGCATTGTTCGACGAGTTTGGGTGGACGCCTGATGAGGATCTTCGCGTCCGGATCGCGGACGACCCCGAATTCAGGAGCTCCGCTGCTGCCAATCATGTCCTGGACTGGGAGGGGAAGACATTGGCGAATCTCCCGCGCCGGTCCGAAGATTTCCCCGCCCAGGAGGCCCTCAAGTGGCGCTTGGCCGAATTCGATAGAGCTTGGGCGTAGCCGAACGGCTTCGAGGGTAATCCAGGGTGCCACGGAAAACTTTGCCCCCGTTCCTTACTTGGTTGCTACCCCCACAACCTGCCCGGTCCGAGCTGCAGGTGCCCTTCCATCGACCTGACGATGCTCGAAGGGTGGTCTGCGACCGGACTCGCGCAGGTCGGATGGGACTGGCTCCCACGCGGGGGCTGGTTTGTGTGAGGCACGTGTGCGAACACGTGTACATTATATCCTGGCACGTGCTACCCCACGTATGCCTCCCGAACTTAAGCAGAAGCTGACGCTGACCGTTGATGGCGACACCGTAGAGGCGGCCAAGAAGCTTGGCCTGAACATCTCGGAGCTGACTGAACGCATTCTGAAGGGCTACACCTTCGATCCAGAGCGCCTGGAGAGGGGAGCGACACGGTCGCAGTACGAGGAACTACTCACGAGCATGGATCCCCTCATTCAGAAGTTTCACTGCGAGGTCGTTGTTGGAACATTTTGGGACGGGGCGATCCAAGAATCAGTTCCCGTCTCCTACGGCGTAGATGGCCTCCTTTGCGAAGATCCTACCCGGTCCGATGACGATGACACCGTGTACAACGTTTCGGTCAAGGCCGCATCAGTGAGCTTCCTGAGGCCGAACCAGATCCTGAAGAACTTCTTCACAGCGATAGAAGCGGAAAAATCCCGTCGTCGCGAGGAGGTCGAGTCGCTCGTCCTCGCCAAGAAGTTCGTCGAGGCATTGACTGAACAGGAATCGCGGCGAACCAAGGCCGGCCAAGTTACGACTGGCCGCGGAGGTCAAAGGAAATGAGCGCTGGGAAGCCGTCCGTCGGGCCTGCGCCTGCATCTGAACCCATGGATCCGACCCCCAGGGGCCGTCTGCTCACTCCGATCACCGCGGGAGTCATTCGCCAAGCCCTACAGTACTACTGCCATGATGACTCGGACTTCACCGCCGAATACTTCCCGAACGTTTCCACGCGTGGCTTTGCCAGGTACGACGACGTTTTCAACCTCGATCAACGTCAGGCGGAAGCTCTGGTCCCGATGCTAGAAAGTAGCGTGAGGCGACACCAGCGGCTCGATGGGAAGGAGCGGGCAAGGAACACGCATTTGATAGATCGGGTCCCAATAGACGCCGACTTCAAGTCAGCCGCTGCGCAGAAGGCGGAGATGTGGGCGGGAGGGCTTCGCGACCTCTGCCGGAGATTCGACATGAGATGCCCGGTTTAGCTCCCACGGCAGCAGCCAGCTGGGAACCGTCGTCATCTCGATGCCCCTCGTCAGAAGGTTCAGGCGGACTTGAACTCGTCCGGTTTAGCCGCCCCGGCCACCCACGATTCAGGTCGGCCCTCGGTTCCGGCTCGTCTGCTCGCGCCTGTTCCTGACCCGATCTCTGGGGTTTCAGTGGAGTCGGGCTCGAGCCAACAGGCGAGACCTTCCCGGCCCCAGTACTCTGTTCTCCTGCGACCCTTGGGCGGGGCCCGGGGGGGGTTGGTCGAGGCGAAAGTGCAAGGCGACCTCTTACCACCACCCGAAGGGCCCGTAAGGATCCAGGTGGGTGCAAGTCTGGTTGCACATTGGGGACTGACCGATAGGGCCGATGCAAGCCCGATTACAACTCGCCGCCCTCGGACGCGGTCGAAAGGCTAGCTCGGCGGGGCACCTCCCCGGATCATCTGAGTTATCTCGCCGACGTAAAGGCGTAACTTGACTTCGTCGGTTCGTGACAAGTCCCTTGCATGCGCGAGGTCGATGCGAATAGGTTCGAGCTCTCGAAGTTTGACGCGAATCACCTCCTTGTCCCCAAAGTATGGCTTGAATATCTCCTCCCAATTCCTGTCTTCGGTGATGATCCCAGCGTAGTCCTTGAAGTCAACGAAGTGAATGGGCGCGTGATCATTGTTCTTGGACCAAGGCCAAGTCCTGTCGCGTTGTCGCATCCTACGCTCCGCCTGTTCCCTTGCTAGTTGAGGAATCCTTTTCTCCCACCAATCCGGAAGTCTCGCCGACAATTGACCAGCGATAAACTGCCTCAATTCCTGCTCGAACGCCCTGAGATCAAAGCGGCCCAGCGAGCTGACACGTTCGGATCTCTTAAACGGCGGTTTCGGCGCCCTTCTCGCCTGCGGCTTAGCCTGTTCCAAGTGGCCAACGATTCGTAGGCATGCACGCGCGGCCGAGCTCGCCTTGGAAAGAGTCCTCGCCCTGCCTATCGCCGAACGAACCGATCGGAAGGTGCGAGCGTCGATTTCGCCCTTGACGGCGATAACCTCATTCTCGAGTTGTGCGAGAACACTCGATATCCTGGAGCTGGCGGAGCTCTCCAACTGGGCCCGTTGGTTCCTCCGACTCTGTTGGGAAAACTTCCTCCCCACAATTCTGCCCAGGCGTCGCGTGCCGAACAGATAATCAGTGAAGGCCCCGCCCAACTCTGACGCGACGAGGTCGGAGGCCGTGGTTCTGGTGTCGGAGGAGCTCGGTTGACCGGCAAGCAACGCGAGTATCGACTCGGCTTCGAGGCGAAGCGAGCGTAGCCTAGATTTCGAGCTGTCTAGCGCTGTCGTATCCATTCTACGGTAGGCGGGGTGTCGACCCGATTACCGGAGCAATCGCCGGCAGGCTTTAGGTCTCCGAAGGGTGCTTGCGTTCTCCAGAACGGGTCGAAGGCAATCGAGGCAAAGAGGGCCATCGTGTTTGCAAGCGTGATTGCGCCCTCCTCAGCCCCGATGATCGATGACCGACTCCGTTCGGTGCTGCAATCGTGGGAGCTCGCCGCGCGCCTGATGAGATTCGAACGAACGGTCGAATCTCGAGGGCGAAGATGAAGCCTCGGCGGGTTCACGCTCCGCTCGAATGTGCAAGGACGACTGCACCGGGATTCCCCTCCACGCCGTCGACTCCTAGTCCCACATGCCTCATCGCGAGAGCTGAGTCCCTCCAGTGGGTTCGAGGCAAGAGGGAGGAAAGGGCAGCGGGAATGTCTGACAATGGTGTGCCCGCAAATCCACGCGGTATCCCTCGAACCCCGCCTGAGGGGTCGTACTGCTTCGGGGCCTCGACTAGCAGCATCACCTTGCCAAAGGTCTGGCGGGATACCTGGTGGAGTGTAACCACTAGATGCAAAATCATCGGGTTGTCAAAGGTTGATGGTCTACCTCGAGGCATGATGCTGGGAACATCTGCTGCGGCCCAAAACACAGGCGAGATTAGATCAACCAATACCTTCTTGGAACGCGATGGTCGCGACCGAATCCGAAGTTTCGAGTCCAAATCTGGAATTCCACGAGTCGCTGTGGCATAGCTTCATTCCCCACCGCGTCGAGGTTTCCGAGAGACCAAACTGGCCCGCGATTAGCACCACCAGTAACACGTAGAGGGTCGCGATTGACCACAGTTCGGGTATTCGGACAAACCAGAGGACGGCAGCAGCGGCGGCCCCATACCCCGCCCAAATGGCATGCGAAACGACCCACCCCGAGAAGATGTAGCGAATCTCTATGGGTGGTTTGGTATCTCCAGGTCGCCGAGGCGGATACACCCCGCGTGTTACACTATCAATCCACACACGCTGAAGAACATCAGTGTCGATCTCATTGCGATAATGGTGACGAGCGAGTCGGGGGCGAATCAGAGTGACCACCGATCTCAGGAGAACAAAGAATGAGTATACGGCGAAGCAGACGAACCACGCTACTGGAAGGACGAAGATGGCCAGAGAGATTAGAAGACCCCCTAGGGCGGCGATGACGGCGTCGATGATCACTTCCAGCGCATTCGCCTGAAGAATCTCGGTTTTGAAGATTCCATCCTTGGAGCCCTGATTTGGCGCCCCTGAATAGTACTTCCATGCCTTGTAGAAAATGGCGAGTGTCAGGGTCCCGAGGATGGCGATTGCGGCGTACCACCCCGCACTCTGCGGCTCGAACAAAGCCCAATGGAGGAACCAGACAGGGTAGTGGGGAGCTTGGGTGTACTCGAAGCTACCAAGGAGCGCCGCGGAAATCCCCACCACAGCGAGCGTAATGCCGTCGGCTACCTTCGCGATGCCGAGCCCCTCCGGGTCCTTGATCGGAGTCGTCCAGCTCCTCACCAGTAATGCCTTCAGGATCCCTCGGAGCGGTTTCGACGATACTCCCGCGGCCGGGTTCACTTTTCCCTCTTCCTCAGAGCTACCGGCCCCGGCACCGTCGTACTCTGGTCTCCCAGGTACCCACCAGAACAGCGGTCGGATAGGGGTAGAATCAAATCGATGTATACCGGATGCTGGGTGCGGTCAACTCGTCCGCAGTCGCTACGAAGTTCAATGCTTCTCTGACCTGCCGTTGGCTCTCCGGAAATCGGGTTGGATGCGAAGCCGGAACATGCTCCTGGTATTTGAGATTGAGTCCGACACCGCCAGGGCCCGAGAACTCGAACGGCCCGGCGAGCGGAGTATTCGAGGAACTCCATGACACGACGCGCGTCCTGGAATCGAGAGTTTCCGCTGATGAGGGCGTGGTCGGATTCAGGTCTTGTGCGCGATCTTGCGGACACCGCGGACTAGCTCCCTCGGCAAGGGAACGGGGGCTAAAACTCGGTCGGCGCGAGAGCTTAGAGAGGAGAAGCATTTCCTCGCGACTTACCGTGATACCCCGGGGCGGAAGGCAGACTTCCGACTGGCGAGGCCATATACAAGGAACGCTCCGAGGCAGGAACGGGATGCCAGGCAAGGAATCGGTTGCCCTACCGGTAGAGTCGGCCACACGCCGGCAGTTCCTTGAGGCCGCGTCCCGCCTCAGGATCGATGATCCTATGGCCCGGGTTCAAGAGCTAGTCATCTACGAGATGACTGACGGGACCCGAACATCATCTCTGCTCAAAGGGGCCGATGCCTACGTCGACGGAGGTATCTTCTGTGTCAGGTTGATTGAGATTCTTCGACAGCTTGGGGTCAGAAATCTTTACGTGAACGTCATCCACACTAGACACAAGCTCCGGTCCAACTACCATGACATATACCAAGGATTGACGAAGCTCCTGGGAATCTACGGCTCTTATGCGACCGACCACGGCGTCGCTCTGAGATTCATCGGTAATCACGAAGAAAGTCTAGACCCGAAGGGCTCTCGGGCACTCGACCTGCAGCGAGAACTTCGAAGCCTCGAAACCTTGACTTCGGTTCCTAGGGCCTCCAAGTTGACGGTATTTTTCTTGATGAACTACTCGACACGCTGGGACGCATATCATCCCACCAAACATGCGCTTCCACAAGCCAACGTCATCGTCCGACACACTAAGGGTTACGTAAATGGTGACATGTGGCTTTTCGACAAACTCGACGATAACACGTTCGTCTACGTCCAGAACGGTTCTTCCAGCCAGAACTGGACAGACGAACAACTGGTCTGGCTCGTGACTTTGGCACTGCGGAGCAAGGTCGCCAACGAGGGGACTCACTACTCCATGGACTACAAGGGAGATGCCAAAGTGCGCATCCGCTCCGCTCGGGAGGTGGCCTTGGAATTCACTCGACGGAGACTTCGGCGCAACCCCACGAAGCGAGTGGTACTGTTCAGTCCCACAGGCCCCGAAGTGTACGAATTTTAGTTCGTATGACGGGTATTGATGAGAAGCGCCCCTCTTTCGGTTCGAAGCTGCACGCTGGCACGGCTCTCGTTCGACTGAGCACCGCGGGGTTAGCCGGGCTCGGGGGAGTAGCGGGCTTAATCGTAGCGGCGGGCAGGAAGGTTACCACGAGCATCCTACTCGACGTCTGCCTATGCTTCCTGGTTGTCTTCTGCAGCGTTGGCGCAGGGAATACGCTGAATGACTACCTGGACATAGAGGTTGACCGAATCAATCGACCGGATAGAACCCTTCCCAGAGGGGCACTGAGTCCGCGAGTCGCGCTCGCGATTGCGATCTCCCTATTTGCAATCGCCATCGCTGGCGCGATCTTCCTACCTCGCGTTGCACTCGCGATCGTAATCCTGGCCATAGCAATTCAGATGTGCTACGAGTTTGCCGCGAAGAAACTGAAGTCTGTCGGCAATGTTGTAATCGCCGGCCAGACCGGTCTTCTGTTCTTATTCGGTGGTTCGATCGTTGGCAATCTTACTCCGGTTCTTTTCTTCTCCACGCTTTCATTCCTCTCGATACTAGGACGCGAGGTCGCGAAGGATATAAGCGACGTCGAGGGAGATGTCGACCGCAAGACGATTCCGCGGACATACGGCCTTCCCTTTGCTCGAGGGATTTCTGCGTCGATGGTCTTGGGTGCCGTCTTGCTAAGTCCGATCCCTTTCTTTCTGTCCGGAATCGTTAGCATCACCTATCTCGAAATCGTCGCTGTCGCGGACGCGATTTTTCTCTACTCAGTCATCGTACTCTTCCAGGGAACTCCGCGACGCCCCGAGTCGCTAATGAAGTACGGGATGCTGATTGCGCTCATCGCCTTCATTGTCGGTAGGTTCATCTGACCCGCCCTTCGACATATTCACGGATGTCCTCCGAATTCTCGAAATAGCGAGCTATCCCCCGCGCGCCTGCGCCAACGAGGTCCTCAGATTGTTGACTCCCGAGTCGTCTGCCGCCGGTGACGATCAACGGCAAGCGGGCTATCGAAGAAATCGCCTTGACTAGCGAGGGTTCGGCCACAGAATCCACCCCCGGGTCGATGACCATCAGAAGGTTCCTTGCGAGGCGGGCCACCGAGGAGAGTCGGACCGCTTCGTCGATGTCCCGCATAGAAATCACGTGTTGTGATCGGGGCCAGCCCCCCAGAGTCGCCCGGCATGGCTCGACCTCCAAGCATGCTACGCCAACATGACTCACCCCTTTGTCCCGGACACTAAGAGCCGCCGCCGCGTGTATGGGGGTGATTACCTGCGGGTACTGATTGAGAACGTAGCCGAACAAAATGCCGTCGCTACCCGCGACGACTGAGTCGATGTCTGAGAGAAAGGTGAAGACCGGGAACCGTGGTCGGCTGCCAAGGCCCTCCATGACCCTGGGGTACATTTCCGCCATCCTACCACCACAGAGAACAAGGCAGTCGAGATCGGATTCCCTTAGCAATGCCGCCGTTTTCGGGACGCTCGGGTCCTTCGAGCAATTGTAGAACCCCATGTTGATCGGGGCTGTTTGCGGAATCAGTGCCCGGAAGAACTCTTCAACTCGCATCGGGACCGGCAGTCTCAGTTCAGTCTTAGACTTTGCCGACGATCCAAGATGTGACGCCCACGCAGGGTTCCCGAGGGACAATCAACAAAGACAACGAGCCTTGTCCGGCAGAGCGAGAAACCCGTTCGTTGCCAAGGGCGATGGGGGCGCAGGCGGCGACTTACCTCGACGCGAGAGGTTTAACAGCCGCCGGCGGTCCAGGCATCGGCTTCAAGCCGGGTCAGATCGTGCGAAGCGGCGCGTGTACGACGAATTCCGGAACGATCACGCCGGGCAACACCGCCGGGTCACCGGGCCGAGGGTTTGAATTTTCATGGAGTTCCCCCTCCCAGAACCCAGCTCGCCGACCCCAATTCGGTCTGGGGAAGCTGCAAGTGGCGTTGCAAGTGGACGTCGGTCGAAGCATGGTGTGCGCAACCTCCGATGCACATTCAAAGAGAGACGCCGACCAACAAGCTGCAGGTGCCTGATGGCTCGGTTGCTGGCCAGGGAATCTTTAAGGAAACTCCAGCTAGACATTTGGGTTTGGCTGCCTTGCTTCTACAAAGTACTTTGTTAGACGACCCCCGAGGGAGAACGAACGGGACACCGACCCCCTAAGTCGGGGTGGGGTTGGAATCCGCATATCCAGGACTGTCCCCGCTAGGACGACGGGGCGGGGACCACCCAGAAGACGTAGGACCTTCTCCTCATCGCTTACCCCGTTCAAGTCCTTTCGAGGCGTTGATCCAACCTTGATTTCACAGACCCAGGGGTAAGGATCTTCGGGGTCGTCTGGGTGAATCACGATGTCGGGTCGCTTCGGGTATCGTACCTTGTCCCATCCATAAATCGGGTGATCGATCCTTACGCGTCCAGCATGACCACAACTGCAATGAGGTTCGGAATAGGTTTCCAAGTCATCAAATGGAACCTTACTCCGCCGCGGCCCGAGCGCGTCCGAGATTCTCCGTGAAATCTCAGCCGCTACATCTCTCTCGTACCACCATCTATGCGGCTGGAGGCTCCACTCTCGGGCGAACAGTTCCACTTGTCGACTCGCGACCGCGATTGTTCCGCTGGCACGGGATTTCATGGCTCAGTCCGCGACGGGCAAGGTCGGGCGCATTCGTTCCATGCAGTCCGCGACTTGGCTGAGTGGCGATGCACTGGGTAAGGCTCGAATGGAGATCGCTTTAGGCTCGGGGTAAACCCAAACACTCCGACTCCTCTTGATCCTGTCTTCATGGCAGGCTTGGTTCCCTTCGTGGCTCGTAGTCCTGTCGTTGGTAGGGTCATGGCAATCCCGAGTCGTACTGAACGTCTCCATCAAGAATGCGGAGTCAGGGATCAATGCCCGAACACCTTGTCTGCATCGTCAAGGAGATTCCGGAGGTAGTTCACATACAAAGAGGAGAGCGACGCGGCCGAATCATCCAAAACAGGTTGTCCCAGATGCAGCAAGGGGGCGCCTCTAATAGTCATGTCGACCACCCCGATGTCATCCGGGAGATCCACGTAATACGGCACTTGCGTTCCATTGGGCAGCCTCACCAACCATCCGGAGCCGCCCGCCGAATCTCCGATGAAGAAACCGGTCGTTCCGGGAGGCTTCGGTCCCATCCTCGCGAGGTCTTTTGGGAGCTCAAGGTGCTTGATATGGGTTCTGTGCGCGGTAGGAACGCGTCTAGCCGTCTTGAGCACCTCAGTTCGGAGCTCGTAGAAGAACCGGAGCAGCTTGTCCGCCCGCATCTCGAGTACCTTCGGAGCATACCATGGGTCAAACTTTTGGTCTACGGACCTAAGATTCTGGAGAATATTGGTTACTGCTCGCCCGAAAACGGCGACGTTCAGAAGTCCGGGTAACCACCGGCTCGGGTCCTTTCCCCTGAGGTCCTGTACGCCCTTCTCAGCAACTGCCAACGTTTGGCGTGCGCGTTCGAGGATCTCAATTGCGCTGGCGTGGTGCTCCATGGGGGGTCACCGTAGAGGCTGGCGGCTGATAAGCGGTCCGAGACTTGGGATGGAACTCTAGTCCGTTAGGAGTCGAAAGGGTCCGGCACCATCTCGAAGCTACGCAGGTGACACGGTGGGCTGGCATGGTTTCGGTCCCTTCCTCTTGACTCCCCTTCACCGACCCCATGCGATCGAAAGGACTAGCGCTTGAAGAGGGTGACCGCAATGACTGTGCGGGCAAGGGCCGCCGGGAGACTAGTCTTTCTCGCGGCGATCGGGTGCGATCCGAGTCTCGATAAGTGCCTTCAGGAGCTCGCGAGATGAGTTCTCCAAACCGCCCAACAAGCGTTGCACGAATTCTGGTACCTTGCGCTGCGGAGGCAGGGACATTCCGCTTCTCTTGCGCCGAGGGTTGCAATTGTCCTTGCACCCACCTCCCCGATGGGTTGGCTCAGGCGAGTTCTAGCACGAGCCGGTTTTCCTTCTCAGGGCTGACCATGACTTCCTGGCCCTTCTTCAATCTCAAGTACTGGGCTAGGGGAGCCGGGATTCGAACTACGAGCGAATTGCCCGATCTTGCGACCTTGACCTTGGAGGCGAGACCCCAGAGGCCCAACTCCCTGGCGCGCACTTCAATGGCCCGCATACTTTCGGTCGTGAGGAATGTCTCCCCGCAATTGGAGCACACCTCCCCAGGGTAGTTCCCGAGCTCCACCCCGAACATCTCCTCATGGACCATTGCCGGCTTCAGCCTACCCTTCCCACAGACCGGGCACTTCTCTGCCTTCGCTACCATCTTGGTTTCACCGTGATCACGATAATCTTGCGCCCCCTTACCAAATAGACTACTTCGAAGTAGCTATGCGCCGCGACGACTCTGGGGCCTTGTCGGGACTTCGCACCCGTCCGAATGGCAATCTCGACCTCATCGCTCGAAATGCCCCGCAACACCATCCTTTGCCTTGCATGTCGACTGTAGAGGACCTCGAGGGCCATCTGTTACGCGTATTACGTGGCATCCCTTAAAGACGCCGGTTCGGACGGACCTCTCGCGTGCGGTGCAACCCCCATTGCACCTGTCGGGCGCAGGCGGCACCTAGGCGCAACTCCGACTGAACTCTCCGACGACGGGGCCCCTGGGAGTGGGGAGAGGTGCAGCGAGAGTTGCACACGCAAGCGAATAGGTTGAATCCAGGCTTGCCACCTCGGAGCAATGCCTGAACGACGCCCGTCGGATGGCATCGAAGCAAGAGTTCTCGAGGGCGTCGGAGACTTTTGCCGAGTTATGGGCGTGCCGCCCCTCGCCGGAGAACAACCTTGAGCAGTGACCGTTCCTGGGATGCGGCAAGCTGAGGGCGTGCGGGCTTTCGTGGCATAGGGCCGAGAGGTCGGAAGGACGCGATCTCGATATTGGTGAAAATCATTAATACAATGATGTCCTGAGCCATGCCATGTCGGCCGTCGACCCGATTACGAGCGTGCCGGTCCACACGTCGACTCTCCGAGTTCTTCAGGAGTTCAAGACGGGGGCCCAGAACTGGGACGCATTCCTGCTCGATCTTCTCGAGCGGGAGATGGACCGAGAGGATGCAAAGCACGCTCATCGGGTCCTCGAGGATTTCCGGAAAGGAAGGGTCAAAGGAGTTCCTCGTAGAGTCAGCCGACGGTCTCGATCGAGTAGATAGAGCCGCAAGTGAGCCGTATCCTCTTCCTCGGAAGGTCTGGCCTTCAGCGAGATAGTTTGCCCCCCGCTGCGAGGCGCATCTTGGAGTGGGCTCTTGACGAACTCGAAACCCACCCGCTGGTTCCCCCCACCGACCTGCTTCGGGGATACGAGACCAAATCCCTTGAGGGACCACACATACTCTCCCGTATTGACATTCGACCGGCAGCGAACGATCCTGGCTACCGGGCCATATATGCTGTCGTTGAAGGAGATGTTGTAGCCTTTATCCGAATCGTTCGCAGGGATGCGACCACCTATCCAGGTCTCCGACGTGCGCTCCGACTCTTGGGCACCCGCCCCCAACGACCTTGAACCGGGCGTCTGGGTGCGTGAACCGTCCCGCACCACGAACTTCCTGGCCATCGGTTCAGTAGACACCCCAACCCGTCCCACCGCCCTGGGCGTCGGCCTTCTTCGTCGCACAACCCAGTCTTGACACTCTTGGATAACTCGAAGTTCAGCGGGCACCTGATTCCCGGATCCGGTGGATTCGGAAGTGACGAACGATTTCTAGGAGCCCGTGGCAGGCTTCACGACTCCTGGCCCGGTCGGAGACGGACCCATCTCCCATGGTCACCCCTATTCACCTGGCCTCGTTCCGAGCCTGATTCGGTTTAGGCCAGAGCGCATCTCGTCTGCGTCGATCCCGATGTAGTGGACCGTCATCTCCACCGAACTGTGGCCGAAGAGATTCTTCAGTTGGATGAGATCCATTCCCGACTGATGAGCCATTCTGCCGAATGTTCGCCGGAGGTCATGATGGGAGATTCGGACCCCCTCTCCCCCAAAGCCGGCCGCATCGACCGCCCGGCGGAGCATCCCGTCTGCGCCAGATTGACTTACCGGAAAGAGTCTGGCTTCCGGATCCAGCTTGATGACGAAGTCGGACAGGAAGGACTGAACCTCTGGATGCATCGGAATCGTCCGCCACTTCCCGCCGTCCCTCCCCTTGCCCAGAACACGGAGACAGCCTTCTTCCAGCAGTACGTCCTTCTTCCGCAGGCGCAGGACCTCTACGCGTCGCAGGCCGTTCAGCCCTTCCAGTGCTACGAGAGCCTTTGCGGGACCAACTGCGGCGGAGAGCAACCGTTCGAACTGGTCTTTCGTTAACCACCTCCGCCGGCTCGACTGTCCAGACGGCAACCTCCAAACGCTCTTCCGGGTCGCGATGGGATTCCCGGCCCACGCGAGGAACTGCCGTAGGGCCGCGAAGTGGAGAGCGAGAGTGGCCTTCTCCCAACCCATCCCCGTCCGGAGAGCAAGGACGTGATCTGAATTCAGATCGGCCGCCCTCGAGGGCGTCGTCGCCGGGCTGAGCCTCTGGAGGAGGTCGGGAACTCGGGAGAGCTCCCATCGCATCCGCCTCTTCCAGTTCTCTCCGACCGGACTCTCCTTGTCCTTGGCAGCCAGAAATCGGGTGACTTCCGACGTCCATTCTTCGGTTCGGGGCGGGGCCCTGTCCAACCCAAACTCAACCCCGGAATGACCTCCGGTCGGGAAGGAACCGCTCGCGCTCGACGACCCCCCGCCCAGCAGCGAGCGGGGATGCCCCTGGTGGCGTTGAGTCCTCGCCCCCCTCGGGGTCCTGGACTGCGACATCGAGGGGTGCCGTGGAGACCTGCGGTCTTGGACTCGCTCCCTCCGCTGAACGATGGCTACTGACCGAACCGACGTGCTCCCCGAGACCGACCGGTAGCGAACGGGACGGTAGAGCAGGTCGTCCCAGGATGGTCAGCAGGCCCGTGCAAACTCAGTTGCGTGTTCAGAGGGGCGCGCCTCTTCCCGAAGAACATCCCCCACCGTAGCCCCTCCCGGCCCCGAATCAGAACGGGGTCCCTGCAATCACGTACCGACCTACCGGACGCCTCTGAAGCGGACTCGGAGAATCGGCCTCGCGACAGCAAGGTCGGAAACGTTGCCGGCCGCCGGGGGGCCCCCACCCCCAACGGGTCAGGTCAATGGCACCAGGTGGTAGGGACCCGCGGCGCGAGTTTCCTCGGCGATCGCGAGGACATACGACGGAGACCAGGGCCGCGTCGCGTGGAGGATGTAGCGACCCTTGTAGGCCCGCAGGTTGAGGTGAAGGCCCGCATAGCTGCGGATCGTATCGAACAGCGGTTCCCCGGGCCGCCCGATCGCCACCCCATGCGCCCTATCGCCCACCAGATAGGCCCTCAGCGTGGAGGCGTAGGACTCCGGGTCCATCGGGAACCCCGTGGCCCGCCCGATGGCGAGGTTTCCCTCGGCGAACCCGATCGAAAGGGACCGCATGTGATTCTGCCGAGACCGGACGACGAACGACTCGAGCTCCGGAAGTTGGGCAGCGAACTCTTCGGGGCCGCCGCGACGGGAGGCCTCGGTGGAGCTGGCTTCCCGAGGAGCGACGAACTGGAACCCTGTGGGGCGGGCCCCATCCGATGCATGGATGGCGCCCATCCAGGGGGACCCGGGGTCCTTCGGCCTCGAGGTGACCACGGCGAACACCTGTTCCGCAAATGCGGAGGGCGAGATCGAATCGGAGTATGGTTTCCACAGCTCCTCCGGCGTGAGGCTCGGCGGGGGAGCGATGATGACCGCCGCGTGGGAGGTGATCGCGGAGGCCATCATCGGAACCGTCAGCATCCGAACGACATCGAGGGGCACGGCACGGTCCGCTTCGATCAGCGTGAGACCCCCCGGGGGCAGCCGCCCGAACACCGTGGCGAACTCCCGCGAGCCCGGCCACATCGCCGGTGAGGTCGGGTCCGGGTCCGGGTCGGTTCGGCGACTTTCCAGGGGGTATCCGTGCGGGGCGATCGAGAAGCATCGGAAGTGGCCCTCCGAGACGGTAAACGGATACTCCATCGATCGGCCCGCTCGTCCGCGTAACTTCGAGAACTTCAGCAGTCGCAACGGACGCTCGTCGAGTTCCGAAAGCTCGAGCAGACAGGAGGCATCGGCAAGGTAGTCGAGTTGGCTCCGAACGGTGTCCGAAGAGACGACGACCAGGTGGGCCGAGGACTTGATCCAAGCGGAGAAGAGTTTGCGTTCGAGCTCGAGGCGGGCGGGGCCCCCTCCGGGGTCGCCTACCGAGGGTCCCCCCGGGTCGTTCGCAAGGCCCTCCCACGAGTCGAATACAACGAGGGTGGGGGGCGCCGAGCGGAGCGCCCGCAAAGCCACGTCGAGGAACCCCGGAGGGGGAGGAGGCGGGGGGGAGCCCCGGTCGACCCGTACGTCGGAAGTGATGGTCTCGCTCGCGACGAGGCCGTTGAGGTCGTTCGGAGTGATCACCTGGACGGCTCCATATCGCGAGCTCACCCCGGAATGTCGGGCCATGACGTCGGGATCCGCTGCGCGGGCGGTCACCAGGACCCGACGTCCCTCGAACAGGTGGAGCAGCGACAGCGCGAGCAGGGACTTTCCCGTTCCCGACTCCCCTCGGATCAGGAGGCTTGCCGGGCCCGGGCGGAGCAGGAAATCCTCGAGCTCTTCCGGGATGTCCAGGGAGAGGCTCATCCGGGGGACCCGGCCCCCGAACAGCGGTCGGAGCGTAAAGGCCTCGGTGACGTCGGGTAGACCCGACTCGGCCCCAAAGCGGCGGTTCCGCCCCCCAGGCGGTCGGGTCGACCAGCGTCACCTTGCGACACCCTTTCTACGTGAGGGACCTGACCTCCGGGCACGCGGGACCCAGGTGCGAGCCGACTACGGGACGACGCCTTGACCCCGACGGACCACCCATCGGCCGATGCGGTCCGGAACATCCGCGCGGCCTATCGACGGTTCGCAGAGGGGTTTCCCCACGGCCGCAGCCGGGAGGACGCCGAGCTCCTACTGATCGACTCCGGCAGCACCCTGACCGAACTGAACGTGGCGTTCGTCACGTCCCCTCCGGGGGACCCTGAGCGGACCGTGGAACGGGCCGCGGAGTTCTTTCGAGAACGCCCGCAGCATTGGCGGCTCGAAAGCGACGAGTCCCTGGCGCCGAGCTTGAGTGGCCCTGCGACGGGGGCGGGTCTTACCCAGGTGGAGAGACGACCGGCACTGACCGTCCCGATTCCCCTGGTCGGGGTCCCTGCGTTGACCAGCCAGCACGTAGTGAGCCCAGTGGCCACAACCGAGGAGTCGAAACAATTCGCAGACGTCCTCGCCCGAGGATCGGAGTTTACTCCGCCCGCAGAACTGTTCGACGTGCCCTTCCATCGTCTTCGGCCCATGCGATGCTACCTCGCCTGGGAGCGGGAGACCCCAGTGGCCTGTTCGATGCTCCTCCCCGACGAGTTTTTCGGCGGGATCTACGCCGTTGCCACCTTGCCGTCCCACCGACGACGGGGTCTCGCCCGATCGTTGACCGTGGGGTCGCTCACCGATGCCCTGGCGGCTGGTTGCCGGGCGTCCTGCCTTCAGGCGAGCCCGATGGGGCTCCCCGTATACCTTGGTCTCGGATACCGGAGACGGTTCGACGATATCGTTTGGACATCCCCGCTGGGCTCCAGCTAGGAGTGGTCACAGGCGGCTTCGTTACGAATCAATTCGCAACGGATGGACCGGCGCCGGGCAGCGCCCTATCCGGTGCAATTTCGATTGCGCCTTACCCATGATTCCCCCCGTAACGGAAAAACCGACCTGCGGGTGACGCTGAAGTGCCGAGCAAGGGTCGATGAACGCCGAGAGGTCGCCAACGGCCGCGCGGGCGCGGGTGCGATGCACTAACCACGGACGAGCTTTATCTGGTGGTCCGAGGACCGACGCTCGGGGGACCTTCATGCCGCGTCGACCTCCGGAGCCCGGCCTACGTTACCTACGACCGCGGTTCCAGTTCTCGTCCGACTCCCCGACAGCATCGGGGAGGTTCTATGGCTCTGTTTCCCGAATCAAGGTCGCGGAGAACCGAGCAAGCGTATTCCAAAACAACGAACGTGGGGGAAGAACATGAGAGGCGGGCTGCACCGCGGTACATGGGGGGACACGACGGGCCGATCAGGGGCAAGGACGGCGATGGGTGCGAGCGTCGCGGTGGGGGGTAGCTTGGTGCTGCTGCTCTCGATGTTGGCTCCTGCCGCCGGAGCGGCGGTGCATGCGAACACGGTGTTCGGACATTGGACCAGCATCTCGAATACGAGCCGTGGGCCACCGACGGCGCGGCAGGCGTTCGGAATGGCGTACGACCCGGATATCGGGGCTGTCGTGGTGTTCGGTGGCCAGAACGCCGGTGGCGGCGCGCTTGGAGACACATGGGAGTGGGCCAGCGGTCACTGGCACCAGATCAGCGCCGGCACGAGCAGAAACGGATCACCCGCCCATTCCCCGTCGGCTCGGTGGGCACCTGGACTCGTCTATGACCCGGCGCTCCACGGCGTCCTGTTGTTCGGCGGCCAGAACGGGTACATCTCGTACTGCGGTGCCAGCTGTGCGTTCAGCGACACGTGGTTGTTCGACGCGAAGGGATGGCATCGGTTGAGCCCGTCCGCCTCTCCCCCGGCGATGTCGCCCGGGACCCAGATGGTCTACGACAGTCTGGATCACTACGTGTTCCTCCGTTCAACGGTCGCCGGTGCGATCCCGATGAAAGTCGTCTACAGCTTCGCAAATGGGACGTGGACCAACCTCACCTCATCGGTGTCGGGCGGTTTACCTAGCGGAGTGTTCTGGGCCGCGGACGATATCCACGATGGGTACGTCCTGTTGTTTGGCAACTCAACTTGGACCTGTACCGGGACGGGCGCGACCTGGGCGTACCACGCCGGGGTGTTCACAAATCTCGGGGCGAATTCGTCAAAGATTCCCACCGCCTACATGGGGTCGGGTGCGATCGGGTATGACCCGCTCGCCCAGGCGGTCGTGATGACCGGCGGATACACGGCGTCGTGCCAAGTGGTGGACCAGACGTGGATGTTCCACAACGGGAAGTGGAGCGACATTACGAGCCGAGTGGGGACCCTGCCGGGCCGGTGGGACTCCCGACTGGTGTTCGACGCGGCGCTCCAGGCCGACTTTACCTTCAGTGGGAACGAGGCCATGACTGGCGGCTGGAACAGCTTCGGGAGCGACACCTGGATGGTGCACCTGTAGTTCGGTCCCACATGCCGGCCCGGCGGAACCGGGCCGGCTCCAACCATTTCCGATGGCGGTTCGCGCGACCGAAGTCGAGGAGTTTTGTCCCTTGCGATCGTCCAGGTTCCCCGCGAGAGGGGTCCGAGTTGCTTCTCAGAAGGTGCAATCCCGGTTGCGGGTTTGGAGGGGCGCGCTCTCCGAGAGGGAAAAGGTGCCCCCCGGAGCCCGCGCCGACCCCGATTCACGCGAGGAAAACTGTGCGTCCGACAGGGGCTGAGAAATTCGCCATCTCGTGGCCCGCGTGCCGCGACGTCTTCCTTCGAGGATGTCGATCGCTGGGCGGCGCGTCGAGGTCAGGGATGGCGCTATTCGGGTCCGATCGGTTTCGAGCGCTTCCAAGCGTGATTGAAGTAGGTCAGATGGCCGCGAACGAATTCGGGAGTGTCCGTCCAGATCGCTACCTCCTCGCCCTGCTCCTGAACCTCCGGGACGAGGTAGAGGAGGATCTCCCGGCCGTCCACGATCGTCATCCGGGTCGGCTGGGGGGCGGATTGGCGAATCTGGGCGAGGGGGCGGGACCTGGTCGACCGGACGAGTCTTCGTAGCAGAGGTTGGAGCCGTGGGTCCTGCTCGACCAGCAACCGAAACCTCCCTCCAGAATCGAGGAACGCCCCGATGCGACGTTGAAGCCCGAATCGGAGGGATTGGTGGAGGGCGCGTCGCGTGATCATCGTGTCCACGCTCGTTTGCGCGCGGGTCACCATCTCGGTGAGCGTCGGGTACAACATTGCTCCCCCGGTGAGCACCTGGAATTTGGGGCCCGAGCGATCATCCGAGACCATACGGGGAAGCTGGTCGGCGAGTCCAGTCGCCAGCTGCTCGTCCGCGGCGAGGGCGGCCCTCCGCGCCTGAAGGACCCGCTCGAAGAGGAGTCCTGGGCTGATGGGGACGAATAGTCGGGGCCGCTGGGCGGTGATCTGGAGGACCCCCCGGTCGTGGAGGCCCTCCAGCAGACGGTAGCCCAGCACCCGATCGAGTCGTCGCTCCCGGGTCAGTTCGCGAGCGGTCGCCTGGCCACGGCGGATCAGGGTCAGGTAGAGATCGGCCTCCTTCTCGGACAGCCCGAATCGGCCGAGGGCCGAGATCATCTCGCCCCATTCGAAGGTCAGACGCTCAGGCGTCACGGGGGTTCGTTCCGGGCCATGCCAGAGGGGTCCCTAAGGCTTGGGGAGCCCGTCCCGAGCGAGGTGGGACGAGGGGAGCCCTCGTAGACCGATTCGCCCTGACCACAATCTCCATCGCGCCAGGAGCGCAGGGAGGGAGTAGAATCGGGCGCTGTCGGACCACGCGAGGGCGAGGTACGCTACCAGATAGATCGGGTGGGGGCCTACATCCGTGCCGCCCGGTATCGAGAACGTCGCACCCCATTGGGCGATCAAGAGGCCGAGAGAGAAGGCACTCCCCACGACGCACGCGACCCGTGTCGTGACCCCGAGTAAGAACGCGAGGGCGAGGTAACCGGTGGCCAGCGCAATCGCCGCGGAGAACAGGACGGCGTTCGACGAGACGAAGCTGGCCAATCCGGGCCCCCCGAGGGTGGTTCGAGCCATCCCCGTCGCCGTCGCGGCGAAGGTGGGGAAGAACTGGTTGGCCGGGAGCAGAATGAACAGTAGGTTCCCGCCCCAGATGACTCCCATGGAGAGGCGAAGCAACGAGAGCGCTTCGTCCGATCGAGATCGCGTAGCGGGGCGTCCACGACGGACTAACGATCCGTAGGTCTCGACCATCACGCGGCGGAGGGGCGCCCACCGCATCGTTTCCGGCTGTCTCACGATGCCACAACTAGGCGGAAGAGACCGCGCCGAGCTCGGGCCCCCGGGGGGCCGACTCCAGCGCGATCCTCGCCGAGCCCATGACCTCGGCTAGCTTTTGGACCGACCCGTGCACCTCGATCGTGCGGAGCCCCCCGAAATCGAAGTGCCCCAAGATCTCGTCCACTCCCATTCGGCGGAACGGTTCGAGTCCGGCCTCGATCGCGCCACGACTCCCGAACAGGGCGAATCCCTGCTCCTCGAGCCGTTCGGCGCTCACCGGATGGGGTGGGACGGGGGTGGCGTCCCGAAGGAAGCTGCCTCGAGCGGTCATCCGCGAGTCGAGGTAGCGCTGGAGCGCGGTGCGGCCCCGCCTCGGGTCGATGCCCGCGCCAAAGTGGACGGCGACCCCCACCTGGGCGTTGGAACCCGGGGGCGACGCCCTACGAAAGGCGCGCACGACGCGGGCGAGGCCTGGGAGGTCCGGCGCGCTCGCGTAAGGGACCAGGGCCACGGAGAATCCCCGGGCCGCCACGAACGGCACCGCTTCGGCCCTCTGGGCGGCGATCCAGACGGGGGGGTGAGGTCGCTGGACGGGTCGCACGTTGATACGCACCCGTTGGCTCGTGGCGCGAGGGCCCCGAACGAACTTCCCCGACATGGCCGCCAGCACGACCGACAGGGAGGCGTCGAAGATCTCCCGCTTGCGTCCAGCGTCGATACCAAATCCGGCGAACTCGCGTGGCACGTATCCGCTCCCGACCCCCAACCGGAGCCGCCCGCCGGACAACTGGTCGACGAGCGAGTACTCCTCAGCGAAATGGACGGGGTCGTGGAGGGGGAGCACGCCGACCATCGATCCCAGACGGAGGCGATGCGTCCGTTGGGCGGCCGCGGCGAGGAGGACGGGTGGCGATGGGCAAACGCCGCCAGACTGGAAGTGGTGTTCGGCTACCCAGATCCCCGCAAGTCCGCATCGCTCCGAGACTTGCACGAGGTCGAGGAACTCCTGAAAGGGCTGCCGGCGACCACCCCCTTGACCGGGGTAGGTGTCGAGGAGAGAGAAGCTACTGAGTTCCACGTCCGTCGATGGGCGGTGGTCGGATTTGAGGGGATGTATTCCCAACGCGCCACAACAGCACGGGCCCATATCGGGCTCGTTGGAACGCCCCAAGGGCGAGGAGTCCACACAGAAACAGTTGGAGGGGGAGCCGTCAGGCTCCCCCTCGGGCGCTGGGAGGAGGGCCAATCCTACCTAAGGATTCACCTCGAAGTTCAGGTAGGTGTTCGTCGCGAGGTCCGCCGACGCCTGTCCCGCGGCCTGGGCGGCCGTCAGCGCCGCCAGGGACGTGATCCCATGGGACCCGTTCAGGTCCGGAAAGACGCTGCTGTTGGTCACGAGCACCACGATGAGGCTCCACCAGGTGTCCGTGAAGTGGGCCGACGTCGTGATCAGGTGGTCGTGGCCCGGCAACGGAACCACGCCGAGCCCCGAGACGTTGATCGTCGTCGGGTGGTCGTAGCAGACCGAGATCGACTCCGGGGCGCACATCAGCTTGATCCCGTAGGCGGCGGGATGGTACGCGGGATCGTAGGGCGCGCTCGACGGTCCCCACCATGGGACCAGCACGATGAACGGGGGCTCAAAGTGGTTCGCGATCGGGTCGTGGATATCGGGGGCGCCGATCCCGGGCTCACTGAGCAGTGGTTCCATCCCGAACATCGGGCTTCTCGAGGCGTTGCTGCTCGTGAAGAAACCGTTCTCGTAGAGGGTGTTGACGACCTTTCCTCCGAGGAACGCCGGCATGAGCTCCTGCTTCAGGAGCGCCGGGGTACCCGCGACGGGAGTAGGGGTGTAGCCCCCCTGGACCGTGGCGACCGCGAAGTTCAGGAAATCGTTCGTTCCGAGGGCCCCGCTCGCCGCCTTGGCCGTCTGGGCCGCTGCCAGGGCGGCGGCCGACGTGATCGCGTGGGTCCCGACTCCGTTCAGGTTCGGCCAGTACGTCTGGTTCAGGACCAGGACGATCTCGAGGTTCCACCACGTGTCATGGAATCCCGCGGCCGTCGTGATCAAGTGGTCGTGACCGGGCAACGGGACGTTGCCGAGCCCTGGCACGATGATGGTCGAGGGGTGGTCCCAGCAGACCGCCCGGGTCGCGGGCGCGCACATCTCCCGGATCCCATAGGCTCCCGGGTGGTAGGCGGGGTCGTAGGGTTTCTTGGCGGGGCCCCACCACGGCACTAGCGCGATGAACGGGTGGATGTTCGCCCGAGCGGTCGGGTAGACGTTGGGGGTGACCCCGATGGCGGGGAGACCGACCATCGGCTCCATCCCGAATGTGGCGTTGGTACCATTGACCGTACCCACGAAATTCCCCTGGAGGTAGATCGTGTTCACGATCGATCCATTGAGGAATGCGGGCATCTGCTCGGAGGCGCTGAGCAGCGGGCGAGGGGGTGGCTGGGGGGTCAAGGCGGGCATTTTCGGCGGTGCCGTGGCTCCGACGCTGGGGACGATCAGGAACATGGCCACCGCAAGCACGGCGAGCGCGCCGGCGGTTGCCCCTCCTGTCATCCGAATCCGATCTCCGGTCATCTGACCGACTTCCGGGCGGCGGGACCTGGTCGTCTGGGATAATCGTTGGTTGTTCACGCCCGTACCACAGGCCCTCGATCTCTCCACATGGGGCAGCCAATCCCCGATGCATCGACGTGGATCCGGCGAGGAGGGAGGTGCAACCCTCGTGGCAACCCCCTCCGACAGCGAGACAGGACCCGGCTCTAACTGAAGGAGACGGTGGACGGCTCACCCCGTCCGATCCGCGCCACGGTCGAGAGGTCCCCCTCGGGTTGCGCCCGATGACCGGAGAAAGAAATGAGAGAAGTGGTTGGGAATTCAAGTTCGGACGTCTCACGGTCCGTACGACTTCCAGGCGACCGAGAACGGGCTCCCCGGGAGGATGAGCGAGCTCGGGACGGCCTGGTTGTCGGTCCCCTCGTCGTTGGCCATCGTCATCTTGACGTTCGAGAAGCCTCGACGGGGCACCTTGGGGCGGTTCGCTAGCCCATGCCGGTTTCGCAGCGGGAGCGGAGTGAAAGGTTCCTTGCAACTCGATGTCCCGTGCCCGTCCCCTCTAGGCCGAGTCAGGTGGGGTGGACGGGCCGAACCCCAGGGTAGGGGACCCTCGCGACGGCCGGGGCCGGCGCGAGCGGAGCGGCTGAATAGCCCCTGGAGATGAGCGGCGCCGATGCCGCCTGAACCAGACCCCCGCCCCTCGGGGAGAATCACCGAGCTCCCGCCGGAAGATTATCTCGGTGCCATAACACAGCGGTATGTTTCGGGGGAGACCCCGTGGGATACCGGCGTGCCGAACCCCGAACTTGTTCGGGTGGTCGAGGCCGGCGGCCTTCCGGGGCGGTCGCTTCTCGAGATCGGCTCTGGGACGGGAACCAATGCCGTGGAACTCGCGAAGCGGGGCTACCAGGTGACGGCTGTCGACCTGGTTGGCCTCGCCGTGCAGAGGGGAATCGACCGAGCCAAGGAGGCCGGCGTGTCTGTCCGTTTCCTCACGGGGGACTTCACCAAGCTCGAGCTCGGCGGTCCTTTCGAGTCCGTTTTCGATTCGGGGGTCTATCACGGTATACGGCAACGAGATCTGTCCGGGTTTGTTTCGGCCCTTCAGCTTCTGACCCGTCCCAAGAGCCGATGGCTCTCCCTTACCGGAAGTTCGCGGGATCAGAACCCCAACGGGCCCCCAACCGTCAGCGAAACCGAGATCCGCCGAGAACTCGAGACGACCTTTCGTGTGCTCGAGCTCAAGGAGTTCCGCCTGAATCTCCGATCTGACCTGAGCCCTCTCTTCTGGTCGATACTCATGGAACGACGCTAGCCGGCAACGAATCGGGGCAGGTCTGTCTTCGTCCGATCTCAGTCGGGGGCGAGGTCCTCCACCTGTCGGTACCTGAAGCAGTCGATCGAGTGGTCGTTGACCATGCCGACCGCCTGCATGTGAGCGTAGATGATCGTTGACCCGACGAACCGGAACCCTCTCGAATAGAGCGCCTTGCTGAACTGGTCCGACTCGACGGACGTGGCAGGCAGCGCCTGCGAGCTCCTCCAGTGATTCTGCCGGGGCTTGCCGCCCACGAAGGACCACGCGAAGGTGTCGAAGCTGCCGAACTCCTTCTGGACCGCGAGGAATGCCCGGGCGTTGGTCACGGCTGAACCGATCTTCAGCCGGTTCCGCACGATACCACCATCAGTCCTGAGTCGCCGCACCTTTGCCGAGGTGAAGCGAGCTACCTTCGCGGGGTCGAACCCATCGAACGCCCGGCGGTACCCTTCACGCTTGTGAAGGATCGTTGACCAGCTCAGCCCTGCCTGAGCCCCCTCGAGCACAAGGAACTCAAAGTGCCGGGAATCATCATGGACTGGGACCCCCCACTCGGTGTCGTGGTACCGTCGCATCGCCTGGTCGTCCAGCGAACTCCACCCACAACGGACCCGGACCGAGCCACCCTTGGAGCGCGCCATGCCACGGTGGAGACCCGCTCCGCTTCAAGACGGAATCGGCGCGCTACTGCCGCACCCACAGACACCGTTTGACATCATGAGCGGGGACTGGGGGCCTCGTGTTCAGTTATCTCATCGGACTCTGGATCGCTCCGCCGAACGATCGCAAATCCCGATAGTCTGACCCAGTGAGAGCGATCTGTCGGATAGAGCGGAACTGGGTCTCGATCGGGTTGAGGTGGAAGGAGTCCGAGGGGATCGGCCCGAGTCGGAACCACCGACGGTCCGCCTCGCGGACCGCCTCGGGTATGAGGTGCGCCGAGAACGAGAACGGGGAGAGAATAGAGTAGGATGGTGGGGCACTGCAGCCAGTAATCGGGCGCCGGGATCGAGCCTCACGCTCGGCGCGAGTTCTTCGTCTGGTGAAGTCCCCGAAGGCAGGCCCTGAGCGCCATGAGCGTCGCCACCGCCAGGGGGGCAGCGGGAATCCTGGACCAGAGTATCCTCTCCTTCTTTGACCTCAGAGCCCAAGAACCGTACCGGGTGTCGTTCCCGAGACGGGACCAGGCGGTGGGAACACTGCGGGTTCCCGATATCGGCCGCGAAACCGTTCGTCGACGGGGCGGGACCATTCCAGCGACCCACCCGCGTCAGCCGGACGCAAAGTCCGAGTGGATCCCTGCACTCGGCGGACCGGCTGATGAGCTACTGGTTGGGCAGCAACCAGTCCCCACCATGGGGACCCGAGTGAGCCGGCTGGCCGAGAGCCCCCGTCGAGGAGCTGATCGGACCGGGCTGCAGTCGGCCGACCCTGCCACCCTCCCCCATAACGATCGAATCGACGGGGGTCGCTACCCCGCGGGCCTTATATGTATGATTTACCATACATATGTTGGAATAATCGAGCATGCGCTTCCGTTCGCCCCTGACGAAGATTCTCGGGAGCCCCATCCGGGTAGACGTCCTTCGCCTCCTCTGCCGGTCGGGGTCTCGCGGCCTGACGGGTAGGGAAGTGGCCGGGCTCATCGGCGCATCCCCCTCTCAGACCAACCAAGCGCTCGTGTCCCTCGCGAACGAGGGTCTGGCCGCCCACGAGGTGGCAGGGAGGGCGCATGTCTGGCGCATCTCCGCCGGTCATGTCCTTGTGGCGCCGCTCCAGCGCCTTTTCGAGGATGAAGCGAGCCTCCCTCGGCTCTTGAAACGGGATATTCAGAAGGCGCTGGAAGGTCTACCGGTCGACCGCGCCCTCGTGTTTGGATCGGTGGCCCGCGGCGAGGAACAGCCGTTCAGCGATATCGACCTGTTCGTTCAGGTCCGTACCGAGGCAGCTCGCGAGGTCGTCGCCGAGGCTCTCGCCAGGGCCAGCCAACGATTCGCCGAGAGATTTGGGAACAGCCTGTCCAACCTCGTGCTGACCCGTGCCCACCTATCGCGCCGCTTCAATCCCGCCCTTCTCGAGACGATCGAGCGAGACGGGATCCCGGTGACGGACTAGCTCATGTCCGACTCGCGTACCGCACGGGTGCCCCGCGCGAAGGCGAAGGTGTACCTGAACCGGGCGACCGAGTTGCTCAAGGCGGTCGACTGGGCACTTGGGAGTTCGAACCCCGACGCGGCAGCAGGGAGTGCCATACATGGGGGAATCGCGGCCGCTGACGCCTTCGTGATCTTTTTCCACGGACTGCGCTCAAAAGGAACCGATCACCACGAGGCCATCGGCTTGGTGAGGCGGTGCTCCTCGCCCCGGAGTGACGACGTGGCCCGACATCTCCAGCAGCTCCTCGATCGGAAGAACGAAGTCGAGTACGAAGACCGTGAGGTCGAAATGAGAGACGCCCGAGAACTGGCCACGCACGCCCGACGCCTCGTCGACCTCGTGCGTTCCGAATTTGATGAATAGATATGGCGCGAAGGGGCACCTCACCAGGATGCCGAACCCCCCCGAACGGTTGGAACAGTCGGCGCCTGGTTGGAGGCGGGCGCGCCCCGAGGGGGATCGTGCCCCCTCCCGGCGGCGTAGGAACCCGGCTCCCGAACCCGGATGGGGAAAACGGATGGACGGGGCCCGGGGGGCCTCCCACCGGCGGCAGGGTCTCCTCTGAAAACGAGGGGCGATCCTACCCCCCCGCAAGGGCAACATGAGCTGCCCTAGCCGTGCGGCTCAACCCCAACCGGTGCACGTTTGAGCCCATCGAACTGCAACCGGCCGTTTTCGTACCTTGGAGCGGACGAGCCCCAGATGGAGGTCGCCAGCCGAAAGATCCGAATCGCCCCATCTTGGAAGTCATCGGCTCAAGTCTGAATGAGCACGCAGTTTCCGCCGCAGCCTGGTTGCGCAGCGCATCGGGGGGAGGGGTCCGGATCCCCGCCGGGGCAGCCTCAAGCGAGGTCCTCGCCGCGCGGCTCGGAGATCTTGTCGGGAGCATTGGTGGATAGATTCCCGGCAGACCTCTCGCCCGGGCCTTTGCAGGCCGCGAGGGCGGCCGATCCACCCGTAGGTTACCTGGTGCTCCCTTTCCCTTCATAAGCCGGCGGGCGTAAACTCGAGTACGGGCCACCTCGGAGGTCAGCGACGGACCATGGGAGACGAACAGGAGCCGAAGATCGTCGTGATGAAGCGGGGGCCTTACCGAGTCCTCGGGAAAGTACCGCTTGCCCTGCAGATGATCACCCCGAACTCTGCAAGAGAGTCGTGGGACTGGACCGAAGGTCGATCGTTCGAGACCGCGAACGAATATTTTCTCTGTCGCTGCGGCCAGTCGAAGAACAAGCCCTTCTGCGACAACTCGCACCTGGCGGTCGGGTTCGAGGGGGAGGAAACCGCCTCCCGTCGGCCTCTGGCTCGCCAGTCGGTGCAGGAGGTAGGGCCGACCATGGTGCTCGACGATGCCGAGCAGTACTGCGCGTTTGCCCGATTCTGCGACCCGGGGGGCAAGATTTGGAGCCTGATCCGGCGGACGGACGACCCGCAGATCGCCGAGCTGGTCGTCCGGGAGGCGAACCACTGCCCGGCCGGCCGGCTCGTGCTCCATGACAAGAAGACGGGGGAGATGATCGAGTCGCCGCTTCCGCCGTCGATCGGGCTTGTCGAGGACACGGCCCTGCACTGCAGTGGCCCTATCTGGGTCCGAGGCGGGGTGCGCATCGAATCCCAGGACGGAAAGGCCTACGAGAGGAGGAACCGCGTCACCCTCTGCCGTTGCGGCGCGTCCGACAACATGCCGTTCTGCAACGGGAGTCACGCCTCCATCCGATTCCGAGACGGCCTCGTCCCCGAGCAGGGCCACCGGACCACGGCCCATCCAGAAGAGTCCCGACCTCCGTGACGGCGACGCAGGTCGACGGCTTGGGTTCAGCTCCCCCACCGATGCGCACTCGGGCCGGGGACGCAAGCTTCAGACGCCTTTCAGTTCACTCGAGGAAGAGGGAAGGTTGTCAATCGCTCGCGCTGTCGGGGGACGCTGCTGCGACCTACCAGCGCGTATCCACAACGCCCGAGTGGAGTGACTGGGTCGGAGAGCCCCCGGCGGGCCTGCCGGGAGGTCGTGAACTCAGGGATGCGCGGGCGGCTCACGGCCCATAGTCAGAATGGGAGAATACCGTGTCCGGCATCATATCGACCCTCCTGCTTCGCAATCTGAGCGACGTCTTTGGCGAGAATGACCCGGTACGTCGCCGCGCGGCGCTCGACGAGATCTTCCATGAGGACGCAGTCTTCCATGATCCACAAGGGGGGATGTTTCGTGGCCGAGAAGAGATCGATCGCATCGCGGGTGAGATACGATCAACCCACCCGGATTTCGAATATCGGCCCCTCTTCCCTCCCGAGGAGTTGGGCGATGCCGGGCGAGTCCAATGGGTTTCAGGCGTTCCGGGCGAGCCACCCGCCTACGCGGGAACAGATTTCATCATCGTCCGGAACGGTCGCATTGCGTCGGTCTATCTGTTCTTCGACCATCTACCTCCGGGCAACGGTGCGCAACCTCCCTGAGATCGGAAGCCACGTCAGATTCGAACGCCCCGGTGGAGGGGACACAACGCAGGTCCTCCGGGAGGTTGTCAACGGGTGATTCTGAGGAAAGTTCCGACGCACGAAGACCGCTGCGACGAACGCTCGAGACAAACCCTGATCGTTCGGGCCGCCGTGGATTGTCTCGGCCGGGCTTGAGGCGGGATCACGAAATCCAACGAATCCCCTGGTCACCGGTGTCATGTCGAGATCGTGTCCGTGAGAGGTCTCTGCCGCGGGGCCGGTCACCCCCCCCCGGCCCGCTGGGAACTCCCCCCGAACCAATCCGACAGCCGGTACCCAGTTCGGGATCGGTCTCGGCAATCGCCCCCGGTCCGGACATCCGATGGCGACCGGAGCCGCCCACGCCCCAACCGTTTGTGCCGTCGCGCCACGATACCCGGAATGGAACCCTCTATCCTGCGGTCAGATGACCTCCAGGTGACGTGACTCCGGCGTGGACGGAAAAGGCGGAAATGCCCGCCTCTCTCGGCCGGGTTCGATCCGTCAGGTGCTCCTTCTCGCTGGGCTCACCCTCCTCGTCGTTTTCCCGACGACTTTGTTCTCGGGCGACGGGGCTCGATCCTCTCCCCTGGGCCCGGCCCGGCTGGTCCCCGACCGGCAGTACCCGTCCACCTGCCCGTTCCACGCCACCGATACAGGGTCCTCCCGGGACGTTCCCCTCGCCCCTCCCGGGTTCCCGCTCTCCGCCCGCGATTCGCTGACGGTGAGCTACGAGTTCGCGATCCACAACGTCAGCCACCGAGCGGCCAGCCTCCGGCTGACCGTCCCGAGCTTCACCGCCATGTTCCCCCTGACGAGCGGATCGACCTTCGAGGCGTTCCTTCCGCCCCGGGCTCTCTGGCTGAACGGGACCGCGTGGTCCAGTAGTTCCCTTGCGAGCAAGACCAAGGTGGCGGGTGGGGTCACCTCGTTTGCCAAGACCCCGGCCACGATGACGAGCCAACTGGTGGCGATCATGGCGAACGCATCGTATCAGACGGCCACGATCGTCTTCCGATGGGATTGGGCGGTCACGTTCGCGACCAACGGGACTACGATATCGAGCCCGTGGAGCCGCGTCGCCACCAACGGGACCCAATCCGGCCCATTCTATCCGGCCCCGTACGTCGGGCTCGTGTCGACCTCCAGCACCTCCCCCGAGATCGGATCGAAGTTCACCGCCTTCCTGAGCGGAGCGACCTCGAACACGAACTTTCGTAGCGTGCTGGAGTACGCCTCCACGGGGCGCGAGATCCGGAACGACGAAACGATCACTGGGCCAGGGAACGCCACATCGGCCGGGGTCTCGGTCCTGATCCTTCCCTACCAATCATCGCTGGCGCCCTCGACCCTCCTCGACCACGTCCGCGACTACTGCCTATCGCTCCTCTACAGCATCAGCCTCCACGTCGTCTACGCCCCATCGGCGAACGTGACGCTGAGCGTGTGGCCGCCGCGCTGCGGGCCGGTCGTGTTCAACGGGACCGCCTTTCGGAACGGGGGGACCATCCGGGTGACTCCCTCCTCCTCGGGGGTCTCGATCGGTGCGCCTTCCTGTTCCGGTTGGCTCTTCCACGGATGGTCGCGGAGCGCGGGCGTTTGGGTCGGGAGCCCCGGGTTGGCGTCGACGAACGCGACGATCAGCGCCTCCGGCAACCTCACCGCGAGTTACTCGTAGGTAGGCCCCCGCAGAACTTCCTGCCGCCGAAATCGTCCGGAGATGTTGACCCCGCGAGATGGGGTGGCCTCGATGGATCGAGTCGGCCGCCTCCGTCCATCCACCTTCCAGGAATTCCTCGAGAAGGGTATCCCGGCCGCGGTGATCAGCCCGCTCGTCGGGATCTGCGAGGGAGGTTGCGCCCCTGCCGCCGATCCCAGTGAGAAGTCGGCATCGAGGGACTCCGGGACGCTTCCCCGCGTCCTCACGAGAGCCCGAGCCAGGGAACCTCGTCAATCGCAGTCCGCAGAGGACACGAAATCGCCCGAATTCGTGTGCGCGGCGGATCCGTGCCATCCTACGGCGGCGGACGGTCCAGGTGAGTCGGATCACGGCTCGCCCGGTGCTCGGGCGCGAGGCGACTCGGTCCTTCACATCAAGGACTCCGGGCGGTTCCGCCGATGTCATGTCGACTCCCTCAGGCAGGCGGACGACCCGGAGTTCGGCCTCGCCGGAATTCGGGTGCATCACTACGGGCGTACCGGCTGGAGCGAACGCTCCCGGTACCCCTCGATAGCCAGCGTTCACCGGCGGGAGAGAGCCCGGGCTGCGACGAACAATCTTGGGCGAGCATTCCAGGACGGGCGCCAACCGGGGGCGCTCTGCGTTGGCAACAGGAGCGGTTCGATCTCGGGTGAGTTCCGCGAGCCCGGCGCCGATCGGGGCGTCTCGATAATCTTCTGGTGGCCCGACGATTCTCGACGAGAGGGGCGCGCCTCTGGGGGCGCTCGGGACGCCGAGACCGGCTGGCCGTTCCACGGGCGACCGCCCCTGACTCCCGGCCCGTAGGCGGCGACGGCCAGGACGAGGATCTAAGCCGGGGGCCCGACCACGGATGGGGCGGCGGGGGTGGCCGGCGCATCGGGACGGGCCGATCCGATGAGCCCCATTCGGTCGACCACCGAGTCGAACCCCCCGATTTGGCTGAGCGTGAACTCGTCGCCACCCCGTAACTCGGCTCCCGGGGGCGCCCGGGCGCAACGGATCCTCGCCGACCCCCAATCGGCGGGCGCCGGTAGGACGTCAAACACGTAGTCGAAGGCGCTGTAGTCCCGGCGGAAGGTCTCGTCCGCCGCGAGGACGACCGAGAAGCCGAACTGCTTCTGGACCTTCATCAGACGGGCGGTCGCCCCGGGGTCGTCGGGGAACCGGCGGGCGACGACGCCCCCGTTGACGATCAGGATCGCGATGGGGGTCCGCAGAGGGAGACGTTGACGCAGCGCCTGGCCCGCGGCCTCCGGGGAGGCGAGGAACTCGGGTAGATGCGAGACCACGGCGTCCGGCCGGTCGGCCCGGACGATTGGCCACGACTGTACGGGATTCCCGGTCGGGTCGGCGCCGCCGGCGGGCTGGAGGGTGGTGATCATGTGACGCTCCGCGGGGACGAGGTCTCGCCAGGGAACATCGCCCGCCGGGGGGCCGGAGCCGTCCTCGCGGATCTCCAGCAGGGCGAACCGATCGGAACGGGAGGCGACCAGGGCGAATCCCGCGACGTTCGAGGCCCTCGGGTCGGTGGACCGAAGCACCACGTGGGTCGGAGGGTCCAAT
>JABCYU010000002.1 GCA_013290045.1 Methanobacteriota archaeon | reverse complement strand
GTGGAAGTCATGTTTGGCGCCGTAGACCTTCTTGATGGTCGTGTTGAGCGCGGACCGGAAGTCGTCGAGGGCCGGGGGATGCTCCTCGCCTCCAAACCTGAATGCCACGACCCTGATCGTTTCGGCGGCCCCGTTCCCCGGGACGACGAATACCATCGAGGCCGACGCCTTGTAGGTCACCGCGCGGACGAGCTTGATGCGGAGCCCCCGGGTGCCGACGCCCTTCGGCGGGAACGGAATCTCTCCGGTCGAGTAGGCCCGGACCTCCTCCCCGCCATGGGCGACGAAGAATGCCGACCTCTCCCGAACGGAACGTAGCATCCGCTCGCGGTTCGACGCCGCGTCATTCCAGCCGCGCACCCGGCGCGCCCGGTACGTGACGGTGGGTTTGGACGTCCGCGGGTTCACCCGGATCTTCCGGGTGGAGTGCTTCCACTCCATGGCGAAGAGGTGCTGATAAGCGAGAACGGCGTCCATCTGGATCTCCTCTGCGGGCTCGCCCTCCTCGAGAGCCTCCACACCGACGGGGTCCGGTCGAGGGGCGACGAGGGCGTCCACCTCGGAGCAAAGCGCCCGCGCGCGCTCTCCGGTTGGGAGTGCCCCGTCGCTCTCCGAACCCAGAGGAGCTCGGTCGACCCGCCAGCCGCCCTCCTGGCGGACAAGCCGACGCATTCCACGGAGCTCATACGCACCTCGGACCCTGACTCTGTCCGGAACCCACCCGCCCCCGGCGGCTATCTCGGCGCGCGTCGCGTCCACCGGGTTCCCGTCTGTGTCCCATTCCGTCGCGCCCCCGATAACCAATGGGACGGCCTCGTCGACTAGCATCGCGGCGATGGCCTCGTCCAGCACGGGATTGCCGGTCCGGTCCTCGGGCGAGAGCTCGTCGACCCGGGAAGGTTGAACCGGTGTCGGTTGCACCCTCTTGGCTCCCATGGCCTCGGCGGCCTCCTTGTAGAGCGCGGAGACGCGGACCAGGGTGGCCCGGCGGCGGTAGTATCCACCCTTGCTCACGAGATGCCGCCAGATCGCGCGCCCGAACTTTTCCCAGCTCTCCTCCGTGAAGCGAAGGATTCGCGGGACCTGCTCTTCATGGGCGCCGGCGAGGTGGAGGGCGGTGGCGAAGGCGACGTACGCTGGGTGGTCCTTCTCGTGGGCCTTCGCGAGGTAGTTCTCGTAGACGCGCCGGTGGAGGTCCCCGTTCGGGCCGGTGAAGATGCGCTCGAGGATCGTGGTGTCCTCCGCGGGAGGCGGGATGTTCACCGGAGACGTGCCGCCCTTGTACGGCTCAGCGGAGTGCTCTGTGGCGATCTTAAACAGCCACGCGGGGACCAACGGCTTCGTGGCGCCGAGCAGCGGGACCCTCCACTGATAGGTCCCGCCGGAGTCATGGGGCGACGGGGGGACGATGATGTACCCCCGGTCGGCCCGGATGTCGATCCCGGGCCGGAACCCGGTAACGCAGGCCACGTCGCCTCCAGGATGGCTGTAGATCAGGTGGTTCCCGCCGCCCCCGGTGAGGGACTCGGGGCCTTCCGGGAGCGGCTTGTTCTCCTCGAGGAGCAGCCGTAGGGAGACGTCGCCCCCATGGCGGGGGTCGATGTCGAGGACGAAGGTATCGGTCACGGCCCCGGTCGGTATCCCGATCTTCGCGTCCGGCCAGCGAGTCCACCACGCGCGGATGATGGCGACATCCCGGGTAGCATCGTGGAACCCGCGGGGGGTGAGCGGTGCCTTCCCGTCCTTCCCGGCGCCCACGGGAAAGACCGGGTAGCCGGCCGCAGCATACTCGAGGGCGGCCTCGAGGCGAGCGTTCACAGGACGCCCTCCCGTCGTCGGACGGCGGGACGCGGGCGATGAGAGGGACACTCGCAGCGAGAGAACGAAGTCCGGGGGACTGCAAAGTCCCCCGGGGAAAGTGTTGGATTACGGCGGGCTCGAAGAGTCGCGATAAGCGCGTCGGCGTCGCGGTCGGCTTCTACGGGACCGAAGGTGTAAAGTGCCGGAAAAGGGCCGGGTTCTCGGGGCGTGTAGCCTAGTCTGGACAGGGCCTTTCACCTCGAGAAATTGCCCGTCTGTTCCCCGGAATCGCCCCCGGACCAGCGGATTCCACCCGCTCCGCAGACCGCCTCCTGCGTGACTACCGCGCACGCGGTCCAACCCTTTCCCCCCGTTTCTCAGTAACCTGCCAGCACCCGCTCTGCGATTTCTGTCTAGAGACGGGTTGCGAGTGCTGGCTGTCACGCTCCACGTCTGCAGGTCGAGGCGCGAAGGGGCCGCGACTAGCCCGGGGGGGACCAGCCCCCGACCGGCGAAACAACCGGGGACAAGCAGGGCAAGGGCCGAGGAAGGCGTGGAGCGCGAAACGGGCGCGTCGGGATCCTCGGTCCCCTTCACCCGACGGGGGCGAGTCCGAAGCACCGGCTAGGCCCGAGCGCGGTTCGAATCCGCGGGGCTCCGACTCGTCCCGCCGGTCCCGACTGACTGTGTGGCCCGACATGCGGGAGGCCGGGCTTTGAAACTGGCGATGCTCGCGCTGACTGCCGGGCTCCTGCTCAGCCCTCTCCCTTGGGCGACCGGCCACTCACCGACCGCCCCCGCCAAGAGCCAGACCCAGCTGCAGCTCTTCGATTCCCACATCAAGCACATCGTGGTCGTGGTCCTCGAAAACCACGCGTTCGACAACGAATTCGGGACCTACTGCCAAGCGAAGGGAAAGTACTGCCCGTCGACGGTCGTTGGCTACCCCGCTGGGTTGTGCGCGCCACTCAACCCGAGCTCCGCATCGGCCTGCGTCAAGCCGTGGCCGTTCACCCGTGCGAACTGGACCATCACCCAACCGATGCTCCACGATCAGGTCTCTTCTCTATCGGCGTGGAACAACTCGTCCGACAACAACTTCTACCTCGACGAACGATCGGGCCTCGATCCGTTCGGCTACTACAGCGGGTCGACGGTTCCGACCTACTGGGATCTCGCGGAGGAGTACGGCCTCGGCGACAACTTCTTTTCGTCGACCCTCAGCTACTCCCTGCCCAACCACTGGTTCCTGGTGGCGGGTCAGGCCCCCCCGATCTCGGAGCAGTTCGGGTTCGGGGACAGGACCGGCGGTTTCGCGGGTAACGCCAGCGATCGGGCGACGTACTACCGCGAGGCAAACAACACCACCTCGGTCGAGGACCTCCTCCTCCACCACCCCAGCGTCAGCTGGAAGTACTACGACTACGCGCTGCAACCGAACCTGACCGACGCCCAGAACATCTCCGCCGGACCCGGTCACCTCGGGAGCGCGATCGACTACTGGAATCCCCAGGCCGGCAAATACGAGTCCTACGGCCATCTTCTGCGGAAGCACTTCGTCTGGAACCCGACGTTCTTCCAGGACGCTGCCGCGGGGAACCTGCCCCAGCTGTCCTGGGTAATCCCCTTCCACCTCGAGTCGGATCACCCGCCGGCGAACGTCACGACAGCCGAATCGTGGCTGGCGTCGGTCGTGGACGCTGTCGAGTCCTCGCCGAATTGGAACTCCACCGCGCTGTTCGTCACTTGGGACGATTACGGGGGCTGGTATGACCAGGTCGCGCCACCACTCCTCAACGGGACGTCCCTGTCGTTCCGCGTGCCTCTCCTGGTGATCAGCCCCTACACTCCGGCAGGGACCGTCGACTCCTCCCAGGGGTACTTCGAGTCGCTTCTCCACCTGATGGAGGTCCGCGAGAAGCTGGGCTGCATCACCCCGCGGGACTGCTACGCGCCCCTCCCTCTCGGATTCTTCAATTTCTCGATGCGCCCGAGGGCGCCTCTCGCGTTTTCGACGAATGCCACAGGGGCGACCTACCCAATGGCGCTCCAGGCCCCCGACGCGCCCTGGCAGGCGGTCCCGTTCTCGGTCTCGAGCTACTTCGCCAACGACCACGGCGACGGAGCGGACGTGGATTGATCGCCATCCGCTCCGCCCAGCAACTCCCGGTACCGTCCTCGTTGTTCTTCCCCGTCGATTCCTCCGGGTTCAGAGTTGCATCGATCGCGACACGTCGACCGCTCGCGAGAACCGGGTTCGTTTGCCGCCGGTGCAGGTCGGACCCAATTCACAACGAGGTCCTCCGGCTCTCGTTCTGCCCGGTCCACGGGTATTCCGAGGCGTTGGACCCCATCTTCCGAGCGCCGCAGAGGAGGCTCTGATGGAGGAGCCGCCCCTCTGGGACTGCCCGTCGGTTTCAGGTCCAAAGGTGTCCAGCCAGCCGGCGCCTCCGTGTCCGGTTCCCCGCGTGGATCACGACCTGCGCAACTTCGGGCCGCTTCTCGCCGCCTACGCCCCTGGCTCCGCTCACCCGTGCTACGTCGTGCAGAACAGGGTGCTCTGATCGCATGGACAGCAAGTACTCACACACACACGACGTTCCGGAGGGAAGTCTCTCCCACTCCCGGAGGCTCACCTCAGAGACTGCAGTTTCCGGGTCGGATTTCAGCCGTGGGGACCCCTCCCCCACTCCCAAGTTCCACCGGTACAACTTGGTAGTTCCACCGGTGGAACTCGGTAGTTCCACTAGTGGAACTCGAACCCCAAATCGGGTCCGGGCACGCACGGTCTACTGGACGGATCGGGACTGGGAGGAGTACCAGAGGCACGTCCGGGAGACCACCAAGAAGGGACTCGTCATCTCGATGGGGGTCGGGAAACCCAAGGGCCTAGCGGGTGGCCGGCCGCCCGTAGGATCCGCCACGATCCGCCGCTTGCTGGACCAGTCGCGGGAATCGGCGCGTGTGCGTGCGTTGGGCAGGGTCGCCGGCCGGAAGGTGGACCACAAGGCCATCCTGGCGGTCTCCGCGCTGTTCGGTCCCAAGCCGACCCGCTGGGCTGCCCCGTTCACAGACATCGACCGGGTCATCGCCCATACCTTCCCGGACTACCGCCCGGCACGTCGGCGGGTGACCACCGTTGACTTCTGCGACAAGGGGGTCCTCCGACCCGCGGTACTGGACCCGGAAGAGAAGGCGTGGCAGCTGGACGTGGCCATCCCACTCCCCACCACGGTTGATCAGTACCACTACCTGAGGGGCAACTTCGCCGTCCGAACGCTCGACGACACGGGGAGTATCGCCGGATGACCGCCCGCCCAGTCGACGTGTCGCAACTGAGCCGCCCCGAGCTCGAGCGGTTGGCGATCACTCTATCGGGCCGCCTGAACGCGATCGTTCGGGTGGTCCGGGAGACCACGAAGCCAGACTGGAAGGTCGCCAAGGCTGTTGAGGACGAGCTGGGCAAGGCGGGTGCTCGGCTTCTCTTCGTGCATCGCATCGCCGCGGACGCCCATGCGGAGCGGGTCCGTCAGACTCTCAACCTGGCGAGATGGAACGAGTTCGAGTCCGGCCAGACCGGCCGGCCTGGCCGGCCCGGCCCGAGTGTGCCTCTTGGAGTCAGCCCGTGAGCGGCAGGCTCGACCGCGGAGTCAATCTCATGTTCCCTGCCAACGGCGCGTCGGTCAGCATCCCCCTTCGGGGGCAGGCGTATGCCGAGGCCCTCAGGGGCCGGGTCAGAGCCGAGCTGAGTTCGGTGGCAACGTCCAAGGGAAAGTCAAGGGGCGGCATCGTACGTTCCCTCTGGGAATTCCACCGGCGGTGGTTGCACGACGGGCCGAATGGACGGGTCACCCACGTTCTGATCCCGTGGATCGCCTGGGAGGGGGCCGACGTGGTGTGCATCCACGACCTGGCACCCTCGATTCTTGGAGGGGTCTACTCCCAGGTCGGGGACCACTACGTTCGGGCCGCCGCGAGGCGGGCGAAGAGGATTGACTGCGCATCGCAGTTCACTCGCGACCTCCTCGCAAAGCGATTCGGTCCGAAGATCGCGGAGAAGTGCTTCGTCACCCTGATCCCGATCCCGCCGATGCCCATCACGCGGCTCCCCCCGCTCTACGACGTGATCTGGGTCGGGGACAGCTGCCCCAACAAGGGGCTCGAGCGGCTGCTGGCGGCCCTTCCCGAACGCAGACCCGCGGCGATCGTGGTCCGGCTTCGCTCCGCGAGGCATGAGTCGGTCGTCGGCGACTGGGTGGGGGCTGCCCGGCGGCGGGGTGCCTCGGTCACGGTCTTCACCGACCTGTCGGCTGGGGATTTGGACACCCTGTACCGTCAATCTCGGGTCTACGTCTCGACCTCGGACTACGAAGGGTTCCACATCCCTCCGCTCGAGCACTTCCTCCGCGGCGGGGCTGTTCTTCTTCCGGAGCTGCGGCCCTACACGGATTCCTACCCTGCGTCCTCGGTGTGCTGGTACTCCTCGGACGCTACCCGCAGCCAACTGCGCGCAAAGATCCTCGAGGCGACGGACTGGCCCACTCCCCAACCGGGAGCGGTCAGGGCAGTGGCCTGTCGCCACTCCTACGAGCGCGCCGCCGACACCCTGGTCGCGAACTACGAACGGGTGGCAGGATGAGCGGACGAAAGCTGGGCGACGGGTCGGCGCTGGCGCTCCCCCCTGCCGAGGAGGTGCGCCTGATGCTCGACGGGGTCCGGAACTGGCCGACGGCTCTGGTGACGAGGGCCGGCCTACGACCCTATCCGTTCGTCGCGAAGCTCAGAGACGGACGGCGCGAGCAGATCAACGACCTTGGAGATCTGCTTCTGCTTGCCGCGGGGTGGAGCCGGTACGTCGGTCCCGCGGGGGCGGAGGTCGCCGAGGGCCCCTTCGACGGCCGTGCCCAGGTGCAGCTGTTGGATGGGTGGAGGTGGTCGACCTACGAGACGTTCGTCCGTCAGGACTACTCAGTTTTCCCAGTCGAGGGCCGTGTCGTGCTCGACCTCGGTGCCTCGATCGGTGACACGGCGACTTACTTCGCGGCCCGTGGCGCAGCCGCGGTCATCGGGTACGAGCTCGACTCGCGGGTCGCTGATACAGCCCGCAGGAATCTGGAACTCAATTTCGGATTGGACGCCATCTCTCCGGGTCCGTTCGAGATCAGGACCGATCGGCTGACGGGGGACATCTCCGCGTTGATCCAAGAGGCGCACGACATGGGTCTCGGGGCGCCGTATCTCAAGATGGACATCGAGGGGGACGAGTATGCGGTCCTCGAGGAAACCCCTGCCTGGGACTTGCGACAGCTCGCGGGCCTGATTCTCGAGTTTCACGACGGGGCGCGGCGCGCCCTGACAGCACTGAGAGCGGCGGGGTTCCGCACTCGGATCATCAGGGACCATGCCTGGCACGGAACGCGCCTCGGGATCATGGCGGCGTGGTAGGAGGAACGATGGCGATCGCAGAGGGCGTTTGGTTGGGGCCGAAGGGCGACGAAGTCCGGCACCTGTGGGAGCGCGGTACGCAGACCTTCGCCGATGCCTGGCTGGCGGCGGGTCTCGCGATTCTGGTGGCGGGAGTCGCCTTCGAAATTCACGCGGAGGTATGGGCATTCCTCGCCGTGATTCCTCTCTCGTTCGGGATTGGGCTGTTCGTTGTGTCGGCGCTCTTCAGGAAGCTGGCCAACGAGGCGTACCAGGACCTGAACTCGTGAGCGGGATTCAGGTGACCCTGGAATTCGAGGTGGTTCCCTCGGTGCCCGCCATTCTGATTCCCTTCCGCGAGGAGTTCAGGGACCTTCTACTTACGGGGGGCAAGACGGCCACCAGCCGGAACACGGGCTACGGGGCACCTGGGACGGTGTTCGAGGCCTTTGGCGCTCGTTTCGTGATCACCGCGATCCGGCGGTTGACGCTTCGCGAAGTGGCCGAGAAGCACTTCGCGGAAGAAGGCCTCGAGAGCGCTGAGGAGTTCGTCGACGTCTGGCAGAAGGTCTACCCGTTCCGCGGGTTCGATCCGGACCATCGTGTCTGGTACCACGAGTTTCGGAGGGTGGCGTGATGATGGACCCCAAGACCCCCGCCGAGCCCCGGGGGGCGCGGTCTCCCATCAGCGGCAGGTTCGAGAACGAAGCCCGGTTCTGGAGGGAGGTTGCCGAGGATGAGGCGGCCTCCGCCCCTTCCGTTTCACGGTCCGCGAACGATTCGGGTGTCTCCGAGCGCGAGCCGGAGAGACGGACGGGCAGGAGTTCCCCGGCGACGGGGGCTCCGAACTCCCCGACGGTTACTGCTCCGATACCAATCGCGGACCCCCAAACCCCTTCTAACGCGGAGTGCGAGTTTCGGTATCAAGGACCCGAGCCCGGCACGTGGATGGTACTCGGCGATTTCGACCACGTAAAGGAACTCCACTCCGACCTCGCCGCCAAACAAGCCCTGCTCCGCGTGGCGGTGGGGTTGATTGTGCTTCAGCGTTCGCACCTGCGAAACCATGTGGCGGGTGCGGATTGTACCTGCGAACCGCACATCGACGTACGAGCGGAAGCCTTCCTCGCCCGCCCCGAGATTCGGAGGGTGCCGTGAACGGCCCCGGACCTTGGGGGATTTACCCCGTCCGCGGGCAGTTCTTCGTGACCAGGGAGCGCGAGTGGGGTAAGAAGGACCAGGAGGTCCACGGTTCCTACCCGACCCTGGAGATCGCGACCGAGATCTCCGCGCTGCTCACCCTTAACGAGACGTCCGACCGCGCCCTCAGGGCGTACGTCGAGCACCGGGAGCACTGCTACCACCAGCCGAGCGACCAAGGGCAGGCCTGCGAGGAGTGCCGAGTCGAGGTCCAGCGGGCCCTGGCGGAGGTTCCAGCGTGACCCCCTCGCCCGCGGCGAAGTGGGGCCGACGGTCGAGGCGCCGCTACAACGCCGAGCACCGGCGACAGAAGAAGCTCGGCGGACGCCCGCTCTCCGAGTGGGAGCGGAAGATGATTCTGGGGAAGGACCGCGGATGCTAGATGCCGCGGAGGTGCATGTTGAGGGGGTTACTCGTTTGGCCAAGGAGCACGCGCTAGTCACCATCAGTCCCGACCTCGCCCTTCCCGCCGAGGACTTCATCGAGGGGAAGTTCGCGATCATCGGGCAGAGCGGGCGGGGGAAGTCGGGCCTGCTCAAGGTAATCGAGGAAGAGCTGGTTCGGAACCAGCTGCCATTCGTGGTATTCGACCCCGCCGGAGTAGCGTGGGGGATCCGTTCGTCTCTCGATGGCAAGGGTCCGGGGTTGCCCGTCCTTGTGGTCGGGGGTCAGCACGCTGACCTTCCACTGAACCGGTCAGCCGGGGGTGCGGTAGCCCGTGCAATCGTCAGGGCCAACGTCAGTGTCATCATCGACTTCAGCGAGGAGCCCAAGGCCGCGTATCGGCAGTTCGTCACTGACTTCTGCGAGACGATCTACGCGATCAACGACACCTCTCGCCTCATCATCATCGACGAAGCAAAGGAGCTCGTCCCCCAGGTCATTCGACCGGACCAGACCCGTGCGTACGACGCGGTCGAACGCCTGGTCCGCCAGGGCCGGAACAAAGGACTCGGTGTCATACTGGTCTCCCAGCGCGCCGCCACCGTGAACAAGGACGTCCTGACGCAGTGCGGTTCGCTGATCGTCTTCGGCCTGGTCGGAGCTCCCGATCGGAAGCAGCTGCGCGAATGGGTGGAGGCTTGGGCAACTCCCGAGCAGCTCACCACCTTCCTCACCGGCCTGGCCCAGCTGAAGCAGCGCGAGTGCTGGTTCTGGTCGCCGCAGGAGTTCTCGCGGTTCCAGCAGGTGCGTGTAGCGGCGTTCCATACCCTCCACCCGGATAGAACCCACCTCCGAAAGATGGGCCTGCTGAAGCACGTGGCGGTCACCACCGACATTCCAGCGATCGTGTCGAGGCTCGGCACCGAGCTCGAGCAGGTAAAGGCCGACAAGGTCGAAATCGCGGAGGTCCGCCGACTCCGAGCTCAGGTCGCGAAACTCGAGCGAGAGAAGGGTGGGGCGCTCATAGCCGTCGACCAACGGGCGAAAATCTCCGTGGAAGAGGTCGAACGCCAGGTGGCGCGTCGGGCCGAGGAAGCGACCGCGCCCCTTCGGGCGCAGCTGAGGGCCTCCCAGTCGGCTCACACCGCTCTCGTCCGGAAGGTCGCCTCGGCGCAGAAGTCGTTGGGCCGTGCTGTCCAGGACCTCGACGCCGCTGCATCGGAATCGCTGGCTCCCTACGTTTCACCCCAGGTCGCTCCGGTTCACACTAGCGAGCCTGTTCGAACAGTCTCCTACCCTCCCCTGCCCACACGTTCCATCGTTCAGCTTGGCCGAAAGAAGCAGGACGCTGAGGATCGAGACCCAGAGGCCCCTAACCCGAAGGGGGGTCAACTTCGGATGCTCCGATACCTTGCCGCAATCCACCCGAAGAGCGCCACACGAACAGACCTCGGGGCGGCGTCGCTGATCGCACCGAACAGCGGGACCTTCTCGGACTACCTCAGCGCGCTACGACGCTGGGGTGTCGCCGAGGATCGACAGGACGGGTCGGTCTCTGCGACGCAGGACGGAGTCCATTTCTTCGACACCAAACCCGATCCGCCGTCCTCAGAGGAACTGGTCTCCGGCGCGTTGGCAGAACTCAGTGGAGGGGCACGCAGGATGCTCCACGAGCTCGTGACGGTCTACCCGGGTAGCCTGAGCCGAGCCGAACTCGGAGAGAAGGCGAGCATCGCATCGGGTTCAGGTACGTTCTCCGACTACCTCTCGTTGCTGCGTCGGCGCGGCTACGCTGTCGTCGAGGGCCAGCAGGTCACCGCCGCGGGGGTGCTCTTCCCGTAAAATGGGCGAGACGACCGGGATTGAGTGGACCGACCGGACCTACAATCCGTGGATGGGCTGCACGAAGGTATCTCCGGGGTGCGCCCACTGCTACATGTTCTCGGAGATGCGGCGGTACGGCAGGGACCCTCAGAAAGTCGTTCGAACCCAACCCGGAACCTTCAACGCCCCACTGTCTTGGGAGAAGCTCGCAATCTCCTCTGGCCGCAGGTTCCGCGTGTTCACCTGCTCGTGGTCCGATTTCTTCCACGAAGACGCCGACCCATGGAGGCCCGAGGTCTGGCGGATCATTCACGACACCCCGCACCTGGTCTACCAGATCCTTTCCAAGCGCCCGGAGAGGATCCTCGCGCACCTTCCAGACGACTGGGGGTTCGGGGGTTACCCGAACGTGTGGCTGGGGACGAGCGTCGAGAACGGCGATTATCACCACCGGGTCGTGGATCTCGGGCGGGTCCCCGCCCGGGTTCACTTCGTTTCTGCCGAGCCCCTCCTTGGGCCTCTGTTCCCCAGCGACGGGATCCAGAAACAGCTCTGGCGATATGGCTGGGGCAACGTCGACTGGGTGATCGCTGGCGGGGAGAGCGGGCCGGCGGCGAGGCCTGCTGACCCGGCGTGGTTCCGCCAGCTGCGCGACATGTGCGTCGCTGGGAAGGTTCCGTTCTTCCTGAAGCAGCTCGGCGGCCCTGGGAGGGAGAAACGCGACCACGACCAGGCGGTTCTCGATGGGCGGACCTGGAAGGAGGTTCCGGCATGATCCCGGACAGCGAGTCGGGTCAGCCTCCGTTCGGTCCGCCGTTCCGGGACGCAGACGGGTGCGCCCTTTGGCCCGGAGGACAGAGCTGGACGTCGGACGGCGGCTGGTTGGGGGTCGACGCCAGGCACCTCCACGTGCCGTTCTGGCTGGGCGTCGTGGATCAGTTCGAAATGGCCTGGGACTGCCACGTCCTTCAAACGGACTACGAGCTCGAGGAGGAGGAGAAGCTCCTCGCGGACCTTCTCCACGACCCGAACGTCCGAGAGCTGGCCGGGTTCCTACTGGAGAGATACCCGGCGGACCACGGCGAGTTAGCGGTCGAGTCGCTTCTTGAGGAGGCGATCGGGGACGCTCGAAGGTCGAGCCTCGTCTGGCAGCAGTCGGATGTAACCCCCGTGCGGTCGCGGTTTAGACGGTACCCCTCCGGGACCCGTCATCCGGATGGTGTAGGCGGTCGGAATGAAGAGCATCCCATCGAAGGGGCAGTCCAGGTAGTTGCCGAGCCGAACGAACGACCCCGAGTCGTTGGCCCGGGAGTAGACAGCGAACGCCCTACGGTTGCAGTACGGACAGACGATCTTCACGATTCAACCCCAACCCTTTTCAACGCGACGGCCGATGCACCGGCTGACGGGGCGCCGAGCAGCCCGAACGAAACGCGCAAGCGTGGTCCTCCCGGCCGAGGTCCCGAAAGGGATCCCGCTGTTCTGAGCCACCCCGGCGCCCCGTCTACCCAACTCCCCGAAGAGAGGGACGCTGGGGAGGGGATTCGAACCCCTGCGGTCCTCCCGGACCTGCAGCTTAGAAGGCCGCCGCTGTACCGGACTGAGCCACCCCAGCATCGGGGAGAGCGCGGGGAGCGGGATTCGAACCCGCGTGGTCCTCCCGGACCTGCCGGTCATAAGCCGGCCGCCGTAACCGTTCTGAGCCATCCCCGCACGCCTCCCTATCTTAACGTATACATTACGAGTACTTATACCCTCGGTTATTGTATACAGAACCCGCCGGGGGTGGAGACGTGAGCGTCTCGTCCATCGTCGCGGTCGACCAGTTTTGCGGTGGCGGCGGAACTTCTACCGGACTAGCACAGGTATGCCTGGAACGATCGCTAACCCCGCGGCTCTACGCCCTGAACCACTGGCCGGTCGCCCTCGCAACCCACGAAAAGAATCACCCGTGGGCGGTGCACCTATCGGAGGAGATGAGGAACCTCGACCCGTTGAAGGTCGTCACCGAAGGACGGCTCGACCTGCTGGTGAGTTCCCCGGAGTGCACGTACTTCTCGATCGCCCGCGGGGGCAAGCCTTCGGACGAGCAGCTGCGCTCCTCTCCCTACGAAGTCGTCCGCTGGATGGGCGCGCTGCGGCCGGAGGCCGTACTAGTCGAGAACGTTCCGGAGTTCCGAGCATGGGGACCGCTCGACAAGGACGGTTTCCCGATACCGGAGAAAACCGGGGTGACCTTCCGAATCTGGATCGGCAGGATGAAGGGGCTCGGCTACTCCGTGGATTACCGCGTCCTGAATGCTGCGGACTACGGAGGGGCGACCTCCCGAAAGCGGCTATTCGTGATTGCCCGGAAGGGCCCGGCGCCAATCTCGTGGCCGGTGCCTTCTCACGCCTCTAGGGCGAAGCCGATCCTGGGTCGTATCCCGTGGCGACCGGCGCGGGAAGTCATTGATTGGACTCTGGAAGGGGAAAGCCTGTTCACCCGCCGTCGCCCGCTCTCGTATGCGACATGGCGACGCATCGTCGTGGGCCTCGAGCGCTACGGCGGTCCTGAGGTCCAACCGTTCCTCAGGACCTACCGCAAGATGACGGGGCTCGACGACGCTCGCGACTCTCCGAAGAACGTCAAGGGGGGCCCCCAGTCATTCATCCAGTACATGGAGCACAGCGGAGGCACCGTCGGCTCGGTCGATGACCCGTTCAAGACGATCACGACAGCGAAGGGTGGATCGTTCGGGATGGTCAACCCATTCATTGTCCGGACGAACTTCGACTGCTGGAAGACTCAGAATCGAATGGGCGCAGCCCCAAGGCCAACGGATGAGCCGCTGCAGACGGTGACGGCCTCGGGACCCCACCTTGCGCTTACCGAGCCGTTCATAGTGCCGGTCGTCGGTCGACGAGCACGCCAGGGGGTCGTCCCCACCGGGGTCGGAGACCCTGTCCCTACCCTTCAGACCAGAGTAGGTCTCTGGCTGGCGGACGCGGTGATCATCCCACGCCACGGAGAGCGGGAAGGGCAGGTCTCGAGGTCGCATTCTGTGGACGAGCCAATGCCCACCGTTCCTGCATCGGGACCGGCCATGCTGGCCCGGGGGTTCCTCGTGAAGTACTACGGCAACGGCGATAACGTCGAGTCAGTCGACGACCCCTTCTCTACCCTCACAACCCACGAACGGCACGCACTCGTTCGCCCCGTGGTCATCGACGGGAAATTCCTCGACATCAGGTTGAGGATGATCCAACCCCACGAACTCAGCGGCGCGATGGGGTTCCCGAAGGACTACGAGTTCGTCGGCAAGAAAACGGACGTGGTTCGCCAGATCGGGAACGCAGTCGAGGTGAACGTTGCTCGAGCTCTAGTGTCGAGCCTTCTCGCTCCAGCGCCCAGGAACCTTTCCAGCTGGGGGGCTTAGCCGTGGAGTCACGAGGATCCCCCTCGGAACTCGCCCCAGTCGTGCTGCGCGGCCATGCGATCGACGTTCTGCGGTCCATGCCGGAGGAATCCGTACAGGCGGTTGTCACGAGCCCACCGTACTGGGGGCAGCGGTCGTACGGAACCGCACCGCAGCTGTGGGCCGGAGACGCTGCCCATCCCCACGAGTGGTCCGAAACGGTACCTCGCCGTGCGCGCAGCGTTGAGGACGAAGGGAAGAACAGCGCCTACAGGAAACCGGAGAGGCTTGCGCTGCCCAACTACGACCCCGTGCGGTTCAACGGCGCTTCGCCGGCCAACTACGACGCCGTGGGCGGAGAGGCTTGCGTTTGCGGTGCCTGGAGGGGTGAGCTCGGTCAGGAACCTACGCCGGAGATGTTCGTCGAACACCTCGTTCTCGTGTTCGACGAGGTGCGCAGGATCCTCCGGCCCGACGGCACCCTGTGGGTAAACCTGGGGGCCACCTACGCGACCTACCCCTCTGGCAACCATCCCGAACGACGATGGGACAAGAGCCAGTTCGAAGGGAAGCCCCAGATCGGTTCCGAGCAGTCGGGCCGGTTCGACAAGCGTGCTCCCGGGTGGAAACGGAAGGAACTGGTGCCGGTCCCGTGGCTATTCGGCCTTGCGATGCATCACGCGGGCTGGTGGCTGCGCTCTGACGTCCAGTGGTGGAAGCTGAACGGCAAGCACGAGAACGTCGAGGACCGCCCCTTCAGGTCCCACGAGTACGTCACGATGTTCACGAAGACCGCCGACCCGTTCTACAACGAGGAGGCGCTGAGGCAGCCCTACGTGCCGAGTACAATACGCGAAATCTCGGTCGCCTACCGCAGCGATTCGAAGAAGGCGCTGGCCCCTGATGGCAAGGAGTACTCGCTCTACGAGGCTGCAGGGGCGCAGGATCCGTCCGACCTGAAGCGGCGCATTATCCAGAGGCTCGCGGAGCGCGGCGGGTCGATGCTGCCGGACACTTGGTTCCTTTCGACCGGCAATGGTGAAGGCAGGCACGTGGCCGTGTTCCCAGACACGTTACCCGAGCTCTGCATCACCGCCTCCACCCGTCCCGGCGATCTCGTTCTGGATCCGTTCGTGGGGAGCGGTACCACCCTCCGGGTCGCACGGCGCCTCCGACGCCGATCCATTGGAATTGAGCTCTCCGAAACCTCGGCAACCTTCGCCGAAGAGAAGGTAGCCAGGCCCCAGGGGACTGACCTGAGGGCGTTCGCGGAGGTGACGGCTCCGTGACGTCTAGCGACAGCTATACGTCGGGCTCGAGCTGCTGCCTCGCCTGCGGCGAGTTGCTCCGGCAGTACGGTGACGGGTACGGGCACCTTCGCGGCTGGTGCAAGAGGGTCCCGGCATGATGACCCACGCCACCGAAGGGGTCGCCGAGGATCCGCACGCATTTTGGATCACGACCCAGTCCGGTCAACACTTCTACCCGAAGGACCCGGAGGGGTCCGTATTCGACATCGCCGACATCGCGCACGCTCTTTCCCTGACCTGCCGCTTCGCCGGACACTGCAATCGATTCTATTCGGTAGCCGAGCACTCCGTTTTGGTCGCTCAGCTCGCCGAGTCCTCGGGTGCCGGGCTCTGGGGTTTGCTTCACGACGCGAGCGAGGCGTATTTGGTAGACATTCCTCGACCGATCAAGTACCTCCCAGAGATGGCCGGTTACCGAGCGCTCGAGAGCAGAACTACGGCTGCCATTCTCGAATCGTTCGGGCTGAGAGGTCCCGAGCCTGCCACTGTGAAGGAAGCGGACAGGCTGATGCTGAGGTCAGAGGCGGAAGCTCTCGGTCTCCTGCGCAAGGACTGGGACGTGTTCAATTGGCCGGATTGCGGACTCCGCCCCGTTCCGCTGGCTCCCGGGGCCGCGAGGCGTGCATTCCTGCAGGCTTACGCTCGTCTCTCAGCCCCCACTTCCGGAGTGCTCTACAGGAGACCATGCCAGTTCTGCGGGTCCGCATCATGTTCTGGGGAGTGCTGATGCCGGGAGACGTCGAACCATGTCCGAACGACGCGCCCCACGAACGCCACCTTTGGTTCGTCCCGGGGACAATTCCGGACCCGGCTTACACGAACGAGTGCCCGGGAGTCCGACCATGAGCTGGGCTAAGTGCCTGACGTGCGGGAAGCAACACCACTGGCACGCCGCTCGCGGGACAAAGCTCGTGGACCTTCGTTCCCCGTGCTGTAATGCCATCCTAGTCGGCCCGACCGCTGGAAGGCCATCGACTACCTCGGGGAAGCGGTACGAGACGTGCACTCTGTGCGGGAGGCGGTCGCTCTCGCTGATCCACCCCCCTACAGCTTGGAAGACTCGATTTTTCGACCACACGATGCCCCGTCGGGTATACGAGGCGGGACTCCCAGTCCATTCGTGGCATGAGCCAGTTCCGGCGGAGAAGCCCGACGACGTGTGGCCGGAAACAGTCGATGAGTGGCGAGAGCTTCGTGACTGGGCAAGGCGGCATCTCGTGGAGAATGGATCGGGGATTGCATGAAGGTACGAATCGCACGGAGAGAGACCTACGAGGGAGAGTTCGCCAACATAGAGGTCGACGTGGAGATCGAAGTCCGGGAGGGGGAATCGACCCAGGACGCGCTCGAGCGTGCCGATCAAGAGGTGGCGACTCGACTTCGGTTCGCCAAGAGCAGGCGGAGACTCAGAGGCCCATGGTGGGCTGATCACGAGTTCTCCGGGCCGCTCGACAAATTCGCGTCGGGTGAGGAGGTTGCACCATGAACCTGTTCAGTGGGGACCGGACCCCCGCGGGGAAGGTTTTCACGGTGGTAGACACCCTGAACGCTAACTGGGAGGGAATGCTCGTTCAGGGAACGAAGGTGTTCGGGGTTTCACGCATCCTTCGGGACTCGGAAGAGAGCGCGCGACGCTTGGGATTCAGAATCCTGGTATGGTTTCGACGAATGTTCATAGCGTTCGCACTGGCGGGGGCCGGGGTCTTTTCGTGGGCTTGGATTGCCTACCCGTACTTCGACTGGCTGCAGGTGCTCGGCGTGGTTGTGTTGGAAGTCTGGGCGCTTCGTTTGGCCTATGTATCGGAATGGGGACTGGTGAACGGCTTCTCAGTGGACCGCTACCTCGTTGCCAGGGGGGGCAGAGTCGTAGCAACCCTTCAGAGGTTACCCCAGTGACCGACCTCGTCGCGGAGCTCCGCAGGCGGGCTCAACTTGCTGAGACCGAGGGCACCGGGCACTCCGACCCCTACAACGGGTTCTGTTCAGTCATCGGGGGGTCGGTGTCTGACGGGCACCCCCGTTCAACGTCGGGTGGTGGTCACCCTTCCCGGCGGGTTACCGGCCCGGGCCATGTACTCTCGGCGCGCTCGTTCCGATTCCTCCATGTCTTGAGCGGAGGCAAGCGTTTCGGCGAGCTGGACCGCGTACGCATAAGCCCCGACCCACGCCAGAAAGGTCCCTGTAGAGTACACCGAGGCTCTGCAGAGTCGTCAGCGGTCCGAGGTTCGGAGGGTGGGGACGTGAGCGGTAGGCGCTCAGTTGAACGTGTCCTTCGACCGGAACTCGAAGAGCCTCCCGCAGCTCGAGCACGTGTGGCGGGCGACGGCATCTCGGGATCTCAGGACCTCAGGTCCGGCGATCAACCGGAACATGGTGTCGTTCTTGGCGCCGCACACAGGGCAGTTCACCCAGAGAACCAGCGGCCACCCGGGAATGGAAGGCCTTGGCGCCATCACCGCACCTCAGCGAGGAGTTCGCAAGGTCCGTACGTTCGTCGCGGTCCCAACAAAGTAGACCGGATTACCGGACGCGGGATCGACCGGCCCTCTTCGAATGGTCTGGATCGCCATGGTGAGTTCCAGAAGGGTCCCGTCCTCGAGTTCGACCTTCACCGTTCCACGATCTCGAAGTATCCTCCATCCGACGACTGGCAACTTGGAGACGTCGATCGGCTGTGCAGGCATGAACTGGGCGAGCGGGGAGGCCGTAGATGACCGTTCCGACCCCCTCGGACGAGTGCCGAAGGTGCAGGCACGGGCGGTGGTTGCACGGAGGTCCAGAGAGAGCGTTCGGTTGCTATGCCTTTCCCTGTGCGGTCGGTTGGCGGATGGTCCTAGGGCTCAGGAGCAGGTGTCCTGTTTTCGTGGAGTGGGAGAGGTCGCCTACTCCGGTTGAGAACTGCGCGAACCGACTCCCTGGCTGCGCGGGTCGTTCCCCTCACACCCACGGCTTCGTATGGAGGTTCCCGTGACCGTTCCAACCTCCCTCGACGAGATCGAGGTCCGCTTTGAAGTTCAATTCCGCTGGCCAAAGAGCGGATGGCGTCGCGATTTTTTTCTCAGGGGCGGGTTCGATAGTCGTGATGAGGCGGTCAATTACGTCGAGGCGCGGCACCGGGAGCACGCACGAGAACTCGAGGAGCACCTTCGTCGCGAGAAGGGGGGCATGTTCTCGAGACTCATCCATCCACCCGGTCACCGTCCGTGGGAACCCGACTACCGCATCGTTAAGGTGACCGAGCAGCCCGTGGAATCCGGAACCTTTGACAGCAAGACTGGGTGCTGGACATGACCGTTCCGACTTCCGCAAAGGTCGGCACAACCGGTCGACATCTTCAAAAGGAACCGTCTCGAAAAGTGACGGGGATTCCGGCTCTTGGCAAGGGTCGGCACCGATCGCGGAGAAAACGGGGCCGAAAAGTCGGGACTTCTGAGCGACGGGCGGCTCTGGCCGTGCTTCTCGCGATAGGACCCTCCCTGTGAGGCGTACGGACCCTATAGAGGTCGCCCAGCGTCAGAGGGAACGAACGCAGCGTCGCCTCGGTCACCTCGGCCAGGGGACGCCGCACGGGTGGACGGCCCAAGGCAGACGTCTTCTCGCTCTCGCCGCATCTGGCAGAACCCGGAACTGCCTCGGGTGTCACAAGCCGATTACGCCGAATAAGCTGGGGCGACGTGCCGCTTACCACTCCGGTTGCTCGGACGCTTTCTATGACCTCTACTATCGCGCATGGCACATCACCAAGCGGGTCGTCTGGAAGCGGGACGACGGGACCTGTCGGGGGTGCGGGGCGGGGAGTCCCGAAAGCACGGACCCACGGTGGAAGACATGGCGCTGGGAGTACGATCATATTGTGGAAATCGCGAGGGGAGGCGATCCGCTCGACCCTGAGAACGTCCAGCTCCTGTGCTCCGAGTGCCACCGGAAGAAGACAGCGGCCTTCCTGACGAAGCCCAAGTACGTCATCGCACCGAACCAGTCGCGCCTGGAGGTCGAAGCGTGACGCGAGTCGCCATCTACGCTCGGGTATCCACTTCGAAGCAGGACACCGAGAATCAGATTCGGGATCTTAGGGAATACGCCGATAGACAGGGCTGGGAGGTCACCGGGGAGTTTCGGGAGACCGAACATGGTTGGGAACCCGATCGGGAGAAGCTGAAGCAGCTGCTCTCTCACGCGCACGAACGGAAGTTCGACCTCGTCTTGGTCTGGGCCCTGGACCGGTTCTCCCGCCAGGGCATCGGCCCGACCCTCCAGCTGCTGAAGCGGCTCAACGAGTATGGGACCCCACTGGTGTCCTACAAGGAGCCGTTTCTCCGAGCGACGGACCCGAGGATTGCCGAGTTGCTCCTTTCGGTTCTCTCATGGGTAGCCGAACAGGAGCACCTGAGGATCTCCGACCGGACCAAGGCCGGACTGGCCCGAGCTCGTGCTCAGGGGAAGGCCCTCGGACGCCCCCGTGTCTACGCCTTCGATCCTGACACGGCTCGGACACTTAGGAAGCGGGGGACCAGCTGGAGGGGTATCCTCGACCGCCTCGGTCTCCCCGAAGAAGCCCTCTCGTCCGTGCGTCGGGTCTGCGAAGGCGTGTCAAAAGGGACCCCCAAGGCTTCGAGGGGGGCGGACCCGGTTCCGGCGGGTGTGGCAAGATGACCGATTTGGCACCCATGCTCGAACCACCCGTACCATTGCGCGTGTGGCGGTCGGTGGTGGTGGACACCATCCTAGCGCCCCCGGCGGGTTTATGTACCCCATCCCAGAATCCCGGCTCATTGACCTCCGGAGCACCGATCGACAAGGAGGAGGCGGATTACCTCGCTGCGGCGCAGCCGAAGCGAGTGTTGACCTCGATCACCTGGGGCATCCGCACGGGGGGGTTTCGTGACCTCCTAGTCGAGCTTGAATGCCCGGACGGAACTCCCCTCAGAGTGAGAGGCTGGAGAAACCCGACCGGAACGGGATTCGGATTCTCCCTCCTCTACAAGGGCACCGTGGTGATCCGTAGGTGGGACAAGCGACCCGGCCACCTAGACCCGGTCCAGAAAACGCGATCGAAGGGGGGTCACAAGCACTTCGCGGATCCCGAGTACGGCGATAGCCGGGCGTACGGGACCACCGATGTGAGCCTCACGGATGCGAATCAGGCACTGACCGATTTCCTCGTCGAGGTCGGCGTCGAGCGGGGCACCATTCGAATCCAGAAAGAGATTGGAGACTACTGATGACGGAATGCGCTAAGATCCTCTCTAGATTCGTCACCAGCCTCGAGTCGCAGTACTCCGTCCGTTCGGAGGATGACGATTGCATCTTGGTTACCCCATTTCTGAACCCGGACAACGACCCCATCGAACTGAAGGTCCATGTCTCTGGTGACGAGGCGACGATATCCGACCTCGGAGAGTCTATCGGATTCCTCTATCTGCACGGAATCGATCTCAAGCCTGCCTCGCGGCAGCGGTGGTTCTTCGACACTACCCTCAGGCGCTTGGGCGTCCGTTCCACCGAGAGCGAGCTGCTGTCCACGGTACCCCTCGCCGAGCTCTCCGATGGGCTACTTCGGATGACAGAGGCCATTCGCTCCACCCAGCACATCATCATGACGGCCAAATCGCGAACGGCTCTCGCTTTCGGCGACGACGTCGACGAATGGCTGCAGGAGGCAGGCATCGAACGTCGCCGGGGGGTGGACTATGCTGGGATCTCAGGACGGAGGTACGTCGTTGATTTCACGCTCGAGGTGCCGAAGCAGCCCCCCGAGCTGATGTACGCGCTCCACTCGGAGACTCCAGGCTACGCCGGGGTTCTAGCGAACAAAGTGATTGTCAACTTCCTCGAGATTCGGGACGCCCGGACCAAGTTCCGGTCGGCCGCCCTTCTTGACGATTCCGTGGACGAGGACGTATGGCATTCCATCATGCCAATCCTCCGACGACGGGTCGACCATGTCGGAACCTGGGAGAACAGGGAAGGCCTCCTCGGTGAGATTACTGGTCACTGAGCGGAGGCGGACGGGCTATGCCTGAGACGACCGACCCGTCGACTTGGCCCCCTCGTACCCCATTCTGCCCGAAATGCCGTCACCCGTGGCAGTGGCACACCGAGTGGTACCCAGACCGGCAGCCGATCATTTACCACTGCACCTGGGCCCAGTACGACCCAAAGCAGGGGTTGGTCGAGGGGAGCACGTGCACGTGCGCCACAGAGTATGGTGTCGTGACCGCGGGATCCCTGACCGGGGCGAGTCTCAGATGAGGCCCGCCAGCAGCATGAGCCCTACGACTCCCACGGAGACCGACGCGAAGCCGATCGCGTAGGGGCTCGGGAAGAAAACGCCGGTCGAAGCCCCGGCGACCCCTCCGAAGAGATAGAACGCCGCGTCAACGCTAGCCCCGTTTGCGCTCTGGCCGTACCCGCAGAGGGAGACGAAACAAGAGGTCGTTTCGTCGATGTAGAACTCCTTGATCGAGACGAAAGCGACGAACCCAGCGAGCAGCACGGCGCCGATGGGGAACCAGCCACCCCGGATCAGCACGATCGCGATGAAGACGACGACTACCCCGATGGCGAAATGAGCGAACTCGTTTAGGGCGGGAGCTGCGAGGAAGTCCTGGGCCCCGACCACGTCCGGGGCCTCCTACAGGTGGAACCACCAGGTGTTGGCGAGCAGAAACATCACAGAGGCGATCCCGATCGCTCCGCCCGCGATGAGGCCCAGGACGTGCGGGACGATGGTGATCAGTCCGAGCGCCATCGACACGAGCACGAAAATGAAGATGGTGATCGCGTTGCTCTTCGGCTGGGCGACGAACATGATTGCGAAGACCGCGGTAAGGAGGATGAGGCTCTCGAGACCCGCAACGACGCTGAGTGCAGCTCTCCGGTTCCGCCTCCAGCTCCTTCCCTTATCGTTCATCTGCCCTCACAGGAAAATGTAGATCAGGATCCCGACGACCATCACCACGCCCCCGAAGATGCCGAGGGCAAGGTGCCGGTAGACGGTGGCGAACAGGGCCACCAGAATCAGGCCCCCGAGGATCATCTCGCTGCCGAGCTGGGCCCACGCCGCCTGGGTCTGGTAGTAGGGGGTGCTCGAGCTCGTGTTCGTACAGGGCTGGGGGTTGCAGTAGGCCACTCGGAGACTGGAACTCGTCGGGGGCGACGCCTGAGGATGTGAAGCCAGGCCAATGGCCAAGAGGCCGAGGACGAGTAGCAGGACCTCGAGCAGGTGCCGGCGCTTCAGAGGAACAACCCCACCGCGATTGCGGCCACCAGAAGGACCCCCCCTGCGCCGTCGGCGAGCCAGGATTGAGCGATGAGTCCGTATTCTAGGGACGTTGCGCCGAGGAAAATGAGTAGAACCGTGGCATAGATCCCTGGCACCGAGGCGGCTCGGAGATTCGGGCGAAGCTTCAGAGGAACACCACCGAAATGACCCCGAACATGAACAGGAGAACGCCCAACCAACGCCGTGGATTCGGGATGACCATGGTCGTGAACCCGACGAGGGCGAGGCCGCCACCGACCGCCTTCCAACTATCGAAGGGCAGGCCCGGAAGTGGGATCGGATTGGGTAGGGTGGTCGCCGTGACGGTGGAGCTCAGCGGAGAGTTGCCTGCGTTCGGGGCGGAGGCGGAGACCGCGAAGCAGTACCGGTTGATTGGGGCCAGCCCGGTGACGGTGAACTTGGTCACCGGCCCAAGGACGGCAGAGCTCGCCCAAGTTACGCAGGACGGTCCCCAGTAGACCGTGACGTTCGTGGCGGTCGTCGGAACGCCGGACCACGCCAGGGAGACCGTGTTGAAGGTGACCCCGGTGACGGTGAGGTTCGTGGGAGATGCGATCGGGCTCGAACCGGGGCCCACTCCACCGACAACGGTTCCGGTCCCCTGGTTGAGTAGCAGGACCCCCATTGGAGGGATGGTGAACGTGGCGGGGACCGCACCGGGCCCGTAAGCTGCCGTCTGGATCCCGTTCGCCTGTGAGTCGGAGTAGGTCGTGACCCCTTCGGACGTCGGGAAGTTCGTCGGGCTGAACACCAGCGAGACGGTGGTGTTCGTGTTGTCGACCAAGATCGAGTTGCCGGGGGTGAAACCTTCGACGGAGTAGATGCCGCTCATCGCCGTGGTCACCGGGGCCTTGTAGATCGACCCGAACGACATGTGGGAGAGGATCCCCGAGTAGAGTCCGTAGAGGGGCTTGGTCGCCCCCGTCGTCATGTTGATCATGGAGAACGTCCCCCCGTTCCCACCGCCGAGGTTGGCCGTCTCCGTCGCCGACCACGTGTTGTAGATGTAGACCTGCTTCAGGAAGCTCTGGATGACCGCCGAGGCGACCCACGGCACGTCCGGATACGCCTGCATGTAGGGCGCCCACGAGCTCCCCCCGTTCCCCGCGTTGTTCTCACCGACGATCGACTGGATCGAGGTGCAGGCCGCGTTGCCCAGGGCCACCTGGCCCTGGATGGCGGCCATCCGGCTCGAGACGATTGAGAGGTTGTTGAAGAACTGGTAGAGATTGACGTTGCCGAATCCGTTGCCCTGCTGCGGGTAGATGTCCAGCCCCACGCCCTGGACGCCGTTGGCACCGCCGCACAGGTTCTTCGAGATGTTCTGGATCCATTGGGCCATCGACCCGTTGGTGACGGTCCCGCCGATGAACTGAGCGAGGAACTTGAGGTTCGGGTCGACGGCGCGGATGAGCGGGATCATGTGCTGGAGTTCAAGAGAGTACTGAACCCCCGTCGGGGTGCTCGCGTCGCCGCCCGACCAGCTCGTGTAGGGGATGTTGAAGTGGTTCCAGGCCGAGATCTCTACCCCCATCGTGAGGAAGGCAGGGGTGAACCCCCACCGGCTTTCCCATTGGTTGATCTCGGCCACTTCGGCTCCGCTGTCGTTCGTCTGGGAGGGGTTGGAGATCCACGCCGTGCAACCGATGAACTGGCAGAGGGCACGGTAGTTGCTCATGTTGTAGGTGACCCACACGGGAATGTGGGCGACCCCGTTCGACCCGTACCCCTGTCCCTGGTAGCCGATGCTCATGTTGGTCTTGTCGAAGTCGCCGTAGAAGTGCAGCAGCTTGATCGGGGTGGCGTTCAGCAGGTTGGCGACCGCTCCCGGGCCGATCCCCGAGGTCATGTTCGACCAAATGTCGGCCCCGAAGAAGAACGGGGGAGGATTGTAGAGGAAGGTCCCGGCGTTCAGGGATCCCGCGACGCTCGCGCTCGAGTCGACGACCACCTTGATCTGGTTGCTGTTCGTCGACTGGCCGCCGGTGTCGGTGGTCGTGCAGTTGACCATGAACACTCCGGCCGTGGTCGCGGTGCACGTGAAGTGGCTCGAGTTCGTCGTAGCGCATCCAGTCGGCAGGCCGTGGTAGACGTAGGTGTAGGTCCCCGACCCGCCGGTAACGTTGTTCCAGAAGTTCACGACCGTGGAGGTTGCCATCTCCCCGGGGTTGGACGCCGTCCCTTGGGATGTCAGGATGTTGCCGAGAGCGAACGTCCCGTTGATCGTGCCGCCGGCGGCCTTCATCCCGCCGTAGTACATCGAGTAGCCGTACGCGTTGACGTCGGCGACCGTGTTCCCGTACATCGCCGGGGGATTCGCCCCGATGACGTTCCAGACGGCGGTCTGGTTGGTCCAGGTTCCCCCGACGTAGGACCAGAAATCGAACGGGATCGCTCCCATAGTGGCGATCGTGCCCCGAGCACCCTGGCTGAGAACGACCTTCTGAGAGAACGAGTTGTAGACGAGCTCGGAGTAGGCTCGAGCGCTCGGTTTGCCTCCGGCTCCGTTCGCCGAGAGCTGCGTCCACGTCCCGGTCGTGCCTCCAGCCGGGTCGAACTTCCAGACGTCGTTGGTCTCGGTTCCTCCCGATCCGACCCCGCCGAACAGGACTACGTAGTTGTCGACCGAGTCGTACGCGCAGGATCCTCCGACCCTACCGGCGGGTGCGGATCCGACGCTCGCCGTGATGTTCGTCCAGCTGCCGCCGACGAACTTCCACGTGTCCGTCGGATAGTTCCCGGCGGCCGACCCGTTGTACTTCCCACCGAACATCAGGACGTACCCCCCGTGGCCGCTGACCAACGGGACGTAGACGCCGCACATTCCCGATCGGGCGTTCAGGCCCGCGGTGGTTTGCGAGAGCTTCGTCCAGGTTCCGCCGACGTACTTCCACGAGTCGCCCCAGTCTCCCGTGCCGGCTCCCGTGATGTACCCGCCGAACAGGAACACGTAGGAGTCGGCGGTGTCGTAGACCATCGTGAAGTTGGCGCGGTTCTGCGGTTGGGTTCCGGGAGCGAGGTTGGTCCAGGCCCCGTTCGCCCACCGGTAGGTCTCCTGCTTGTTCGCCCCCGTAGCGGTGGTCGCCCCGCCGAAGTGCATCACGTAGTTGTCGGCCGCGTCCCACACGAGGCCGGATCCCCAGACCTTGCTCGGCTGGTTCGGGCAAATGAACCCGGAGGAGGCCCCGCCGGTGGCGCAGATCGTGGCCCACTGGGGTGTCCCACCAGCCAGCGGGGTCACGTGCGTGTTGGGGAAGGAGACCTCGGCGGGGGGTTTCGTCGAGGCCTCCAGAGCATTGGCAGGGTGAGCAGGAGGCGCCAACCGTGGGACGTCGATCGTCACCGCAGTGGGAGTGGTGGGGAGATGGCAACCCGATACGAGAAGAAGGCTCACGCTCGCCAGAGCCACCGCACTAAGGGCGCCCGACCCCCGGAGAAGGAAGTGTCGGCTTAGAGCCCCCACAGGACAGTTTCGAAAGCGAGGACTGCCACGGCCAGTCCCCACGGCAGGACGAACGCCGGGTGCTTGGTGATCGCCGCGGCCAGCGCGAGGTCAAGCGCTACGGCGAGGGTCAGGGCGCCCCAGAGATTGATGTTGAACTGGTTCATCGAGGCCGGTGGCTGGGTGGTGGGGCCGTACGTCGGCTGGAGGCCCGAGGGAAGGCTTCCCGCGCTCAGGAAGGTCACGGTGATGGGTGCGCTGGTGTAGACCCCGTCGTAGGTCGGAACGACCACTTGGGCCGTCACCGTCAGGTTCTCGATGTACCCGCCGCACTGGGATCCGCTGCAGAGCGCGGAGAGGCTGATCGGTAAGGTCGCAGTGAGCAGGTATAGGCTTCCCGACCCCCCGGTGATCCCGAGCGCCTGGGATTGCTGGAACGCCACCTGGATCCCGTTCTGGAAGGCGCTGTAGACCACCTTCGCCCCGAGTTGGTCGATCGAGTTGGGCGGCTGGACGCTGAACATCTGGGAGCTCACGACCACTTGGGCCTGCTGGGCGACGCCGGGGGTCAGGCCGCTCTGAAGCGACATCGTGGGGTTGGCTGGCGCGCCCTCCGCCAGGAACATCTGGACCCCGAGCACTCCGCTGATCGCAATCGCCAACACCAGCAGATACGTCCTCACGATCCTACCTCCCTTTCACGGTCGTCCCGGGTTCCGGGCCGAGTGAACGTAATGCGGAGGGTCTTCGGCAGCCGCCGGCGCTTCTGCATCTCCGTCAGCGCCTGATAGTAGGCCGCCCGGCACGAGTCCCTGAACATCGTCTCCTGGGCGACGTGGTGGATCTCGTCCTCCTTCCAGTTGGGTCGCGATGCGCGCAGCTGCTCCACGGCTCGAGCGTGTAGCTTCTCGATCGCCTTCTCGTGGTCCCATCCGGTGCCCTCCCGGAGGCGTTCCCACGTGTCGTAATCCATCGGGACGTCGACGTAGGCGGGCTTCGGTCGCGGGTCGAGCCTGCCCATCAAAGGAGCAGCCCCCCCAGAGTCCCGCCAGCGGCGACAGCCCCAAGGATTACGACCGGGTGTTTGGGCAGCCACGCGGCTAGAATGAGGGCCACGGAGGCGCCAATGAGGATTCCGTCCACCAGTGACGGGTGGAAAAATCCCAATGACCCGGACGTCGTAGGGTTCGTCTGGCCCTTGATCAGGGGTCCCACCTGGGAGAGGGTGATGTTCACCGGTAGTGTCGTGGTGGCGAAGAGCTGCTGAACGCCACCCGTGTTCTGCGCCACCACGGTCTCGGACACTCGATACTGCCCCACCGCGGTGAAGACGTGGGTCACGCGGGTCCCGGTCGCGGTGGATCCGTCTCCGAACGACCAGGTGGCGTTGGCCACTGACCCGCCCGTCACGGCTGACGTGTCGTTGAACGCACCGAACAAGCCAGACAGGGAGAAGGAGAACCCTGCGGACAGGGAGAAGCAGGAGTTACCGCAGTTGCTGAAGGTCTGGTTTCCGGGTATTGAGATCGGCTGCGGCACTGTGTAGAGGGAGACCTTCGAAGTCACGCCAAGGGAGGTTTGGGTGTAGATGATCTGGGTGTTGAGGTTGTACGAGCCGGGGAAAGTCCCGGGGTAGGTCCAGCCACCGGGGAATGTGTAGCTGAACGCTTCGTAGAAAGCGCCCCCAGTTTGACGAATGGAACTGACGTTGAACGAGAACAGGCAGGTCCCCCCATTGGTGCCACAACCCTTCCCGGTCGACGGGCTGAACTGCACGTAGGAGGTGTCGTACGCCGATGGGTTGTTGTCGATGGTAACGCCCAGCGCATAGGTACCGTTGATCCAGCCAACGAGCTTGTACCCCTTCTCGAGGAAGACCACGTTGGGGCAGATCGTGTTCGTGCCGCTGCACGTGGGGATACCTGGGACGGTCCCAGAGTTCGTTCCTGGGACGTAGCAGGTGCTGCAGTTGAACACCGCCAGAGGCACAATGCCGACGCTCCCTCCAATCCCAAGGAAGAGACCGAGGAAGCCGACAACGAGGAAGGAGGTCGTGATGGGATTCATCAGATCCACCCCACGCCGAACGCGAATCCGATGACTCCCGCGGCCCCGGAAAGTCCGAGAGCCGTGCCGAATCGAGACCGGAGGACCAGAGGAAGACCCGCAAGGGCCCCACCTCCGAAGATGGCCGCAAGGACGGGTCCGGATAACGCCCCGCTGGCCGCCGGGGGCGGCGACGGGCCTACGACGGTGGCGGCCGAGGAGACGCCGACAACGACCGTGACGTTCGTCGCTGTGGTGAAGATCGGGTAGGTTCCCGCCCCACAGTTTGAGCAGTAGACCTGCGCGCTCCCGGTGACGGTCTCGAGGACTCGGTAGGTCCCTGCGGCCGTGTAGACGTGGCTTGTGACCAGACCTCCCGCACCAGGGGTCGACATCGCCCCGTCACCGAAGGCAAAAGTCACGGCCTTGATCGACTCGTTCGTCGCGACTGAGGTGTCTCGCAGGGTGACGTTGAGGTTCGAGGTCTGCACCGAGAACGACGGGGCGACGCTCGATGGGGTCTTTCCGAGACCGCTGCTGGCCGTCCCGCTTGTCGCCGATGGGGCGGTGAGTTGGGCGGAAACGGAGACCTGGCTCGTGCTCTTCGGGATGGTGCAGAGAGTCTCGAGGACCGTCTCGGAGACCGTGTAGATACCGTTCTGGATGTAGGTGTGCGTGTACGAAGCGGCGGCGTTGGCGGGCACGACGGCGCCGTCACCCCAGTAGATCGTGCTCGAGAACGACGGACAACCGGGAACCGAGTTCGAGCCCCCGGCCGGTAGCACATTGTTCGGCGTGACGATCGCAGTGAGGTTCGCCGTCTTCCAGGAGAACTGGGCCACGATCCCCACTGAAAGCTGAGCCGGGCCGAGCCCAGCGAGGGCAATCGGTCCGACTCCCGCTGCGCCCAAGAGTCCCGCGCCCAGGATGCTCAACCCGATCAACGAGAGGACGACGTTCGGGGTCCCGATTCCGACCATCAGAGGGGGCCCCCTGGGACGAATAGGCCACTAATCGGGCCGTACAACACCGCAAGAGCGATCAGGGTCACTCCCAGAGCGATGATGCGGAATTGGATTGGAAGTGGTACCCAGAAGACCAGTAAGGAAACGGAGAGGGCGATCGCCACCACCAGGGTGAGGGGTCCGACCCACTGCCACAGGCCCGCGGGAAGCCCGTTGCAGGTCGCCGAGGCGCAACCGGACGGGGTCACCTGGAGAGTGACCACGTTCTGATTGCCCTGGTTCAGCGTTGTGATGTCCTGTACCGTTACGGTGACGTCATCGAGGTAGGTGAGCTGGAAACGGTAGGTGCCGGTGCAGACGCCGAACGATGCGTTCCCCGAGCAAGTAGCGGCGACGTTCGACCCCTGCGCGTTGCCTGCGATCCAGTATTGGGCCTGGACCGGGGGCGTGGGGACTCCCGGTACGTTGTAGAAGCCCGCCACGTTGAACGTGCTAATCTTTCCGCCTGCCGCCGTGTAGCTGGCGTTGAACGTCATTACGATCGTGTCGCCGACCTGCGCGGGGCTGTGTCCGGTGGCGTCGGTCAGCGAAATCTGGGGGACCCCCGGGGCGGTCGAAGGGCTTACGTCGACGAGCTGTCGACTGATCCAAGCGAGTGGGAATTGCCCCGAGTAAAGGATGACGTAGAACTCGTTGTAGGTGAATGGCGGGGCGCAAGTCGTGTTCGTTAGCTGAGCGAGCCCCTGAGGGACGTTGAAGGTGGCCACTCCGAGCGTGCTCTGAACGAGGGTAAGGGTCTGGATGACACCCATCGCGTTCGGGCGGCAGGGACCGTAGTTGAAGGTCATCGAGTAGCCGGTGCCCGCGTCGTAGCCGGTGGAGTAGGGAACCGACAGAGTGCCGCCGTTGTAGGCAACGCCCTGCTGTGGGAACATCGCGGTGTAGCCGGATCGGACGAAGATCTGACCCTCGGCGTTACCCTGCCATGGGGACCCGGTCTGTCCGAGGCTGTTGCCCCCCAGCGTGCATTGGGGGATCCTCGAAAACTGGAACGCCGAGTTGCAGTAGCGGGTCTCAGTGAAGAACCGGACGTGCAGGACCGAGTAATCCTGGTAGGTCCCCTGGAGGGCGATGGTCGTCAGGTAGAACGAACCGCCCGAGCTCTGGGCGCCACCTCCGTAACAGTACGCCGACTGCGTCGCGCTGCTGTTCTCAGAGACGGTGTAGTAGGAGTAGGCATTGCCGTTTGACGGTCCAGCCGAGAGTCCTGCCGCTCCCTGCGCAACGATCGGAAGAAGGGACCCCTGGTAGGTCAAGAATATCTGGTACCACCCGTAGTCGAAGGTGCTCCCGACCTCCCATCCGGGCCCTTGGGTGCACGAGTTGTTTCCGACGAACGTCTGTAGGTTCCAGGAGATTGGAGTGCTGGTCCCGTTCGAGTTGTAGTCGGAAGTGTAGAATCCGTTGTTCGGTGCCTGCCCGAACGCCACCTGGAACATGATCCCGCCGGGGCCGTTCGTGGTCTGTGACAGAGTCCCTCCCGGTGTGCACCCGGCTTGTGCGACCGTGCACAGACTTCCCGTGCCGAACCCGACGCCGAAGAAGACCACCAGGTCGACGATCAGTGCGATGGCGAGTGCTAGGGTGAGGTGAAGCTTCAAAGAACGCTACCCAGCCCCAGCCAATTGAAGTACACGATCAGCTCGAACAGCACCCCGGTCGTCAGGAACGTGGCCACGATCCCGATCGGATGTCGAAGCCCGATAGCCACGACGTACATCGTGGCCGCCGCGGCGAAGAACAACGGCGAGACCACCATGAACCCGTAGATGATCCCGAAGTGGGTCAGGAGCAGCCCGAGGATCCCGATGCCGAACAGGATCGACCCGGCCACCCATAGGTAGGGGTTCACCTCGAACCTCCTCCAGCGGGCACATCAGCACCCCACGGAGATGGAGCCGGAGCCGGTCGCCACGCTGCCGACCCCCGATTGGGTGAGGACAACGCTGATCGCGTAGTTCCCGACCGGGACGTAGCCGAGGTAGAACGTGTCGGAGGCGGTGAACTGCTGACCGTTGAGGAGCGGGACCGAGGGGAAGAATTGGTTCTCGGTCTTGGACACGCTCTGGCCGTCGGAGAGCGAGACGGTCATCGTGAACTGGGCCGCCAGCGCGGGGGGAGCGAACCCGAGGCCCACGGCCTGCCAGTCGATGATGGTGCTCTTCCCGACGACGCTCGGGTTCACCGAGGATATTGAGAAGATGGTCCCGACGATCACTCCGATGTCGACGGCCCCGACGCTGACCCGGATGTCGCACCGCCCGGGGAAAGGCGCGACCGACAGGACCCCGACCGAGCCCAGAACCAGGAGGACGACCACGATGAGCACCGTCCGCATGGTCCGTCTCGGACCTCAGTGCCCCACCAGCGGCGTGTTGTGAACCACCGACAGCGAGAGCTGCGCGGCCGTTCCCGCGAGCCCCAGGACGACGGCCATGATGATCAGGACAACGCCGACGGCGAGACCGTAGGGGTGAGCCTTGTAGAGGACGAGGACGAGGAACCCCGCCATCGCGATGATTACTGCGAGGAAGAACGCCGGGTAGAAGATGAACGAAACCGCGAGCGTGATCAGGGCGATCAGTCCGATGATCCCCCAGGCCAGTCCCACCCCTCGTGTGCTCTCCCGAAGGCTCCGCATTATGGGACCTCCCTGTGGTTCCGCTCGAGGCGCATGCGCCCCTGTAGGAATCGGACGTCCTCGCGGGCGACCCGTGTCAGGTGCGGGTTCTTCCGGTGGTTCAGGTTCGCGATGAGCTCGAGCTGGTCGATGACGTGCCGGTAGCCCTTCTCGCCAACCTCCCACTCAAGCGCTTCGTGTCGGGCCTCCGTGGGACAGGCCATGCACCACTTTCCGAGGCCTCCGTGGTGGATGTGGATGTGCTGGCTGAACTTCTCGAGGTTGGGGCGAGCGTGCTCGCGGTGATAGCGCTGAACGAGCGCCTGGGTGTGCGCGTTGTCCGCGTTCCCATAGAAGAGCCACGGCTTGCCGTTGGACAGGGTCCCGCGCAGGTGGATGACCCCCGACGGGCTCTCCTCCATGTGATCGATGCTCGCTACCGTGCTCACCTTCCCTCCTACAGCTCCTGGACCTCGTGGATCTCCTGGAGCGCCCGCACCAGCTCGCCCGCAATCGTGTCCAATCTGGGGCCCACGAAGTGAGCGCCACCCGGCATCGCCTGCTTCCAATGGGGGTCTCTCAGCTGAGTCGCGAGGTGTCGAACATCCGCAAGGGCCGTCTCGACCTTCTTCCGCGCAGCTTCGGCCGCCCGTCGGGCTGTGCCGATCCGGCGTGATGTTGCGAGGTTGATCGATTCTTCCGCGCTACTCATCCTCCCCCCTGGTTCGGCCCTGCAGCGCTGGACGGGTCGGACCGAGCCGAGCCGGGGGCTCGGTCCTCATCCCCCTCCGTTGCTGCGGTTCGTTCGACGGTTCCCTCCCTACGAGTGCGTCCCGAGGAAGACGAAATTCACCGTCACGATGGCCGGTGTGGCGCCGCCGCCGCCACCGAACGCGATCTGCATCGGGTAGGTCGCGTAACCCGTGGCCATCCAGCCGAACGTTCCCGTGGTCGAGTTCCCGCCTGCGAAGGCGACCGACAGCGCGACCGCCTTGCTACCGAAGGCCGGGACGCCCACCAGGTTCCCGCCGACTCCCGACGTGACCGAGGGCGCGTTCTGGGTGGGGTTCGTGTTGGCGATCGAACCCGCGCTCCATTGGAGCTTCCAGATACCCGGGGAGGTCGAGGTCGCGGAGGTGTAGCCGACCGGGCTGAAGACGAGCCCCGTCGAGGAGTTCGTCAGGGTCGGGATCCCGTTGATCGTGGTGGTGAACCCGTAGGTGGCGTTGATGTTGTCCGTCCGCGAGAGCACGAGCGGCAGGACCGCGTAGTTGTGGGCAGCCGCGGGGCACTTCTGCAGGACGTTGGTCACGCAGAATGCACTGGATGTGGTGTTGTAGACCAGGTCGATGCTGACCGAGAGCGGGGAGAGGGTCAGGGTCTGGCCCGTGACGAAGTTCGCCGATGTCACCGTCACCGCGATCGAAGCGGAGGTTGGAGCCGGCGTCACGGCGCAGCCGACCGTGCAGACGGTCGGAGCGGCCTGGGCGCCCAGGTAGGCGCCGAAGACTAGGAGACCACCGACGACGCCGACCATGAGCGCGTGAGTCGGTTTGACCCCGTGGACCAGCCCGTAAGCGAGTACGCCACCCACTACGAACAGGATCCCGACGAAGAACAGCCATGCGTAGATCTGCGTGAAATCATTCAGCGCAGCCGTCGCCATGACCTGCCCTCCGAGCGCCGTCGGGGCGGCCGCCGCCGTGGCCGCGACGAACATCATGGACAGGAAGCTGAACGCCAGAACGACCAGTCCGATCCACGCCCCGAGGATCGCCGACCTTTCGGCCGGGCTCCGGACGGGGCCCTTCAGTCTCTTCTCCCTTGGGTACTCCACCGTGTGCTTCATCGCTGAGGTCGCCCTCAGGTGAAGACCGCAGGTTTTGGTATGTGAATATACGCGTGGTTTTATGGGTCAAAATGCCGATTTTCGGCAAACTCACACCATAACTCAGTCGTCGGGGTCGACGCCCCGGGCGCCCGGACCTCGCTTCGCTTCGAAGGCTCGTTGCCGCTCGAATCGCTTCCTTTCCGAGGCGCAGAAGGTGACGATCGTTTCGTTGATGGCACGGTTCGTGGCGGCCGGGTCGTCGTACCCCAGCTTCTTCTCTACCTCACCCAGGACCCGATTGAGCTCGACCGTGTTGACGTCGATGTCGAACCCTCCACGGCTCTCGGTGTTGAACGGAATGGACTTGCGGCAGCTCGGGACCTTCCGCAGGATCACGTTGTGGACCCCGTCGACGTGGAAGAGACCCCGTCGCTTACCCCGCTTGTGAATTTGGGTCTGGCACCACCGCTTGAAGACCTCGGCAAGGTCGGTTTCCCCCTGGCTCAGGAAGAGCATCGCTGCACCAGACTTTCGGACCGTTCGCCACGACCCCTCGATCCACTTCACCTCCTTCTTGGCGCGGGTGAGCTTGTCGACGTTCGCCGCGACCTCGTCCAACCCCCACCAAGCGAAGCCTCCCCGAAGTCGACACTTCGCGATAGCGGTCAGCGTCCCGGACAGACTGGGCTCGTAGGCGATGTGGCTCTCGAAGGGTCCGGGGCCGGTGGGGATGTTCGATACGGCAAGGAATTCCTTGGCGCCCAGCATGCTGAGCGGAGAGACCGTTTCGTCCCCGTCGCCCTCGGCATCGGAGGCACCGTCGCCCTCCTCCTCATCGAAGTCACGGTTCACGCGGGTCTCGCGGTCGGTCTCGACCTTGATCTCGCGGCACACGGTCGTCAGACGGGAACCCGCGCCGAACCGCTGGTGCTCATCGAACAAGCTGCAGGCAATACGGACCAGGGTGAAGTACGTGTCCGATTTTCCGCTGCCGGGCGGACCGTTGATGAAGCAGAACTTCCCCGACTCGAGCAGCTGGGCGACGTGAGTCGACTCCTCGACCATCCACCACGCCTGCGTCTTCCGATCGACGAGTACCGCCCGCAGATTCAGGAACATCCCCGGGTTCGTGTGGTGTTTCTGGCAGAACGCGGTGAACTCGAGCATCTGGAACCTCCTCCAGACCTCGCGCACGGCCCGCCACTTCCGCTGGCCAGGGGAATCGCCCGGGATCCCATCGACGACGTAGGGGTAGAGCACCACGCTCCAGTTCTTGATGAACTCCCAGTCGAGGGACGCGGACTGGACGAAATTTAGACAGGTGATCGGGGGCAGGTCCCGGATTTGGAGGATCTCCCGTGCGATCCGCACGATATCCTCCTCCATATCGAGGTAGCTGGTCCCGGTGAGGGCGGAGGGAGAGGCGGCCACGTTCGTTACCTCGAAGCCGAGTCCCGTGCCTGCGATCGCATCTCCGAGTCGATCGCAGCCTCGATCGACTTCATGCTGTAGGCCGCCGTCGTGGCATGGACCTCGGAGTCCATGTTCCAGAGACCCCACTTGGCCGCGATGCCTCGAATATCGGCGTACGGGCCGAGCATCCGCTTCACGGCCTCAAGGTACTTCTTCCGCTCGTCGAGGGTCACCCAGCGGTTCATCGTCGAGTCGTAGTCTCTCTCGGCGACCTCGATGACGGCCGTGACCCCCGGGCTTTTCTTCACCTGGTAGACCTGGGCTGATGCATCGCCTTTCATCAGCTTCACCAGCGGATAGTCGGCCGCCGGGTCGTCGGCGAGCAGCGCAGCAGCCACCAACCCGCGAGCCAGCCTCAGATCGTTCAGGAATTCGTCCACCTGGGCGTCGATGTCGGCGTATCCGCTCAGGAGTTGCTTGCCCGGGTCCAGACCCTCCAACCCGGCCAGCCACTCCACCATCTCGTCGCGCAGCAGATGGAACCGTTGGTCCGGCGCGGCCATTCTACGGGCGCGCTGGATCGAAAGGATCTCTCGAATGAGGCTCTCGGTCGTCTCCTGTTGGGAAGGCGCCGCTGGGTGGTAGGCATCGGAGATCGGCCCCAGGTCCTTCACGGGCCCGGTCTGACGCGGGACCGTCCCCGCACTCACGTGTCGAAGCTCCCGGGCCGCTCGGACATGGCCCCGAGGTTAGGTGGCATGTCGGCCCTCCCCCCCGCGAGCTCGGCCTTGCGCCGCGCCGTAGCCGCCCCCGCTCGCCGGAGGTCCAGGACCTCGTTATGGGCCTCCTGCAGCTCGGCTTGGATCCGGTGCTTCTCCCCCTCGGAGCCGAGCCAAGCCATCATGAACGCATCGGCCGTCGCACCTCCGGTGACGGGGTCATGGGAAGTGTCCCCGATGTACCGGCGCACCTTCTCCACGTTGTATCGGAGGTAATCACTCCATGACGAGGGCGGCTCGGTGGTGACGAGCAATGTGGATTTGCCGGGCTTGAACCCTTGCTTCCGGAGCTCCTCGAGCCACAGTTCCGGTATGTGGTGGTGGTTGATCGTCCGGGTCGATTTGGGGGTGAAGTATCCGTCTCCGGTGATGTTGTCCCCGGTCTGCCAAAGGTCGCCGGGGAAGTAGATCAGGAAGTAGTCTTCGGGCGGAAGAAAGAATCCGGGGATGATCAGACCGCCTAGCTTCAGGCATTTGGCCGAGAAGTCTCGGTGCCCGGACTTGAGCGCGCTTTCGGCCGCCGCCGGAGGAAGTCGTCCGGCGACCGCAGCAACGGCCTCCGGCGTCACCTGGTAACTGATGACCGGGAGGTCGAACGGGGCAAACCTGGAGAGCCGGTAGACCTTGGTCGCCGTCTGCAGCATCGGGGTGTGGATGCGGATGTACGCCGTGAGACCCAGGATGGCGGGCAGGAAGCACAGGACGACCAGCGCCGATAGGACAATCACCGTGGTCGCATTGATCGCGGTCGACCAGTTCGGGTAGTCGTAGGCGGTGTAGACTCCCGCGATGACCCCGGTCGCGACGACGACGAGAATGTAGAGCAACGGCCAGTTGAAGTGCTCGTAAGTGGGGCGGAAGGGCGTCCCTACTGCGTTCATTCAGTTCTCCCCCTGCCGGAAGGGAATCACGAGACCCTTGCGCACCTTCCGGCCCAAGGCTCGGCCATGCTCGTCTGTCGTGGGCGCCAGCTGGGCCGCCCTCACCGCGACGGGGTCCTTCCAGTAGTGCTTGCCCGCCTTCGGCCCGGCGTCGCCAACGACGTCGAAGTGGTTCGCATTGATGTGGACGATGATCTGGGGCTCCGTGTACCGAAGGTTTCGACATGTCCAGCACATGGTCGAGTACCAGATCTCCTCCGCGGGAACGGCCATCTCGGGAATGGGTTGGTTCCCACGTATCGACCCCTGGATGGTCCCGGGGTGCCGCCACCATGCCGAGTGCCAGGCGCCTTCGAACGAGCGTGCAGCCTCCCCCTTCGGTTGGCGGGTCAAGGTCACGGCGATGGACATCCCAACGAGCGAAACGGCGCTCGAGAGGATGCAGGCCCACCACTGCATCTGTTGGACCAGCTGCGCCTGAACGATCTGTTGGCGGTCGTTCAAAAGGATCTGCTGGTCGACGATGAGTTGGGCGTAGACCTGGGAGACAGTGGCGTTGAGGACCGTTTCGTTGACCGGCGGGACTATCCAGAACCAACCGCTCGCAGCCAAGAGCCCCTGATACTGGACCTGCACCTGGTATTCGGCGGTCGGGAGGGGCCCGGTGGCGATGGTCACGTTGATGGACGCCTGCCTCCCCGGCGTCGCGTTAGGTAGGGTGAAGTCTCCGGTGAACACTGGGGACGTCCCGTTCCACGGCGGTGCGGTGACGGTCACCAGAATTCGGGCATGCGCCGGCCCCAGGACGGTGATCTCGGCCGGCGCACCCGACGGTATCTTGGTCGCCGGGAAGTCCACCTCCCAGGTGGTCGCGGGCGGAGTGGCCGCAGTGAGTGCGGCCATCGACACGGGGTAGACTAGGAGCCCGACGACCGCGATGAGGGAGAGAAGGGCCGGCCTCACGCCGGCACCGCCTGGGTCGCCCCGACCTTCAACGTCATGTGGTGTTGGAGAGCGAAGTATGGGTGACCGCCGACGGCGTGAACCATGCGGTTCACCTCGCGGAACGTAGAGGAGGAGATCTTGACCGGGACCAGCTCGCGACGAGCTCCGGCGCGTTCATACATCAGCCGCATCTCGAGCAGGCTCCGGTGGGCGACATCGGTGAGCAGGTCCTGGACGGAGCGCCCTTCATGGAAGGCCCGAACCCGGATCGCCCAGAGCGTCTCATCGGCCAGGAGCAGCTCCAGCGTGTCGAGGTCGGTGGAGGGCGACGGCGGGCGAAACCTGCCGTCGAACTCGAGGATCTCCCGTTGTAGGTGGGCGCCGAGGGCCCTCGGGGTCATTCCGAGGAGCTCGGGGGACTTCAGATGGATGTCGAGATATCTGCCGTTGGGGGCGAACGTCGGATCCTCCTCACGGTGATACCGGGCGCTGTACCTGAGGGCGGTCTCGATCAGCTTGACCCGATTCCTCCCGGTGGGTAGGTACGCCCGCGGGTCCTGCTGCGACACGTGCCGGTACTTTTCGAGGAGCTCGTCAACGCGCTCGCTGACGGGAAGGCGGATGCGCACCGACCGGGTCATAACGGCACCAAGCCCAGGTGGGCCGCGGCGACCGACAGTCCGCCGATGACCCCGAGAACGGTCAGGTCGTACGCGACGTGGACTCCGACGTTCGCTCCGAACCCGACCGACCGGTAGATGATGTAGAGCAGCAACCCGAGCAGCACGGCGAGGACTACGTTCGACCCCAGCTGGAGGGGGGAGACTGTGGCCGTGGCCACCGAGTAGGCCGGCAGATGGAAGAGACCGAACAGTATGCTGGAGCCGGCGGCCGCCGCGACGTCCGCGGCCTGCCCCTTCAGCTTTCCGACGAACAGGGGCGGGAGGACCACCCGGAACAACAGTTCCTCGACCGGGCCGACGAACAGTCCGATGAACAGCGCTGTCTGGATCTTCTGCGTTCCCGAGACCGGGATGGGCACGGTGGCCCCGCTGTGCACGAAGATCAGGGAGAGGACCAGCGTGGTGGTCATCGCGAAGCCGACGTAGAGGGTCAGGAACCAGCCGATGCTCCCTTCGCTGATCAGCGGGACCTTGGGGTTGAAGTAGAAGACAGCCCCGGCGAAAAGGGCCATGGTCAGGTAGACCTGCTCCGCCTGCAGGAGAGGCCCCCAATTGCCAGGGAGGAACGGACTCTGGTTGACGGTGAGCAGCAGCACGACCAACTGGAAGAGGACGATGACTCCCACGACTCCAAGGGTCCGACCCCTCGCAGGCCCGGCGTCGACCTGGGGAATCCGGCGGAGGAGGTAACCGGAGACGGTGACCGAGCGCGCCACTCAGATCACCTGAAGCAGGAGATACGCGGCGGCGAAGACGAGCATCAGGAAGACTACGGAGTAGGTGAATCGGGGATTGTTCCGGAAGGCCTCCCGGGTGAACATGCGGACATCCGCGTTCCTCGAGAGCCGCGTGTCGGATAGCCAGCCGACGAGCAGGACGACCGGCATCAGCAGGGCGCCGGCACCGGTGAGGGCGCCGCAGGTGAGGACCGAGGCACCGAGCGTAAGGCACGGAGTGGCCGAGTTGATCGTGTACCTCGGGGGCGCCCCGTAGAACTGGAAGTCCACGTAGAACGAGACGGTTCCCGCGACCGGGACGGTGACCACCTGCGGTAGGATGGTGAGCGTGTTTCCCGTGAGGTAGGACGCCCCCGAGGGGAGCAGCCTGTTCCCGTTGATGACCGTGATCGTGGCCGGGTTCAGTTGGCCGGAGAAGTTGGCGACGATCAGGAAGACCCCTGCGTAGGTGTTGCCGAGAGTGTTCGACCAGCTCACGTTGAGTTGAAAGTAGGTCTGGTTCAGGAGGGCGTACCCGCTCGCGGTGAGGACCGGCGCGACGCCGGTAATGGTCGGCAGGCTCTGGAAGCCCACACGGATCGTCGCGTTGTAGCCCGCTCCCAGCGCGGCCCAATTGACGTAGACCCCTCCCGTCTGGACCTGGAAGGTGTGGATTGAGGTGCCGTTCACCGTGACGTTCACGGTGCTGTAGTTGACGTTCGCAGTGGCGGGGAAGGGGAGGAAGACCTGCGACGAGTTCAGCTGATACCCGGTCGGGGCCGACAGGGTGTAGGTCCCTGCGAACGCGCTCGCGCTCTGCGTCCAGTTGAACTGGGTGTTGAGCGAGAAGATGATCGCCTGCGATGCGAGCGACGTGATCGTGTACGCCCCGTTGCCCGGGAGCGCGGCCTGCGAGCTGTACGTCTCCACGACGCGCATCTTGAGCGCGGGAGCGAAGGCTGGAGGCTGGAGCGTAAAGGGGAGCGACACGGTCGCGTTGGTCACGACCGTACTGCCCTGGGTGAAGTTGACCTGCGGGAAGTATCCGTTGGAGGTGGTCACCGTGAACGACTCGACGAAGGACCCGATCGAGCTGTAGAGGTTCGAGGTGAAGTTGTTCGGGAAGGTCGCTATCGTCGAGCTGCCGCCGAAGACCCCCGAGTTGTTCTGGTGGAATACCGTGACCCGCTTCAGGTTCTCGTTCGCGGTGGAAGTGAGCTGGGCAAAGGCCGCGGGGGAAACGATGGCCGAGGGTGTGAGGGATGGGGGGTGCGGCTGCGCTGCCCATACCAGGGACGAGACGAAGAGCAGGGCCAGAACCCCGAGAAGGAGGAGGTCGAGCACCAGGCGACGCTTCTCGTGCTTCGTGATCACAGGTAGAGCACCACCAGGGCGAACAGGCCCATCATCAGCGACCCCAGGGCGGCGCTGGCTTTCCCGGACTTCCGAAACTCCGGGTCAGTGATCTCACGGTAGCCGAGCAGGATCGTGGCGACGACGGCGAGTGCCACGATCACTCCTCCCGGCGTGACTGGGAGCCCGTCGACGACCCCTACCGGCGCGAGCGGGTCGAAGCTGGGGGAGTAGTGGAAGGTGACTCCTAGAGCGACGTAGGTCCCGTTCACTACTGAGACCGTACCGGGGTAGACGTAGAGCGTGGTTTTCGAGACGGTGTACGAGGTCTTGGGAAGGGGGACCCCATTGATGGACAGGGTGACGTTGGAGGCCTTGACGAACCAGCTCGATACCACCTCGAACCCGCTCACCGAGACGTACCAGTTGTAGTTCAGCCACGCCAAGACCTCGCTCCAGTTGTTCGGGGAGGTCTGCTGCGGAGTCGAAAGGACGAGCACGATCGGGGCGAACCCGGGGATCTGCCCCGGGATGATTCCGGGGGGGATGGTTGAGTTGACCGAGGGCGGCGGAAGGATCCCATTCCCCGCCGTCGGTGGGGGAATCGCGTAGTAGAGGTTGAATAGGTAGTTCTGGACCTCCGCGTGGCTGTAGGGCACGTCGCAGGTGACACAGCTTGGGACGGGAAGCCGTGCCCACTGGATGAGGATCCACTGCGAGCCCAGGAGGAATTGGGACCCGCCGGTGAGGAAGGTGCTGGTGTTCAGGAACTCGACTGTGGTCTTCGAGGCGACGAATGTCCCGGAGGGCATCGGGACGGCCCAGGAGATCGCTAGGACGTCGTACCCCAGCAGCTTGCCGGGAGCTCCGAAGGTGAAGACGTCGGGCTTGAACGAGGTGACGGACGACGTGAGCGAAGCCCCACTGTACGACCCTATCCACGAGGCCGCCTCGGGGATCGCGTAGGTCACCAATCGGGTGACGTTGTACTGCGGAACGGTCGTGACCTGGGCACCGTTGAAATTGACCGCGGAGGCGTAGCACGGGCTCTGCCCGGCCGTCGGGTTGAACGAGACCGAGTTGCACGTCAGCGAGTACGCGGGGCAGCTCCCGCCGCAACCAGACGTGACGTTGATCCAATAGTTTCCCGCACCTTCGATGATCGAGCCGGACCCGAGGTAGTTGGTCGGGACGGAAACATTCGCAAAGCCCGTGGTGAGGTCCCTGCAGGCTCCGGCGCACGCGAGGACAGACTGGGGAACCAGCTTCTGAGAAAGCAGGAAGCTCTCGACGTAGGCGCTTTCCCCAGGCGAGGTCGCTGCAATTGCTTGGCGGGCGGGGGTCGAAGCAGCGTTCGGGGGGATCGGGGTCACCCCGTTGGCTCCGGCCAGCGGCAGTAGGAGCGTGAGGAGGAAAAGGAGGGCGACAATCGACGCGGTGGCGCCAGCGGCGAAACCGCTGGGGAGTCGGGCTCGTCGAAACCTTGGGTCCCAGCAGATGCTCACTGAGTCGGGATGACTGACGTCGTACTGCACCCAGAGCATACGGGCGTGCAACGCCCGGACGAAGTCCTCAGGCGCGGGGATCGTTGCGCGGCCGTCTGCGATGAATCGATCGGGCCTCGATTTGACGACCCGCAGACGAGTGGCATCCGGGAACACGCCGTCCCGGCCTACCGGCGCCCCCGGCTTATGGAAACCGACCGGGAACACCGCTCCCGTGTTGACGTAGTTGACGAACTCTTCGTCGGAGGCGAATGGGGTCAAGGCCTTTCGGCTCTTTTTTCGAGAGGGGAACAGATTCTCGGTGTGGCCGGGCATCAGTGGGCCGCCCCCAACCGGACCGTCGCGTTCTGGTCGGAAAGGATGAACACCTCGGCGAGGACGATGATCCCAACGAAGGACACGAGGGCCGGGAGGTCGATCGGGACGGTGGGGAACGGGAGGGGGACGAGGAAGGAGACCGCGAGGAACCCGCACAGCGCGAGGGAGGCCACGGCCAGAACCGCTCGGAGCCGAGTGTAGACGCGGAATGCCGGTTCGTAGGGGGACCCGGGTTTGGCCGGAATGTCGTAGGTGGGCCGGGGGCTGAGGTCGATGCCTCCCTTCTTCGCGAGCTCGAGGAGCAGGTCCTGCGATCGGCGGGGGATGCTCGGGGGTCGGCGCCCCGAGCTGACGAAATCCATCCAGATGTGGACGACCTGCTCGCTCAGCCCCTTGGCATCGGCGACGTACTTGATCCCGCCGCGCTCCTCCTGCGTACCGTCAGGGTTTGTCTGGACCACCCCGTTCCAGAGCCGGGTGACGTAGGCCTCGTGCTCCGGTTCCGGAGCATCGCACCATCGGGTGACGTTGACCCGGCCGAGGCGGAGAAGCCGCGAGCGCGTCACTTATCAGTACCGGGCTTAATAGTAGAGTACGAGGGGGGAACGATTCTTGACTCGCCTGAGGGCGATCTGTAGAACCTTGCCGCGCTTCCCACCGCTTTCCGTTCCCGGGGCAAAGGCGAGCGGTGGGAAAGGCGCGTCCGCCCGCCTTTCCCGTTTTCGGTAAGTTCAAACACCTATGTGAATATACGCGATGGAGCGGGGGCATAACTGGAAGTGACCTACGACGGACTTTGCCCAAGGTGCGGTGGCCCAGCTCCATCGCCCACTCGCTTCTGCCCCTCGTGCGGTTTCCAGGTGCGCCACGCCGCACGTCCATCGTCCTATTCCGGTGGAACCCGATCGAACACTCGCTGGTCGGGACTGGTGGCTTTGGTCGCCTTGGCTGGGGTGGTGGCGGTACTCCTCGGCGCCGTGCTCTATCCCTTCTTTGTTCACGCGGCCGCGAGTCCAAATCCGAGTGCAGGCGGCAGCCCACCGGCGTCGCAGAACCCGCCCTCCGTCGACCAGGTCTACCCCGGGCAACTTACGATGGACTACGCGGGCTCAGCTAAGGGGTACTTCGGTCCCAGCCAGGAACCTTTCTGCGGCAACACTGGGATTTGCGTTGCACCTTCAACCGGCTATTTTTCCTACGGGTCGGGAGGCAATTTCAACTGGGACGTGACCATCGCGAATCCGACAATGACATCGCACGTCATCGACTACTTTGGAGTGAGCCCGGGATTCGTGCTGAAGACGTTCTGCGTGGGTTACCACGCCCCGTGCGACCAGAACGTGACGATACAAGGCGGCGGGACGATTCCCTTCAACCTGCTCATTGAGGCGCCTACATCTCCCGGAATCTATACCCTTGAGGTAACTGCAGTCACCGAAAACTAGCGAGTAGATGGTCGGTTTCGGCTCCTAGCGTTTCATTGGGTCTCCTCCCGATTGATACCTGAGGTCAGTCTCGGAGGTTCGGAGGGTTCGATGAACCGCTTCGACAAGGAGTTCTGGGACGGAGCTAGAGAGAGCGCGCTCGCGGTGTACAACTATCTCGAGGAATTGGACCGAGTAGGTCGACCGGCCTCAGACGAGATCAGAATTTTCGCGAGACAGCTGCTCAAGGAAACCGGCGATCGAAAGAACAAGGAATTTCGGGAAGTGATGGGGTTGATGCCCCCTCCGCTAGTTCAACGTTGAGGGGGTTTCCTCGTGCCGAGGGGGTGCTCTCGGTTCCAGCGCTCAACCTTTTCCTTGATCGCTTCCCGGATGAAATCCACTCGGTCAGCCCACCGACGTTCAGATTCGAGAATGGCTACCATCTCTTCGTAGAGGCCCATCGGGATGGTCATGCTGACCCTCTCGTAGGGGGTGGAAGTGCGCTTGGCGCCGGTCACACTCCGGAAGTGCGCGTCCTATCAAAGGGTATATGACGGTGGAAGGTTATGGGATTCCGCAGCACGTCATGGAAGGTCCCCGAGTTCGCAAGGATTCGACGATCCCTGTCTCCATAGAGACTAAGCGGGAACTTCAGAGGCAGAAGCTCCTCGGAGGGGATGAATCGTGGGACCACCTGATTCGACGTAAGGCGGGTCTACCCCTCCCCGGGGAGCTCCCCGCATGAGGGCTTCCCAACCCCAGCCAAGCCGAAGTGACCGTCCGGGGGCCACGGGGAACCTCACTTGAACGAGGCCCCGGGCGTCGTCCAGGAGATCACCGTGAGGTTCTCCGACGACGCTCGGATCCGGTTCTCTGAGTTCGTCGAGGGACTGACCCGGTCCGGTGCTCGGTCCTGGGAGTTTTCCTCCCTTTCGCCCGGAGATTTCGAAGCACAGATCGGGAAGGCGGCCGACGCCACGCCTGCCGGCCCATGCGGGCGGCACATCACGCTCGACGGCCAGGACTACCCCTGCACGCTCGAGAACTGCAACCGGGTGGACCACCAGGGTGCGTTCTCGTGGACGGAGGACCGATGAAGGCCGACACCTGCCGGGTCGAGGATTGCGGCAATCTGGCCGTCGGCCGATGCGAGATCAGCGGTCAGCCCTACTGCCGCGGTCACATTCAGCTCCACGGACAACCGACCCAGAAGGCGCACCCGGCCAAACTGTTCCCGCTCCGGATGCTGCCGAAGCACGAGACCTGTCCGACGTGCGAGGGACCGGTCCGCCTCCGGTTCGAGGGGCAGCTTCTGGCATGCCGTGATGCGAGCCAATGCGGGTGGTCAGAGGTCGTCGAGGAGGTCACCGCATGAACGACTGGAGCGCGGAGATCCCGGCGTGCATTCCTGAGGAGTCGGTCGCCCGACCAGCCGATATCCGGATTGTGGTGTTCACTGTCCTGGCCGGGGTCCTGCTTGGTTTCGCGATCGGCCTCATCGTCCTTGGGGTGCTCTGATGGTAGACGGGGACGGGACCGAGGGTCCGTTCTCGGTTCAGCAGTCGTTCGTCCTCGGCCTCCGTGGATCGTGTTGGAGTGTGCGGAGTTGGTCCCCTCGATGGAACGGCGAGGTCGTCGCGCTGTTTGTTTCGAAGGCCGACGCCGAGTTCTTCGCGTCGATGGGGCCGCGGGTTGCCTCGCCGAGTTTGGAGGCTTTGCCCGCGTGATCGCCTTCGCTCCCGCCCTGGGTGGCGTTCTACCCACTCAGTGCTCGCGCTGCAAGGGTCCCCTCGAGCCCGGGCCTCACTCTCCAGATCTCTGCTCCAGTTGTCTCGCCGACGTTTACGGGGTTCCGTGAGTGCCGCTCTCTCTCTTTCCGGACTTGTTCAGCCAGTGCCAGAGGGCACCGTCGTCCTGCGACCCCTCATCTGGGTCGACCCTCCCGGGATCAGACTCTACCCTCATCTCTGTAGGGCCTACTGTCCATCCTGCGGCTGGAAATGTTCCCTCGAGCTCCACGCCTTCGGGGTCGAGGCTCGGCACTTCGACCAGGGCGGTCATCTCTGGAGCACCGGCGCGAATCTCGGTCTCCCACCGGTTCCTCCCCAACGGGCACGACACCGAGGCCTCTGGGCGCGACCGGCAGCAGGCGATCGAGAACGCGTTTCGAGGGTTGGATGCGGAACGACGGGAACTCCGTCCGAAACGCGTTCGTCGACTGGGTCCAGGCTGGTGGTCGATCCGCTACACGTGTCGACAATGCCCCTCTCGCAAAAAGGAGACGACGTCATGAGGGAACTCGCCGGCGACACCCGCGAGCTGATCACTGTCTCGTGCCCGCTCGGCGACTGGACCAAGGTCTACCCAATCCACGGGCATCACGAGCGGAACCGGGCACGCACCCGTCTCGACAACCACTTGTCCCGGGTCCACGGCCTTCGTGGTCGAGAGAAGGCGCTCCTCGTCGGGAGCAGCTGGATGGCCCGTGTCATCCGCGAGGTCCCGACATGAACGGGTTGGTGCCTCCGCTCGAGAGCTTCACCGCCGAGAGCCCAGAATTCGTCCAGGCGCGAGCCGAGATGCTCGAGCGCCACTCGGACTGGAAGCGGTTCCTGGAGACCGCCTTCCTGAACGTAGGGCGGCGAGTCGGCGACGCGGGATTCGCCACAGAAGACGTGATCGCCTCCCTGGGCGACGTCGGACCGTCCGTCCCACGGAACCTCATCGGCGCCGTCACAGCCCACTTCCTCCACCGAGAGCACATGATCCGCGCAGTCGGCCGTCGGCGAAGCACGCATCGCGAGGCGCACGGGCGCGGCACGACGGTCTACGTCCTGACGGAGGCCTTCCGATGACCTTCGTGTGGGTTCCACTTGACAAGGACGTCTCCCTTCGAACGGAGCGCGCCGTGGCCTGGATCGAGGACGACCAGCGTCGCGCCGAGCTCAAACGCCGTGCGCAGTCGTTGCAGAAGGCTAGGCGGAAATCCAGGAGGATCCGGTAGTGGCGCGCAGGCGACGGTTCCCCTCGGTTCGACTGAATGCCCCCTGCCCCATAGGACAGTGCGGCGTAGTACTCGGGTCGTTCGGAACGCTGACTTCGCATCTCCGCCGGAAACATTCCGGCATGGGACCACGTGAAATCCGTGCGGTCGTCGACTCATTGCGGCGAGAAAGGGGCTGGCCCACCGGAGCGGGTGTCTCTCGGCTTTCGCCCACTCTGGAGATCCAATGAGCAATCGTAGCCGCCGCGGGAGCTGGTTCACCCGCAACCTGCCCTGCCGGTGCCCGTTCTGCCAGCGGGCCTTCGCCACTCCTGGGGCGATACGGCCCCACCTCTGGCGGGAGCACCCTGGCATGGGGCCCCGGCAGGTCAGCGAGGCGATGTCTCGCGTCCGGAGGGAGATGGGTTGGCCTGGACCCACTCGCGGCAGCCCCTTCCTGATTCCCGAGCTCGCGCCCGCCTTGCCCGAGAGGTCCAAGTAGATGGACCCGTTCGACTCCACCCAGGAGGTGCTTGCCGCGCCCGGTGTGGCTCGGCGGTGGCACGAAGAGGCGGTCGAATGGGTGGGGTGGAAGCAACGGACACGGGGACAGTACGCCGGGCGGAACGGCCAGGAAGCGATCAGGTTCCTGACACGGTTCGGCGAGCGAATGGAGGGGGCCGCGAACCCGGCTTCCCCTCGGACGTTCTCGGAGGTCGATCTCTACAGCTGCGTCTCGTCGATGGGTCGACGCCCGAAGACCAAGCGGTTCTACCTCGGGCTCCTAGGCTCGTTCCTCCGATCGAGGGGGAACGACGTCGTACAGAGGTAGGGAGTG
>JABCYU010000001.1 GCA_013290045.1 Methanobacteriota archaeon | reverse complement strand
AACCTGTTGCAGATCATCGCCGACCTGGTCAAGACCAAGCGGCTCGAGGGGGTCACCGATCTCCGCGACGAGTCGGACCGCGACGGGACGAGCGTGGTCCTCGAGCTCAAGCGCGACGTGCCCGCCGAGATCATCCTCAACCGGCTCTACGAGCACACGCCGCTCGAGTCGAGCTTCGGCGTCATCAACCTGTGCCTGGTCGACGGCCGACCGAAGGTCCTGCCGCTCCGCGACCTGCTCGATCTCCACCTCAAGCACCGCCGCACGACGATCACCCGCCGCACCCAGTTCGACCTCACGAAGGCGGAGGAGCGCAAGCACATCCTCGAGGGGTTCCTGACGGCGATCGACCATATCGACGAGGTCATCAAGATCATCCGTCGCTCGAAGGACGTCCCGGCCGCCGAGAGCTCGCTCATGGGTCGGTTCCTGCTCTCCACCGAGCAGGCGAAGGCGATCCTCGACATGCGACTCTCGCGCCTGACCGCCCTCGAGCGCGAGGCGGTGCTCAAGGAGGCCGCCGAGAAGGAGGCGCTGATCACGTCGCTGAAGGCGATCCTCGCCTCGCCGCACGAGCTCGACCAGCTCATCGCCCACGAGCTCGCCGATCTGAAGAAGCGCTTCGGGGACGCGCGGCGGACGCGGATCGTCCCGGCGTTCACCGAGCGCACGCTCGAAGACCTGATCCCGGACACCGATGTCGTCGTCCTCGTCACCCGGGACGGCTACATCAAGCGCCTGCCGCTCGACCAGTACCGCCGCCAGCGCCGGGGCGGCAAGGGCCTCGTCCAGATGGAGACGAAGGAGGAGGACTACGTCATCCGCACCTTCGTCACCCGCACCCACGACAACGTCCTGTTCTTCACGACGCTCGGCCGCGTCTATCGACTCAAGGCCTACGAGCTGCCGGAGGGGAGCCGCCATTCGAAGGGGAAGGCGGTGATCAACCTCCTCCCGCGCCTCAAGGACCACGAGAAGGTCCAGACGCTGCTCGCCATCCGCGATCTGGAGACCGACGGTTCGCTGTTCTTCGCGACTCGCCGCGGCATCGTCAAGCGCACCGGCCTCGACCAGTTCCAGAACATCCGAACGAGCGGGATCCAGGCGATCCTTCTCGAAGAGGGCGACGAGCTCGTCGACGTCGCCCTGTTGCGCGACGAGGCGAGCCAGATCGTCCTCGCGACGCGCATGGGCCAGCTGGTCCGCTTCCCCCTCGCCGAGGTCCGGCCGATGGGCCGGGCGACGTACGGCGTCATCGGCGTGCGCCTCTCGGCGGAGAAGGGGGACGGCCTCGTCACCATGGCGCCGGTCACCGTGGAGTACCCCTCGCTGCTGACGATCACCTCCACCGGGTTCGGGAAGCGGAGCCCGACCGTCGACTACCGAGAGACGAAGCGCGGCGCCAAGGGCGTCCGGACGATCCGCACCGGGGGCCGCAACGGCGTCGTCGTCGCCGTCCTCCCAGTCCGCGACGATCTCGAGATCCTCGTGACGACGGAGGGGGGGATCACGATCCGCCTCTCCGTCGGCGGCGTCCGCTCCCAGGGCCGTAACACCCTGGGGGTCCGGATCATCCGGCTCGAGGAGGGCGACACGGTCCGCGACGCCATCGTCCTGCCCGGTCCCGAGCCGGGCGGTCCGGAGACCGGGACGCCGGCGCCCCCGCCTCCGGCCGGCGAGGGGCCGGTCCCGGGCGCCGTCGACGACGAGTCGGAGGACCCGAGCGCGGAACCCGGCGAGGACGACGACGAGGAGGGGGACGGCGATGCGTCACCGGAAACCCCGGGGTAAACCGATCCTCGTCTGCCCGCAGTGCTACTCGATGCGTCTCATCTACGACGCGGGGCTCATCACGGGCCAGCGCTACCACTGCCTGCGATGCGACTACGTCGGCTCGCTCGTCCTCGAGTTCGACGACCCGACCCAGATCCCTCCCGAGAAGGAGTGGAAGTAGCTCACCGCGGCGGGGCCGGCCGGGTCCGGCCCACCACGGCATCGGCGAGGGCCAGCACCCGGACCGTCGGGGCCACGTCGTGCGTCCGCACCACGTGCGCCCGGGCGCGCGCGGCCAGCACCGCGGCGGCGAGGCCGGCCTCGAGCCGGTCGCCCAAGGGCGCCTTCCCGACGACCCAGCCCAAGAACGACTTGCGGGACGCGCCCACCACGACGGGGAACCCCATCGACCGGAACTCCGCCAGTCGGCCCAGCAGCTCGAGATTCTGCCCCGCGCTCTTCCCGAAACCGAGGCCGGGGTCGATGAGCAGCTGTTCGGCCGCGATGCCGTCCGAGACGGCGGATCGGGCCGCGTCGACGAGGGAATCGTAGACCTCCCCGACGACGTCCCGGTACGCGAGGTTCGCCTGCATCGTCGCCGGCGTCCCCCGCATGTGCATCGCGATCGCCGGGGCTCCCGAACGGGCGACCACCCTCCGCATCTCGGCGTCCCTTAGTCCGCTCACGTCGTTGACCAGGTCCGCCCCGGCGTCGAGAGCGCGGGCCGCGACCTCGGCGTGCCGCGTGTCGACCGATATCGGCACCGAGACCGTCCCGTGGAGCCGGGCGATGACCGGACCGACGCGAGCCCACTCCGCCTCGGGGCTCACGTCGGAAGCCCCCGGACGGGTCGACTCGCCGCCGATATCGAGGAGATCGGCCCCTTCGTCCACCAGGCGAAGCCCGTGGGAGAACGCCGCCTCCGCCTCGAGGAACTCCCCTCCATCGGAGAACGAGTCCGGGGTCACGTTGACGACCCCCATGACGAGGGTCTTGGCGCCGACCACAAAGGGGCGGTGCAGCCCGGCGACCACTCGCGGGGGGTCGTGGACGTAGTTCCGCACCGCGGCCTGGATCGCCTCGGCGACAAGCCCGTCCCCAGGCTCCAGGCTGGACCCGGCTCCTGCCCCGAGCGCCGGGGGCGGGAGAGGAAGTTCGACCACAACCTCGGACCAGGGGGGTTCGTCCGTCGCCTCGCCCGACGGCGGGAGACGGGCTGGCGAGGGTGTCGCCACGGAACCGGTCCAGGCGCGTTGCTCCTCCGGAGAAAGCCCTCGAAGGCGGACCCGGAACCCGGAGCCGGGGATGCCGCCGCCGGGACCTAAGGCCCGTGGGGGGGCTCCTCGGGCGCTCTCGGCCTCACCGGCCCACGCCGGGAGCGGATCCAGCGTCCTGGCATAGAACCCCGGGGGACCGGTCGGTCGACGTAGGGGCGGTTCGGGGGCCGGCACGTGCCGGCGACCCTCGGGGCGGCTTAAAGCGAATCCGGGGAGGGGCCCGGGGATGGTTATCGGCCCCTCGGGCGGTGGGCGGCCGTGGCGGAGTCGCGCCGGGACGACCTCCCTTGGATCGCCCTCGAGGGCCCGAGCGGGGTGGGGAAGACCACCCTCCTCCGGGGGCTGGTCCGGGAATCGGGCCGCGGCGGTCTCGCCGAGGCGTACGACTCCGTCGGGCACCCGCCGTCGCTGGAGTACCGCAGCCCGGAGGAGCTTCGGGGAATCGAGCTCGAGCTGGTCCGGCTGGATCTCGCCCGGTTCGCCGAGGCGACCCGACTCCGGAGATCCGGCGAGCTCCTCTACCTCGACACCGGCTTCCTCGGGCCGTTGACCTATAGCCTCGGGATCGCCAAGACCATGGGGATCCGGTGGGACGTGAGCTCTGACGTGATCGGAATCGTATCGGAGCGGCTCTCTCGTGGTGCCTGGGGAATCCCGGACCTGACGCTCTACCTCGACGCCGACCCGGTCGTCGTCGCGTCCCGGGCGTCGGGGAGCCCCGAGACCCACCCGCCGAGGCTCGCCGCCCGTCACGCGGTCGTCGGGGCCTGGGAGCGGCGATGTTGGAAGGAGACGATATCGGCGGCCGCTCCGGATCGGGTGGCCGTCGTCCCCGCCGATGGGTCGATCCCCGCCGTCGTCCGCCGGATCCTCGAAACGGTTCGGAGATCTCCGGCGACCGGGAACGCTCGTCGCCGCGAGGCGTCGGAGGTCGTGCGCGCCCTCGCCGCCGTTCGGACGGGGTCCCGACCGGCCCGCCTCGGCAACCGTTAAGAAGACCAGCTTTTCTCCCCGACCTCTCCGCCGATGAAGCCTCTCGACCTCCTCCAGCAGAGCCTGCACAAGCGGGTCCTCGTGGAGATGAAGGGCGGCCGTTCGTTCCGCGGGGTGCTCGACGCCTACGACCAGCACCTCAACCTGGTCCTCTCTTCTGCCGAAGAGGTCGTCCAGGAGGTCGTCACGCCCCGCCAGGGCCTCACCCTGCTCCGCGGCGACTCCATCGTTTATATCTCGCCGTAATCGGGTCGGAGGACACCTATGACCAAAGGAACCCCGTCGATGCGTGGCGGGAAGATCGTCCACTTCCGCTGCCGGCGCTGCGGGAAGCACTCGTACCACCGCCAGAAGCGCGTGTGCGCTTCCTGCGGGTTCGGCGACACCGCCCACCTGCGGCGTTACGCCTGGGCCAAGCTCCGCTGAGCCGGCGGGCGGCGACCCCAGGGCCGGGGACGAGAGACCCACGGATTCCCCCATAGCAGGTATCGGAGGCGCCGCTCCTTCGCGCGGGAGATCCCGACCCGGGGCGCGGTCCGGACGGGTTCGGTCGGCGGTGGACCGTCCAATAGCCTCGTCTGAGACCGGACGAGGTCGATTCCGTCGTCCGACCGGGTGATCCCGAGATACCGACACAGGCGCCCCGGGCCCGAAGGGTTTCCTGAACTCCCCTCCGGCAGCGAGCCCGCCCGAAGGAGGACCGCCTCCCCCCGTTGCGTCACCACGTTCGCGCAGACGACCTGGTGGATCCGGAAGACGTAGAGCGTGCCGGGCGCCCCGAACATCGACGCGTTGCGCGGGGTCGGACCTCGGAACGCGTGACTGGCCGGGTCCCCTGCCAGGTAGGCTTCGACCTCGACCAGCCGCGCCGCCCGCCATCGCGCTCCCGATCGCCGAACGATCGTTTTCCCGAGAAGCTCGCGCGCCACCCGACGGGTCGGCCGGTCGAAGAACCGGCGAGGGAGCGGCTTCGCGAACGCCCGCTCGACCGACGCGGTCGTCTCGTCCACGTTCACGGGGGGAGCGCGACTACAGGAGCTTTCCGCGGTCGCACAGCGGCTTGCCGTCGACGGCGACGGTCGCCTCGCCCAGGACGATCCACGAGATGAACGGCGATCGGTTCGTGCCTCCCTGAGCCTGGTTGCCGCCGATCGCCAGGGTCACGGCGCCCGCCTCCTGATCCTCGACCTGGGGGACCCCCGGGGTGAGCGCGGGGTTGAGGCCGAGGGAGAACATCCCGACGACGTCGCGGCCCTTCCCGGCGACCCGGTACGACTCCTCGAACGCCCCCTGTCCATCCGTGTACCAGAAGTTCGTCAGCCGGCCCGCCTTCATCTCCCACTGGCCGCCCTCGACCCTTCCCGACCTCAGGAAGCTCGGCCGGTTGGCGATCGCCACCCCATCCGCGGACTTCTCGTCGATGGCGACGACGACGGTCCCGGGAGGCGAGACGGTCATGACCTCGCCGTCGCGCACGTCCTGCGGGGAGACGACCCCGTCGTCGACCGAGGGACGACGGTGCCGGAGCTTCACGCTCACGTCCGTGCCGTTCGACGCGGTGATCCGCAACGTCGACCCCGATTGGATCTTCGCCGCGGCGCGCTGCGCCTCCTGCTGCAGCACCCGGTAGTCGACGCCGACGGTGGCCTGCGCGAGGGCGCTCCGCCACGCCGCCCCGGAGACCCCCCAGTGGGCCGCCTGCGGGTCCGAGGCGTACCCGAGCACGCTCCGCACCGCCCGCAGCTTCGCGGAGCGGGCGCGGCGGAACCACTCGTCGTTCGATGTCACGACGTCCCGGCTCCTCGATTTGGGCAGCGCCCGGAGCCGGGGCCGGTCCGAGGGGCCAGGGAAGAAGACGTAGGCGTGGGTCTTTCCGAGCGCCGCCCACTCGTGCGCTCCGACGCCGCTCACCCACGACGTCGAGGGAACGCGGTCGAGGCTCTCCCAGAACGCCGCCTCTTCCTCGAGCAGGAGCATCGGGTGGGCGCCGATACGCCGCGCCTCGACGACGCAGGCGGAGGCGTAGGGAAGCGTGTGGCTCCAGCTCTCGATGATGACGTTCTCCCCGCGACGTAGGCGGAGCGCCGGGCCGAGGAGGACTTCGGCGACCGCAGAAGGGGCCGCCTCCTCGGGGGCCATGCCTCGGGAAGGGGGAGCCGGGGTTTAGACCTTCCCGGAGGAGCCGGACGGGCGCCGGCCATGCGAACCCCGCCGGAGCTCGGCTACCAAACTCGAGGCGCTACCGCCCTCGGCCGCCGCCCTCCGGACGTGCCGGAGGAGATCGACGAGCCACGAGTTGGCCGAGTCGAACGGCGGAAGGTACCCCTGGACCCGGACCGTTCGAGGGAACCCGAGCTGCCACTCCGGGGTGCGAGCCGCCCCGACGATCTGGGGAACCCGCCGAGCCAGGGCGAACGACCTGAGGTCCCTCACCCTCGCCGGCGGCCCGCCAGCCGCCGCGAAGACGCGCAACAGCTGCTGGAGCTTCTCCGGCCGGTGCCGGCGCGTCCTCCGGCCGTCGCCCGTCACTCCGTTGAAGTAGAGGAACGGGCCGCCAGCCTCGAGTGCGTCCAGGAGGCTGCGGCTCCCAGTGACGATCCGCACCCCCGCTGTGGCGAACCGACGCTCCCAGCGTTGGGGGCTCATCGCCGGAAGGATCCGCCACGGACCTTCGGTCGAGATCCCGGGATGGGGCGCCAGACGACCCCGGATCCCGACCCGGACGGGTGGACCCGGCCCGGAGAGTCCGGTACGGAGGCCCGGCACGAGGCGGGTGGCAGAAGGCGAATTGACGTACCAGAGCCACCTCGAGGGGATCCGACCGATCCTCCGGGGGAATCGGCCCGGCCAGAGCGGGCCGGTCTGGATGGCTCGGGGGAATTCGCGCCCGAACACTTCGGACCGAACGAAGCCGGGAAACACGGACAGGACGTTCGGGACCTCGAACGCCCGAAACCGCCGGTACGCGACGCGGAACTCGGCGACCTCCCGCCGGAACCGGCGGGTCCGGGTGAGCCGCCGGATCTGCGGGCGCGTCCAGCCCCCCTCCCGGTAGCGCTCGATCGTCTGCGCCCGGCTCGACAGGGTTCGGGCGAACTCCTCGAAGCTCACATGAACGGTGCGCTCGGGCCCATAGCACCGCTCCACTTCCGCGGATTCGGGGGCCCACGGACCGGCCCCGCCGAGCCGGCCGGGACGGCGCGGGGCCGCGGTCACCCCCCACGACGGGCTCACGGTGATCGCCCAGCCTCGGGAAGATCGGATCCGGCCGACCCGGGAGAACCGCGGCCAGCTCCCGAGATCGGCCGCCGCTCCGGGGAGCGACCGCCCTCCGAGGCGGAGGATCCGCACCCGCGCCCCCGCCCCCTCGAGGACCCGACCGGCGACGAGCACCTCGTCGATGTCGCCCCGGCCGCCTCCGATCGCCGCCGGAAAAAGGTAGACGTCGATGTGAGTAGTACCGGCCGGGTCACGCATGGAGCGGCAGGTAGAGGGTGTCGATCGGGATCGCCTCGACCCACCCTCCCGACCGGAGCAGGTCGATGACCCTCGGAGGGTCGCTCCACTGCTCGACGACCGCCCTCGGGACCCCTTTCGAGGCGAGCCACGATTCGGCGTACCGGAGGAACTCGAGCGACCGCTCCGTCGACAGGTCCGGGGCGAGGATGGGGGAGGTCAGGTTGCCGGATTGCATCGCCCGGCCGACCGTGCCCCGCAGGAACGCCACGGGTCCGCGGCCGTCATCTATCACCCACGCCTCCGTCTCCGACTCGAGGAACCGGACGATCACCGGCGCCAGGGTGAACGACCCCGGCTCGACCGGCAGGATCCTCGCGACCTCGGGGGGCAGGGCGGCGGCCGCGATCGCGGCCAACGGTTTGCGGTCGCTACGGCGGAGGGGCCGGACCCCCGGCGGTCGGGGGAGCGGGGCCGGTCGCGCCGCGAGATCCTTGCGGAGGAACGCCCCGGTCCGCAGCGGTCGGTAGCCGACCGATCGGTACAGCGCCTGCGCCGGGGCGTTGTCGTGGATGACGTCGAGGACGACGAACTCGCGGCCCGTCGCCTTCGCGTCCGCCGCGCACCCCCCGATCACCTGGCGCCCGAGTCCCCGCCGTCGGAACGCCGGGTCGACGCTGACCGCCCCGATGTAGCCGGCCCGCCGGCCGTACGACAGGACGGCCGTCGCGGCGACCCGGCCCTCCGATTCCACGACGAAGAACCGGACGATCGGGTGGCGAACGAGACGGGCGAAACCCAGGAGGAATCGGAACAGGGGCTGGAACGCGCGTGCCAGGATCCGACGCTGGGCGTCGACATCGATCCCCAGCAGCGCTCCCTCCTGCGGGAACTCGCGGGTGATGAGCGTGTTGAACTGCCCGACCTCGGCCTTCCGAAGGTCCCTCAGCATCCCAGCTCGTCCTCATCGACCGCCGCCGGCAGGGCCGTCTCGAAGACCAGTCGGAGCGTGGGAGGAGTGCCGCTCACGGATTGCTCGGGGGTCGGGAGCCGGGCGAGCCGCTCGAGCTCGTCGTCCGGCACGCGCGATCGGGCTTCGAGCAGGGCGCGGGCGACGACGGGATCGAACTCGCCCTGGCTCAACCGCCCGAGCGCCTGGACGGCGGAATCGAACAGACGGTCCTCGGCGTCGCTGAGCAGCCGCACCGCCCCCTCCCCCTCGGCGAGCGTCGGGCGCTCGCCCCGGGCCGGGTGCGATTGGCGGAGCAGCGCGGCGATCGCCTCGCGGGCCCCGTCGTCGCGGAGCCGGCCCAACGCCCAGACCGCCGCGAGACGGATCTCGGCGTCGGTGTGGCGCAGCTCCTCGCGGATCCTCGGCGCGGCCTCGGTGAGTCCGAGGGCCCCGAGCGCGTAGATCGCCCCGCGTCGGGGCCACGGGTGGAGGTCCTCGAGGGTCTCGAGGAGGAGCGCGAGGTCGTCCGGGCCGCCGACGGCTCCGAGGCATTCGGCCGCGGCCCCGCGCACCGACCATAGGGGATCGTGCAGTTTCGGGCGGACCGCGTTTCGGGAGGTCGGGTCCTTCATCGCCCGAAGCGCGTGCAGCGCGCAGACCCGGGACCATCCCGCCGGGTCGTCGACCGCGGCGGTGATCTCCGGGAGCGCCGTGCGGTCGCCGATCTGCCCGAGGGCGACCAGGATCGCCGGTTTCATCCACGCGTCGTCGTGGCGCAATCGGTCGAGGAGCGGCCCCACCGACTCGACGTCGCGGCACCGGCCGAGGATCCCGGCGGCCGCGATGCGGACGCGCAGCGCGGGGTCGGCGAGCATCGGTCGAACGAGCGACGCGGTCCGCGGGCTTCGGAACCCGCCCAGCGCGTAGACCGCCTGGCGTCGGACGCGGTCGTTGACGTCGCTCAATAGGATCGTGAGCCGCTCGTACGCGCCCTTCGGCTGCAGTCGCCCGAGCGCCGCCGCGGCCCCCTGGCGGACCGCCGGGTCGGGGTCGACGGCAAGCGGCAGCATCGCGGCCCCGGAACGACTGTCGTCGAGCGCCCAGACCGCCCACGCCGCCTGGGATCGGACCCGGGCGTCCGGGTCGCGGAGCGAGAGCTCGAGCGCGATGCGGCTCTCCGGGGCCCGTAGCGCGCCCAGCGATTCGACGGCCGTCGCGCGGACCCGGTTCGACGGGTCGTTGAGCGCGGCCTCCAGCGCCGCGCGTCCGCGACGCTCCACCTTCGCTCCCAAGACCCACGCCGATCCCTGCCGGACGAGCGGATCGGGGTCGGAGAGCCACCGGACCAGGCGGTCGACGTCGACCGTTCCCCCCTCCTCCGACATCGCCTTGATCTCGGCGAGGCGGGCGGCGGGGGTCGCCGGCTCCCGGTCCCGGCCGCGGTCCCGGACGCTGGGCCGGCGCGAACGTCCGGTCACACCCGGCCGAGACGCTTTCCCCGCATAAGGTCGCGCTCCATTTCGCGCCCGCCTTCGGCGTTCGACCGTTTCTTCGTCGTGCGATCCCCGCCCCCGCCCCTCCGTCCGGCCGGTCGGGCCCGACGCCCGGCCTACGCGACGGGGAGCGCCCGCTGCGCCCGGCCCTCGACCGAGCGGTACCGGTCGCGCTCCGGTGCCGGCGCCACCCCCCACCGCTCGAGGAGCGCCGCGCGCTTCACCCCGAGCGGCGCGAGGAGCGTCTCGGCGCTGCGGGCCATCAGCTCCAGGTACGCCCCGACGTCGTAGTCGTCGTCCGGTTCGAGCAGTTCCGCGACGCGGACCCGGTCGCGCCACGAGCGCGATCGGCGGTCGCGCACGACGAACCGCACCGACTCGCCCGGCATCCGGGTCACGCCGGCGTCGGCCAACTGGCGCATCGCGGCGACGCTGTCGGTGAACGTGACGTACGCCGACACCTCCTGGCTCAGCCGGTGGGTGATGAGCAGCTCCTCGACCGGCCAGCGCCGCTCTTTCAGCTGCTCGGCGAACCGGTCGGTGCGCGCCAGGAGCCGCGGGAGGAGGCGGAGCACCGCCGGCGCGTCCGGCGCCCGCTTCATCATATCGAGGATCTCCCCCTCGAACCGGCGCAGGAGGAGCGGCGTGTCGTGCCGGCGCGACCCGACGCCCCGAAGCTTGAACGCCCCGCTCTCGTAGAGGCCGTAGTACCGGTTCGGCACGCCGATCCCGGTCACCGACGGCAGGAAGACGATCCAGCGGTAGCGGCCCTCGTAGCCGAGCGGCAGGTCGAACTCCTCGCTCGCCGACCGCGCGAACGCCTCGGCGTCCGGCCACTTCGCCGGGTCCCGGGGCGCGAGCCAGAGCGAGTCGACGATCCCGTGGACGACCCGGTAGCCCCGCTCCTCGGCGTGGCGGACGAGGCGGACGATCAGCTCCCGGGCGTAGGCGTTGATCGCCTCGTGGCACTCGATGCGGCCGAACCGGGCGTTGCGGTAGCCCTGGTAGCCGAAGGCGGTGACGAGGATCCACTTGAGCATCTTCACGCGGCGTTTGAGCCGCTCGACCTCGGCGGGGGGCGTCCCGGGCCGCTTGATCGCCGCCTTGTAGGCGAGCCGCCGGGCGAGGAGCGGTTCCAACGTGGTCGGGATGAGCCCCGTCCGGCGGACGCAGGAGCGGTAGCCCAGGCCGGGGACGACCTCGGGGCTCTTCGGGCAGCACCGGCAGTTGAGCGTCTCCGTCGACAGGTTGTGCCGCACCATGATGTGCGGGTACAGGCTCGCGAAATCGAACTCGTCGATCCGGTCGTGGACCCCGACCGGCGGGAGGAAGATCACGCCACCGCGGTCGGCCTCGACGAGCCGGTGGGCCGACTTGAACTCCTCCGGCCGGTTCTTGCGGAACGGGACGTGGGCGCCTCCCTCGAGGGCGTGGGCCATCTCCATGGCGGTGAAGCACGTCCCCGGCGACTGGCGCACGACCGTCTGCAGCGAGAGGCGCGAGAGCCTCGCCGCGTCGATGAGCCCGTCGATCGCCGCGTCGCCGTACAGGAACGAGTTCTCCCGGTCGAGGTGGAACCGCCCCGGGAGCGGGAACGACGCCTCGCGGTGCAGGACCTGGCCGTAGGTGGCGAACGACCGGGCCGGCCGCGCCGGCCGGAACGACACGGGTTCGCGTCCGAGGAAGAACTCCTCCTCCGATCGACCCAGCGCCGCCGCACGGCGGTACAGGCACGGGAGATCGAACCCGTCGCCGTCGTCGGTGAGGAGGATGTCGGGGTCCTGGCGGGCGAGCTCGGCCATCACTTCATCGAACAGTTCCGGCTCCGCTCCCTCGATGCGGGCGTCGCCGACGACGACCGCCGCGAGCGGGGGATCGCCGCGGACAATCCCGCCGCGCCGCACCCCGGCGAGCTCGGCGGCGAGCCGCGCGACGCGCAGTGGGGGCAACGGGTAGTCGATCGCCTCGGCCGGGAGGGTCGCGACGTACCGCTCCCCCTCTTCCCGCACCGGGGCGAACGGGTAGAGGCCGAACGCCAGGTGGTAGAGCTGGGGCGGCGCGAGGTCGACGTCGTAGAGCGTCCCCCGGTGGTACCCGCCGAACGCGTCGACGGCCGTCGCCACGCGGCGGCGCCGGTCGTTCCGCTCCGGGGTGATCGAGAGCAGGCGCCGCGGCCGCCGATCGAAGATCGACGGGCGCTCGGTCCGCCACTCGATCGTCGCCACGTCCGGGGCGCCGGTGAACCGCTTCGCGATGGCCTTCAGGTGCTCGCGCGGTCCGTCGACGAGGAACGGCGGCCGGAACGGGCGCCGCACCGGGCGCACGCGGCCGTCCGGGCCGTCGTCCTTCAGCCAGAGGACGACGTCGTGGCCCCGCCGGTCCTCGGTGATGTCGAGCAGCCAGGCGTCGCTCAACCGTCCCTCCGGCGCGGGAGGGCGGTCACTCCCGCAACGGCGCGACCGGGGACCCGTCCGGATCCGGGACCGGCGCCATCCGGCGGGAGAGGTCCAGGAGGACGGAGAGGAGGATCGATTCGAGGAGGTCGGGGCTCCCGACGTACGTCGCCTGCGCCGCGTAGCGCCGGGCCCCGGTGACGAGCTGCTCGAACGCCGCCCGCTCCTCGGGGCTCGTGAGGAGGCGCCCGAACGCCTCCCAGCGTTTCATCCGCTCCTCAAGCGCCTGGCGGTACGTTGGAACTGTGCGGCCCACGCGGTCACCTCCTCCGGGCCGGTCGACCCGAACTCCTCGAGCCCCCACTGGCCGGCCGGCCGGGGGACGACGGTCAGGCGCGAGCCGTCGCGGAGCGCCTCCAGCTTCCAGTCGTCGCGACGGGCGCCGACGCGGATCAGGTCGAACAGGCGCGGACCGCGGTCGGTGAGCCCCGGGAACTCGGAGAACCCCCGGGTGAGCGTCAGGACGAGCGGCACCGGCACCGCGCGCAGCGTCGCGCGGAGCGTCTCGGCGACGTGGGTGAGGAGCGGGGCGCGCTCGTCCTCCGGGACCTCGGCGGTCTCGAACAGCGCCGGGAGATCGTGGCCGACGAGGACCGTCGGGCGGCGCCGGCGGGCCTCCGACGCCCATCCGTCGACCAGCGCGACGAGCTGGTAGGCCGTGAACGCCCGGGCGAGCCGGATGCGGTCGAGCAGCCGGCCCGGATCGATCCCGAGCGAGCGGCCCGTCTCGCCGATCCGGTACGGCTGGAACCGGTTGGCGCCCTCGATGAGCGAGAGGCGCCCCCCGGCGCGCGCGACGCCGGCGTAGAACAGCTCCAGCAGCGGGTCGAGCGTCGCGGGCGAGCCGACCCATACGGTCGCCTCGCCCGGCGTCAGGTGCCGGCCGAGCCAGTGCACGAGCGGCGGGGAGTTCGGGAACGTCGAGCGGTGGCGGAGCGGACGGCCCCGCGGGATCCGCACCGACGAGGGGATCGGCTCGACCCGCTCCGGTCGCGTCGGCGGCAGTTCCGGCCCGACGAACGGCGTCTCCTCCGTGAGGTCGGAGAGATCGACCGGGTCGATGGCCAGCGCATCGAGCGGGTCGAGCACGCGAGATCACCTCGGTCGGTGGACGCGGATTCCGACCGTTAAGGACCCGGCGGGAGGGACGGAAACGGGGCGGAAGGACGGCGTTTCCGTCCGGGGACGCCGGGCCTGACGCACCCCGTTACGTCGAACGGGACGGCCCGGCTCACGAGGTGAGGCTACCCAGGCGCCGGGTCGCGGCGTCCGGAAACGTGGTGAGCTCCTCATGACCGGGCAGGACGGCCTTGAAATCACGGCCGCTGCCGGTCTTCGACGACCAGTTCGCCGAGGCGACCCGGCCGGATTGGATCGTGACCGCGAACACCGCCGGGGCGTCGGGGGAGAGTGGCGGGGCCGTGGGGTCGGCGGCGCTACCGAGGTAGCGGACGCATAGGATGTCGCTGTCGAACGATCCGATCCCGTTGAGGGCGATGATCGACCCGGCGAGCAGCATTCCGGCCGGGAGGAGCAGCGCCAGGACGGCCGGGGAGGTGGGATCGTACGTGGTCACGAGCAATCCGCCCACCAGGAGGCCCATCGAGATCGCCAGCAGCGCACCGAACCAGCGGAACGCGGTCCGACGCCGGGCGAGGTCCATGTTCAAGGACCGCTCCCCGACGGTCACTCCCTCGAACCAGGGGGTCGGAGCGCCCGGCTTCGGCTTCTTGGGGAAGATCGGCGGAGAATCCATGACCACCGGGAAGCCGAGCTCGACGCACAGCTGGCTCGAGATCTGCTGCATCCGCTGGGTCGGAAGGGGACCGACCTGCCGCTCCGACCGGTACGGGAGCGGCTTGCGGGCCACGGTCGGGTCGGTCCACTGATTGGTCTTCCGTTGCGCCACCGGATCGGAGGGCGGGATCGCTGGGGCCGCAGAGCCCGCGGACGCCAGGGGTTGGGCCGGCATCGGGGCATCGAGAGGCTCGTGGAGCTTTCAACTAGTCGTCGGCGGTCGAACTACCCTGCGAGCGCGCTCCGGGACGGGGCGCCCGCTTCGATCGCGGGCGACAGAGCGGTTCCCCCCGAGCCGGGGCCACGGCTCGATGCGGCGGTCGCCGGAAAGGGTTCGACGGCCCGGGGTCTCAGGGGTGCTTCGACATCGCCATGACCTCGTGCTCGGTCACGGCCTTGTGGTGGGCGTGCTGCACGTGCCACTGGGTCAACGCCACAAGTTCCTTCTGGTCTTTCGTCACCACTTCGAAGCCGTCCTCACAGGCGACCTTCATCGCTCCGCAGCCCATGTTCTCTACCTCCACCCTGAGGGTGGTGAGTCCCCTACCGCGGAGGAGGGGATATCCGTTGTGCGTCACCCGAACTCCCCACCGCGTGCCTCCCTAAGGGGAGGCCGGCCGGGCGGCGGTCCCGGGCGTTACGGGGGGTTCATAGGACCGCGTTCCGTTCGCTCCTCTTAGATCGGGATCGGCGCCCATGGACCTTCGACTGTACAAGCAGCTGAACTACGCGGGCATGGTGGTGCTCGCGGTCCTCCTGCTCGGCACGTTCTACCTCGCCTCCGGTAACCTCGGACTCTCGCTGTTGGGGGCGGCGGTCTGTCTCGCGATCATCGTCCCGCTGCAGTTTCGTCAGTTCCAGGTCATGCAGGATCTCCTCGACTACGGGGGAGAAACGATCCCGATCGGGCTGAGCCCGTTCTGGCTGGTCGAACCGGACGACCCCCCGCCGGGGTCCGGGGGGTCCGGGGCCGGGCCGTCGAGATTCTGCCGCTCCTGTGGGCACACCTCCTCGGATCCGCAGGCCCGGTTCTGTCCCGCGTGTGGTGGCGAGCTCGAACTCCTCAACGGGACCGGCGTCCCGACGATCTTCCAGCGTACGGCGGCGCGATGATCCGTTCCCCCCCAAGACCCGGCGCGGACCCGAGGGACCGCCACGACGAGCTGACCGCCGTTCCCAGCGCGGCCCACGCGCCGACGGCGTCCGGAATCTTTATCCAACGTGGAGGACCTTGAACCATGCCCGAGGGTCGCGCCGTGCCCAATTGTCCGAACTGTTCGAAACCGATGTCGCCCGGATTCCTCGGCTCCGAGGGACTCGTCGCCGGATCGAAATGGTACCTCGAGCGGACCCGCCTCGGCTTCGGTGGCGAGGAGCTCGCCGCGACGAGCGGCTTCGGGATGGTCTACATCGCCGGCTTCCGATGCCGGGAGTGCAAGACGCTCCTGTTGCAGTACGGCACGCCGCTCCCCACCCTTACCGGTCCAGCCGAGAGCTCCACGGGGGCGGTGGAAGTCCCAGTAGCTCCGTCAGGCTCTGGGCGTTGACCGCGGCGTCGCCGCGGAAGTGGTTGTTGAAGAAGCCGTAGACGGTCCCGACCCGTTCCTGCAGCGATCGGACCTTCGGGACCCACTCGGCGATCTCCTCCGCCGAGTAGGTGTAGTCGTACCAGAGCGGTTCGCCGCGGCCGTGCCATCGCACGTAGCAGAACGGGGCGGTGACCTCGAGCTCGATCGGGAGGAACGGTTCGTCGACCACCACGTAGGCGAGTCCGAACTCCCTCAGGAGGGCGAACGATTCCGGCGACCTCCAGCTGGACTCGCGGAACTCGACCGCCACCGGAAGGTCCCGCGGCAGGATCTCGTAGAACGCCCGGACCATCCGAGGGTCGAACGCGAGCGATGGGGGGAGCTGGAGCAAGGCAGCGGCGAACTTGCCCGCGTCGCGGAGCGGCTGGATCACCTCGAGGAACCGGTGAAGCTCCTCGGCCGCCCCGACGAGACGACGTTCGTGGGTGATCGTCTGGGGGAACTTCGCGGAGAACCGGAAGCGTCGCGGCGTGCGACGCGCCCACGAAGCCACGACGCCGACCGGCGGGAGCCGGTAGAAGGTGGTGTTGACCTCGACGATCGGGAACAGCTCCGTGTAGAACTTCAGGCGATCGAGCGGACCGTGACGCGGATAGACCCGCCCGACCCACTCCGGGTAGTCCCACCCGCTGGTCCCGAGGACGACCTCGCCCATCGCCTCCGAGGTCACCCACCGGGCGCTACAAGGCCGCAACGCAGAGCCGGTGAAACGCCCGAATCCTCGAGGAGAACGCGCGTCGACGGCCCTCCGGGCGAAACCCTATATACAATGGACCTGTGGAAAAACCCTCGAGGCTGGAGATGGTCCAGGTCGATATCGCGCTGGAAAAGTGCACGGGGTGCGCTCACTGCCGTGACGTCTGCCCGGTCAACGTCTTCGAGCTCAAGCCGCGCGACCAGTTTCCGGGCGTCGTCGATGACCCGGGCGTGGCCGCCAAGTTCCAGTTCCGCACCGAGCGCTCGCTCGCGGTCAATGGACCGGAGTGCATCGTCTGCGAGGCGTGCCTCTTCGAGTGCGAGGGCGAGTGCATCACGATCACCGACGACGAGGGCCACGTCCACACCTCGACCTACAAGTAGCGGCGATCGGCGGGGACCCCCGCGCCCGGACCGAGGCCGCTTAGGCCGAATTTTCCGTCGTTTCTTGTCGTGAATCGCCACCGATCCCGCCGGTCGGGGCAGGCCTTAAATACGTCGAGACCCCGCCGGGGGCGCCGTGCCGGAGTTCGTTCCTGACGCCGGTCAGACCGTCGTCCTCGGCGAGCGCGAGCTCGCGATCGGCTTCCGATTGATCGGGCTCAAGGAGGTCGTCGAGGTCACCCCCGACACCGCGGCCGCGGAGTACCAGCGGGTGGTGGCGAGCGGGCGTTACTCCCTCGTCATCGCGAGCCAATCGATCCGTCCCAAGCTCTCGGAGAACCAGCGGGCCTTCGCCGACTCGTCGCTGAAGCCGCTCGTCGTCTTCGTTCCCACCCCGAGCGGGGAGTACGAGGTCGAGAGCATCGGCACGCTCGCGAAGCGGGTCCTCGGGGTCTCGCTGGCCGTTCCAACCTGATCCGGGAGGAAGAAGATGGGAGTCGTGGGCCGCGTTTCTGGACCCGTTGTCATCGCCGAAGGGTTGACCGGGGCGAAGATGTTCGATGTCGTCCGCGTCGGGACGCTCGGCCTGGTCGGGGAGATCATCAAGCTCGTCGGGGACTCGGCGACCGTCCAGGTCTACGAGGACACGACCGGCGTCCGGCCGGGCGATCCGGTCGAGAACACGGGCCAAGCGCTGTCGGTGGAGCTGGGCCCCGGGCTCCTGACCTCGATCTATGACGGGGTCCAGCGCCCGCTGGACGTCCTGAAGAAGAACCTCGGGGACTTCATCACCCGCGGGTTCTCCGCCGCGGCGCTCGACGAGACCAAGAAGTGGGAGTTCACGGCGACGGCGAAGGTCGGGAGCGTGGTCTCCCCGGGCGCGATCCTCGGCACCGTCCAGGAGACCCCGCTCATCCTCCACAAAATCATGGTCGCGCCCGGAGTGAACGGGACGCTCGAGAAACTGTCGAGCGGGTCGTACAATATCCGCGAACCGATCGGCTCGATCAAGACCTCGGCCGGCAGCCAGCCCGTCACGCTCGTCCAGAAGTGGGTCGTCCGGATCCCCCGGCCGGTCAAGCAGAAGCTCGCCCCGGGGATTCCCCTCATCACGGGCCAGCGCGTCATCGACACGTTCTTCCCGGTCGCCAAGGGCGGAGCTGCTTGTATCCCCGGACCTTTCGGGTCGGGGAAATGCGTCGCCGGCGACACGCCGGTCCTCCTTTCCGGGGGCCGAATCCTCCCCATGGAGGAACTCTACCGGTGGGCGCAGCAGCATGGGGAACGGACCGACGACGGATCCGATGAATGGTACCACCTCCGAGAACCGATCCGGCTCCTGTCGCTGGTCGGGGACCGGCTCGTCCCCAGCGAGAGCCGGACGTTCTACAAGGGCAAGAGCGACTCGTTGATCCGGGTCCGAACTCGGACGGGACGGCACGTTCGACTGACGCCCGTCCACCGCCTGTTCATCATCGGCCCCGACGGCGCAGTTCGGGAGACGATGGCGAAGGACCTCCGTCCGGGGGACTACGTCGCTTCCGTGCGCCAGCTGCCGGGGCCGGGCCGCAACGCCGTCCTCGGGATCGAGTTGCCCAAGCTCCGTCGTCGCGGGAACCTCCTGAAGGTCCCCACCCGGATGTCCCCCGAACTCGCCGAATTCCTCGGTCATTTCGTGGCCGAGGGCTACGTTCGAGGGGACCGCACGGTCGTCTACACGAATTCCGAGGAGGAGCTGCTCGGCCGATTCCGCCAACTCGCCAAGGAGCTGTTCGGCATCGACGGACGGGTCGAGCGCCAGCCGACCAAGACGCCCAACGTGCTCCTCCACAGCATCTCGCTGGTCCGCCTGCTCGACGCGCTCGGCACGGGCCGGAGCTCGAAAGAGAAACGGTTGCCGGCCACGGTCCTCCGGTCCTCCGACGAGTCGTTGGGTGCGTTCCTGCGCGCCTACTACCTCGGGGACGGTGGCCTGTCCGGTGGCGAGATCGAGTTCTGCACGGCCAGCGCGCGTCTTCAGACCGAGCTCGTGTACGCCCTCTCCCGGTTCGGGATCGTCTCTTCCATGGCCCAGCGCTGGGTCGATGGGACCCCCTACTACCGGGTCTTCGTCCGGGGAATCGCCAACCTCACGCGGCTCGAGCGGGCCATGGGATCCGATGCCCCGAAGGTGGCCGGGATCCGCGAGTATGTCGCCTCGAAGCACGCGTCGTACACCGCGACCGATGTCGTACCACTTGCCCCGGAGACCCTCGAGCGGATCTACCGCTCCAATTTCCGGTACCGCGATCTTTCCGCATCGGGTATCGAGATCCACAACTACATCGGCAACCGCGAGCGGATGGGAGCCGCCACCTTCCAGAACTTCCTCAACGCCCCGCCGGCGGGTGGTGCTGACCTGGACGCAACGGAGCCCGTGGCCACGCGCCTCGCGGGGCTACTGGACACGCTCTACTGCGACGAGATCCTCGACGTGGTCCAGGAGCGCGAAGGACCATACGATGTCTACGACGTCTCGCTCCCCGACTTCGGCGCCAACTTCGTCGGTGGCCATGGTGCGCTGCTGCTCCACAACACCGTGACGCAGCAGCAGCTCGCGAAGTGGGCCGACTCCGACATCGTGGTCTACGTCGGTTGCGGGGAGCGGGGCAACGAGATGACGGAGGTGCTCGCCACCTTCCCGAACCTCCAGGACCCGAAGTCGGGCCGGCCGCTGATGGAGCGGACGATCCTCATCGCCAACACCTCCAACATGCCCGTCGCCGCCCGGGAGGCGAGCGTCTACACGGGCATCACCATCGCCGAGTACTACCGGGACATGGGCTACGACGTCGCCCTCATGGCCGACTCGACGAGCCGGTGGGCCGAGGCGATGCGCGAGATCTCCGGACGACTCGAGGAGATGCCCGGCGAGGAGGGATACCCGGCGTACCTCGGACGCCGGATCGCCGAGTTCTACGAGCGCGCCGGGCGCGTCGTCACGCTCTCACCCGAGGGTCGGCCAGGGTCCGTGACCGTCGTCGGGGCGGTCTCCCCGCCGGGCGGCGACTTCTCCGAGCCGGTGAGCCAGAACACGCTGCGCGTGACGCGGGTCTTCTGGGCCCTGGACGCCTCGCTCGCCTCGCGCCGCCACTTCCCGTCGATCAACTGGCTGAACAGCTACTCGCTCTACGTCGGCGACCTCGAGCCGTGGTTCCGCGCGAACCTGGCGAAGGAGTTCATCCCGCTCCGCCAGAAGGCCCTCGAGGTCCTCCAGAAGGAGTCCGAGCTGCAGGAGATCGTCCAGCTCGTCGGCGTCGACGCGCTCCCGGAGCGGGAGAAGGGCGTCCTGGACGTGGCGAAGATGCTGCGCGAGGACTACCTGCAGCAGAGCGCGTACGACGACGTCGATACGTACACCTCGATCGGCAAGCAGTACCGCATGCTCCGCGCGATCCTCTCGTTCGGGGACCAGGAGCAGGACGCGATCGGCAAGGGCGCGACGGTCAGCGCCCTCAACAAGCTCCCCGTCCGTTCGAAGCTCTCGCGCATGAAGTCGATCCCGGAGAAGGAGCTGGCCGCCTCGTTCGACGCCCTCGAGCTCGAGATGGCGGAAGCGATCTCCGCCGCGGCGGGAGCGGCCTGATGGCGCAGGCGAAGTCACCCGGCGGCGCCGCGCCGGCCCCGTCCATCCCCGTCGATTACCGCACGATCGACCGCGTCTCGGGCCCGCTCCTGTTCGTTCGCGAGGTCGAGAACGCCGCGTACGGCGAGATCGTCGAGATCTCGCTCCCCGACGGGACGCGGCGCCAGGGCCAGGTCCTCGATTCGCGCAAGGGGCTGGCCATCGTCCAGGTCTTCGGGCCGACGATGGGCATGAACGTCACCGACACCTCCGTCAAGTTCCTCGGCGAGGTCGCCCGCCTGCCGGTCTCGCGCGACATGCTGGGTCGGGTGTTCACCGGCCTGGGCGAGCCGCGCGACGGCGGGCCCCCCATCGTCTCCGACACCCGGCTCGAGATCGTCGGGAACGCCATGAACCCCTATTCGCGCGAGGAGCCGAGCGAGTTCATCCAGACGGGGCTGTCGAACATCGACGTGATGAACACCCTCGTCCGCGGCCAGAAGCTCCCGATCTTCTCCGGCGCGGGGCTCCCCCACAACCAGGTCGCCGCCCAGATCGTCCGGCAGGCGAAGCTGCGCGACTCCTCCGAAAGCTTCGCCGTCATCTTCGCCGCCATGGGGATCACGAGCGAGGAGGCGAACTTCTTCCTCAAGGAGTTCGAGACGACCGGCGCCCTCGAGCGCACCGTCGTCTTCCTGAACCTCTCGAGCGACCCGTCGATGGAGCGGGTCGTGACGCCGCGCATGGCGCTCACCACCGCCGAGTATCTCGCCTACGAATGCGACATGCACATCCTGGTCGTGCTCACGGACATGACCAACTACTGCGAGGCGCTCCGGGAGATCGCCTCGGCGCGCGAGGAGGTTCCCGGGCGCCGCGGCTATCCGGGGTATCTCTACACCGACCTGGCGACGCTCTACGAGCGCGCGGGAAAGATCCACGGCCGCAAGGGATCCATCACCCAGCTGCCGATCCTCACGATGCCCGCCGACGACATCACCCACCCGATCCCGGACCTGACCGGGTACATCACCGAGGGCCAGATCGTGGCGAGCCGCGACCTCCAGCGCCGCGGAGTCTACCCCCCGGTCGACGTGCTGACGTCGCTCTCGCGATTGATGAACCAGGGGATCGGCAAGGGCCGCACCCGCGAGGACCATCGGGGCGTCGCCGACCAGCTCTACGCGAGCTACGCGACGGGGAAGGACCAGCGGGCCCTCTCGGCGATCGTCGGCGAGGAATCGCTCAGCGCGACGGACCGCATCTACCTGAAGATCGCCGACCGGTTCGAGAACGAGTTCGTCAACCAGCGCCCCGACGAGGAGCGGTCGATCGACCAGTCGCTCGCCATCGCCTGGGAGATCCTCTCGGAGCTCCCGGAGAGCGAGCTCAAGCGGATCAAGCCGGAGTTCATCGCCAAGTACCGAAAGGCCCCGGCGGCCTGAGGGCCCCGGCGACGCCCGGACGGGGGGATCGATGGCTCAGGAGAACATCCGACCGACGCGCCTCGAGCTGTTGCGCACCCGGCGTCGCATCGTGCTCGCGCGCAAGGGGCTCAACCTGCTGAAGCTGAAGCGCTCGGCGCTGATCGCGGAGTTCTTCAACCTGTCGAAGGAGGCGCTCGCGCTGCGCGGCGACCTCCAGAAGAAGATCGCCGACGGCTACCAGGCGATCCGGATGGCCGAGATGATGGAGGGCCCGACGCGCCTCGAGAACATCTCGATGCTGCTCCCCGACATCCACCCGGTGACCGTCCAGACGAAGAATGTCATGGGGGTCAAGACCCCGAAGGTCGATGCCGGGACGTACGTGCCGGTCGGCGCCGCCTCGCTGTTGGACCTCCCGACCTCCGTCGACGAGTCGATCCGCCACTTCCAGCGGATCTACAAGGTCGTTCTCGACATCGCCGAGAAGGAGAACGCGCTCAGGCGCCTGCTCCACGAGATCGAGAAGACCAAGCGCCGGGCGAGCGCGATCGAGAACGTGCTGATCCCGCGACTCCAGAACACGGTCCGATACATCAAGTTCCGATTCGACGAGCTCGAGCGCGACGCCTTCAGCATGCTGAAGACGGTCAAGCGCAAGATGGAGCAGGAGGAGGCCGGTGCCGTCCCAGGCTGAGGTGGAGAGCGCGCGGGGGCGCTTCTACCGGATGATCGGCCGCTCCCTCGGCGTCAAGATCGCGGCGTTCCTCGTCTTCCTCGCGCTCCTCGCTTACATCGGGGGGCACTAGGACCATGGAGACCGCTCCACCCACCGGACCCACGAACGCCAGCAAGCCCGGCATCGACACCCTGAAACAGTTGAAGCAGGCCGAGGTCGACGGGGAGTCGTCGCTGAAGGCGCTCCTTGCCGAGGGCGAGAAGGGCATCGCCCAGCTGAGGGCGGAGGCGGAGGCCGCGGTCCATGCCGCCCGGATCGAGGTCGACCGGATCCGCGAGCGGGCGCTCCAGGATTCGCGGGCGAGAGCCGAGGCCGAGGCCGCCGCGATCCTGGCCCAGGGCGAGCTCGCGGCGAAGGTCATCACCTCGACCGCCGCCAAGGACCTGACGAAGCTTCGGGACCGGCTGCTCGACGTCGTGGCGGGCGAGTTCCGCAAGAACGGGAGCCGCCCGGAGGCGTAGTCGGTGTCCTTCCTGCGCCCCGTCGCGATGGCGAAGGTCGCCGTCGTCGGCCTCAAGGACGACCGGGACCGGATCCTCTCGATCCTCTACGACCTGGGGGTCGCCCAGGTCGAACCGGTCGGGAAGGAGGCGCTCCAGGTCCTCGAGCCGGAGCGGGCCAGCGACCTCCAGCGGACCGTCGGCGACCAGCTGGTGCGGTTCCGGGGCCTGAAGTCGGCGCTGCCGCCGACGCCGGTCCCCCAGCCGCGCCGGTTCGACGAACTCGCCGCGGTGCTCGCCGAGGCCCACGTCGTCCCCGTCGACGACGAGGTCGGGGCGCTGAAGCGCGAGGAGGACGCCCTCTTGACGCGCCGCAAGTCGCTCACCGACGACCTCGATCTGTTCGAACGGTTCCGGTTCTATCCGGAGCGGCTCGAGGTCCTGACGGCCAGAAGTGTCCTCGCGTTCTTCGGGGAAGCTCCGGCCGACGTCTTCGCCCGGCTTCGCTCGGAGACGCCCGCCCTCTCCGAGGCGATGTTCCTCGAATCGTCCGTCGGGGCCAACGTCCGGTTCATCCTCGCCGTCCGGGCCGAGCAGGCCGAGGCGGTGAGCCGGCTCGCGCAGCAGCGGGGCGTCACCCTCGTCGCCGCGCCGCGCTATTCGGGGACGATCTCCGAGGTCCTCCCGACGGTGACCGCGGAGCTCGCGACGGTCGACGGTCGGCTCGCGCAGATCCGGGCCCGCCTGGCGGAGATCTCGGCCCAGTGGTACCCCCACGTCGCGTCGATCGAGGAGGCGCTCTCCATCGAATCCCGCAAGCTCGACATCTACACGAAGCTCGCCGCCGGACGCAGCACGTTCACGCTCGAGGCGTGGATCCCGCGCCGACGTATGGCGGAGGTGGAACGGTTGCTCGTCGGGGCGACCCAGGGCCGCGCCCTCGTCTACGAGCTCGAGACCCACGAGGAGCCGCCGACGCTGATGGACAACCCTCCCGGCGTGCGCCGCTTCGAGTTCTTCATCCGGTTCTACTCGCTCCCGACGGCCTCCGAGTTCGACCCGACGTTCGTCTTCGCCGTCGTCTTCCCGATCTTCTTCGGGCTGATGCTGGGCGACTGGGGCTACGGCCTCACGATCCTGGGAATCTCGCTGTGGATGATCGCCGGCTTCCCCGGAGGGCACCACGTCCCGTCGTTCCTGCGCAGCTTCCTCAAACGGATCATGGGGCCGAGCTCGATGCGCTCCCTCGCCTACGCCCTGGTCCCGGGCTGCCTCGTCGCGATCGGCGTCGGGCTCGTCTTCAACGAGTTCTTCGGCTACCACCTCCTCCCGACCCCGTTCATCGACCCGGCGAGCAAGGCCGGTGCCTCCCAGCTGCTGCTGCTGACCGGCTACGTGGGTCTCGCCATGGTCTCCTTCGGCTTCCTCCTGGGCGCCATCAAGGAGTACTACCACCACCACCTGCTCGGCGCGATGGGGAAGGTCGGCGGGATCCTCTTCGCGTTCGGGGTCGCGTTCCTCGGCCTGGGCGTCATCCGGCACACCTTCACCTTCTCCCCGCTGACGGCGGTCAACGCCCTCATCTTCGGGGTCCTGGTGGCCGGAGGGATCCTGATGCCGGTCGGCCTCGGGGCCCAGGAGGGCGGGCTCGGCCTCCTCGAGGTGGTGAGCCACGTCCTCTCGTACACCCGGCTCGTGGGGATCCTGCTCGCCTCGGTGATCCTCACCGTCGTCGCGTTCACCGTCGCCGGTCTCCTCTATCCGGCCCACGGCGTCGCCGGGTTCATCGCCGGGGCCGTCATCATCATCGTCATCGAGATGTTCAACATCATCCTCGGGGTCTTCGAGCCCGGCATCCAGGGGGCGCGGCTGATCTTCGTCGAGTACTTCTCGAAGTTCTACAGCGGCAACGGCAAGGAGTTCCGCCCGTTCGGCTCCTCGCGGCGCCACACGAGCCCGTCGCCGGCCGCCGCGGCGCCTCCGGCCCGATCGTAGAGCTCCCGGGGCCCCACGGGGGGGACCCCACCGGAGGTTCGTCGAACTCAGATCCTCGGGACCACGAGCAGGCCCGCGACGGTGTTCGGATCGAAGTTGTAGACCTTGCCGTAGATGATCCGACGAAGGTCCGTCCGTTCGAGCTCGGAGATCAACAGGTAGGTGAAGATCACCGACAGCGAGAGGGGGTAGGATTTCAGCCGCTTGAGCTCCCGAACCGCCCGGTCACGAAGGAGCTCGGCCTCGAAGCCGGTGAGGCTGTGGTCGGCCGCGTAGAGGGGATTCCCCTCGGAGAGCGTCGGGAAGCGGGGTTCGAGCGCCTGGACGAGTTCGGGGACCGCGCGGGCCGAGTAGAGCTCGGGGACGGCGGAGGCCGGCAGGGTCCCCCCCGGCAGGAACCGTTCCTGCACGACGTCGACCGGAAGGCCCCCGGCCTTCCCCTTCAGCACGAGGAGCGCGTTGCGGACGTCGATCTCGCTCTGGATGAACAGTCGGACGGTCCATTCGTCGCCCTGGTAGAACCGGCTCGTCTCGAGGAGGCGCGCGTAGTAGTCCCGGTCGAGGGCGAGGAGGAGGGGGAAGATGTCGTGGGTCCGTCCGTACGCCTCCATCAGCGGGAGGAGCACGCTCCCGTAGCCGAACCGGACCAGGTTCTGGGCGACGGCGTCGAGCGTCGGTTGCTGGAGGAGGAGGCGGAAGTCGTCGATCGTCATCGCCCCGGCGAACAACCCGGCCGGGATCTCGCGGCTCGACACGAGGAACAGCTCGGCCTCGGTGACGGAGCGGCCGAGGGCCTTCGACGACAGGATGAGCCCGATGTTCTGGGTGTCCCAGCGCTTCAGGTAGGCGCCGACGACCCCGCGGCCGGCGAACGGGGCCGACTCGTAGGCGGTCCGGTTCCGGTGGACGAACGCCCGGTTGATCGCGACCTCGAGCAGGGGGGCGCCCTTGTACTGGCTGGCGGCCCGGGCGATCTCCGGCCCGTAGGCGGTCCCCTCCAGGAGCTTCGTGATCTCGTTGAGGTCCTTCGCCCCCGTGAGGGTCGAGTAGAACTCCTTCGGGAGGAACGCCGGGAACTGCGGTTTCAGCCGCCCGAGGGCGCTGGCGTACGCAAACCCGGTCATCGGATGTCCCCGCCTAGGCGGCGAGGAGCGCGCGGACCTTGTCCTCGCGGAGCCGGGAGAGTTCGTCGAACGTCAGCGTGAGCCGGCGCGTGCCGTCCGGGGTCTCGGCGACGAGGCCGCCCAGGATCGGGATCGGGGTCGGGTCGAAGCTCTTGCCGGCGACGGTCTTCAGCAGTGCGGCGTCCTCGGCGCGACCGGTGACCCTAAGCTGCCGGCCCAACTGGTCGGCGGCGACGGCGAACATCCGCTTCAGGACCTGGGCGTACTCGGGGCTCTTGGTGTAGTCGGCGAGCAGCTGGCGGGCCTGGCCGAGCGTGGCGGCGACCTGGCGTTCCTGGGCCTCGTACTGGAGCTTGCGGGCCTGGAGCTTCGCCGCGGCGAGCCGCTGGGCGCGGTCGCGGGCCGATTCGATCTCGGTGAGCCGGCTACCCTCGGCGCGCAGCTCGGCGATCCGTCGATCCCGGTCCGCGGCGATCTTCGATTTCTCGCCCTCGATGCGGCTTCGCTCGCGTTCGAGCTCCTGCTCGGCGCGCGATCGGATCTCCTCGACCAGGCGCTCGAGCGGCATCGGGGTCGACCTCGACGAGGGCCTACAGGATGCCCAGCAGCAGGATGATCCCCAGCACGAATCCGATGATCCACAGGGTTTCGGGGATAACGAAGAAGAAGAGGACCTGCCCGAACTTCTCCGGCTTCTCGGCGATGATCCCCATGCCCGCGGCGCCGATACCGGACTGGGCCATCCCCGTCCCGATCAGGCCTCCTGCGATCGCGATTCCGGCGGCCAGCGAGAGGGTCGGATCCGTCATCTGAGATGTCTCCCGCGCCGCCGAGAAAGGTCGGGTATATAACGCGCGACCCCCCGATTCCCCCCGACCGGTGCGGGCACGGTGGGTCGGCGCTCCCCCGCCTCGCTCCGGCCCCGGAAACCCTGAATAGCCCCCGAACCTCGACGGTCGCCATGCCGGGTAAGCTTCACCAGATCGCCGACCAGTTGAAAGCCGACCTCGAGCTCACCGGGACCCCGATCCAGATCTCGTACCTCGACGATCCCCCGGCCGGAGTGAAAGAGCATCCCGGAGGCGCTCCCTCCGTCTGCACTTTCTTCGCCGAGGGGCAGCAGACGCCGTTCTACTCGGGGATGAAGGGCCACGAGGCGTGCGAGATCGGCGCCTTCGTCCTCGGGATCCCCCCCGAGGGGGAAAAAGGCGCGGCCCTGATGTCGATGATCGGCATGATGCAGAAGGAGGGATACCTGCTCCCCGGCGAGGAGGCGAAGGTCCCGCACAATCCGAAGGCCCCGAAGTACGTGGCGTACGGTCCGCTGGGCTCGCTCCCGATGCCGCCGACCAGCGTGCTGATCTTCGCGCGACCGAAATCCGCGATGCTCGCCGTGGAGGCGGCCAAGGGCCCCGTCCCCATGAACGGTCGACCTATGTGCGCGATCGTCCCGACCCTCAACGCCGGCGCCCCCGTCGCGATCTCGACGGCCTGCGTCGGCTCGCGGATCTACACCCAGATGGGCGACGACCAGATGGTCATCGGGATCCGCGGGGACCACCTGGAGAAGTTCGCCCAAGAGGTCCGGGCGATCCGCCACGCGAACCAGATCGTGGGGGAGGAGGACACCCGCCGCCGCAACTCCGCCGCCCACCCGTTCACGAAGAAGAACCGCGGCAAATCGGGCGCCTCTCGATGGCCTCCGCTACCCGAGCTGGCGGAGGTCGGCAGCGACCCCGGGTAGCTGCGCGACGGCCGCCGGCTGACCGTGGTCGAGCTGGACCAAGAGCGCCATCAGGAGGAACGCCGAGGGCGCGATCGCCCCCCACTGCGGCCCGGATTCGTTCGTGACCTGTTGCTCCAACGACCCCGCGCTCACGCCGGCGAGCGCGGAGGGGTCGACGAGCGTCGAGGCGTGGATGTACACGCCCCCGACGGCGACGAACGGTATCGTGCCGGCCGGATCGTACGCGCTGAGGTAGCCCTGCTCGATGCAGTGGGCGGTCGGCGGGACGGTGATCTGGTTCTGGTCGGTCCCTTCGCGCACGTCGAGCGCGACGAACGGGCTCGAGATCGTGACGTTCGAGAGGAGGAGCTCGGGGGTGTTGGGGAAGACGTCCGTCGGGCTGGAATGACCGAATCCGATCCCGGCGAGGGGCCCGAACTTAACCAACGCTCCCGCGATCGCCCAGCTCGAGGCCGAGCAGTACGGACAGGCCGCGGAGCCGTAGAAGAACAGGATGGGCGCCCCGCCCGATGACCACACGGGGTTGGAGGCATGGATCCAACCCGCGGGGGCGTCGCTCGTGATCGGGGTGAGATAGGGGCAACCCTCGGCGAACGCCACCCCGCCAAGCGCGCCGGCCGCCACCAGACCGCCGACGAGGCCGACGGTGAGGGTCCGTCGATACACCGAGTTCCAGCGTTCGATGGCGCGCCAAAGGCCGAAGAAGAGGACCCCGGCCGCGACCGCGAACAGGAGCGCGAGGATCGGTAGGGCCGCGAGATACGTGCCGATCGGGGACGGGGCGACGAAGGCGAGGAGCGCCCAGACCCCGAACCACGGGGCCAGGAGGAACCCGATCCGGACCATCCCCCAGCGTCGTGGCGGGTCGGTGGGGGTGGGTTCGGGTAACCGGTCGCCCGGCAGCACCGCCTCCCGGACGCTCGACCTCCGGTAGTAGCGGGCCCGGAGCGTCGCCCCCGGGGTCGGGTCGCCGGGTGGTCGGAACCGGACGCTGGGATCGGCCGCGATCCGCTCCCAGTCATACCCCTTGGCCCGGAGCGCGTCGACGGCCGCCCAGTCGACCATGACTTCCGCCCGAGGTCGGGCAGCCTACATCCGCTTTACCCGGGACCGCGGGCGCTGGCCGGGTCCCTCATTAAGCCGCTCCGGTCTCCCCCGACTCCATGGAGGTGACGTTCCTTGGGACGGCCGGTTCGTGGCCGACGAAGGAGCGTTCGGCCAGCGCGATCGCCCTCGACCTCGAGCGCGAGCTGATCCTGCTCGACTGCGGGGAAGGCACCCAGCGCCAGTTCTTCCACTCCTCGAAGTCGTTCATGCGGGTGCGCCGCGTCTTCCTCACGCATTTCCACGGGGATCACTTCCTCGGGCTCCCGGGGCTCATCCAGAGCATGTGCCTCAACAATCGGACCGAGCCGCTCGACATCTACGGTCCATCGGACACGAAGGAGATCGTGCAGCGGGTCCTCGAGCTCGGCTACTTCACGCTCCGCTTCCCGGTCGAGATCCACCCGATGAGCGCCGGCGAATCGGTCGAGCTCCCGGGGTACACCGTGCGGACCGCCAAGGCGGAGCATCCGGTCCCCTCCGTGGCCTTCCGCGTGGACGAGGGACCGCGGCGAGGCCGGTTCGACGGGCCGAAGGCCCGCGCGCTGGGGATCAAGGGGGCGGCGTTCGGCCAGCTCGAGGCCGGGGAATCGGTCACCGTCGGCGACCACGTGGTGCGGCCGGAGGACGTCATGGGCCCGGCGCGGGCGGGCCGCTCGGTCGTCTACTCGGGGGACAGTTCCCCGACCGAGTCGATCCGCGACCTCGCCCGCCGGGCCACCCTGCTCATCCACGAAGCGACGACCGGTCAGGAGCTCGAACAGGAAGCGAACCGATGGGGTCACTCCTCGGCGCGGCAGGCCGCGGCACTGGCGCGCGACGCGGAGGTCGACTCGCTCTACCTGACCCACTTCTCGTCCCGGTACAAGGAGCTGGAACCGCTCGAGGCCGAGGCCCGGGCGGTCTACCCCGGGGCCAATACGGCACGCGACCTCCTCGACCATCTGATCCGGCAGCCATGACGGTCCGCGCCGGCCTCCTCGTCGTGGGGGTCCGTGAGCTCGCGACGCTGACGGGCGGAGGCGTGCCGCGGGTGGGGGCCGCGATGCGCGAGCTCACCGTCATCGATCACGCGGCGGTGGCGGTCGACCAGGGGCGGTTCGTGTTCGTGGGCACCGAACGCGCCGCCCGTCGGGAGGTCCGGCTCCGGGCCGGCGGGTCCGAATGGGATGCCCGGGGCGCGGTCGGGGTGCCGGGGTTCGTCGACGCCCATACCCACGCCCTGTTCGCCGGTGATCGTCACGGCGAGCTGGCCCTCAAGATCCAGGGTTCGACCTACTCGGAGATCGCCCGGGAGGGCGGTGGGATGTATTCGACGGTGCGCGCGACGCGTCGGGCCTCCGACGCCACGCTCATCGCCGAGACCGACCAGCGCCTCGCCCGGATGGCCGCGAACGGCGCCACCTGCGTCGAGGTGAAGAGCGGCTACGCGCTCAACCACCTCGGCGAGATCCGGCTCCTCGAGCTCATGCCGCGGCTCGCCCGTCGCTCCGGGATCCGGATCGTCCCGACCTTCCTCGGCGCCCACGCGGTGCCGCCGGAGTACGCGGGCCGCGCCGACGAGTACATCGATCGCATGATCCGTCGCACCCTCCCCGAGATCGCTCGGCGCCATCTCGCGGCGTTCTGCGACGTCTTCTGCGAGCCCGGATTCTTCACGCCCGCCCAGTCGGAGCGATTGCTCCGCGCCGCCTCGGCGCTCGGTCTCGGGACCAAGATCCACGCCGAGGAGTTCGTCGTCAGCGGGGGGGCCGCCCTCGCCGCGCGGCTCGGCGTGAGGTCGGCCGACCACCTCGTCGAGGCGTCCGACGACGACCGCGCGGCCCTGGCCCGCGCGGGAGTGACCGCGGTGCTCCTTCCCGCGACCCCCGTCGCCTCGCTCACGTCCCGCCACTCGCCGGGGCGCGCGATGGTCGATGCCGGGGTCCCCGTCGCCCTCGGCAGCGACCTCTCGCCGAACTCGTGGATCGAATCGATGCCGCTCGTCCTGTCGTTCGCCTCGTATCTCGCCCGCCTCACGCCGGCCGAGGCGATCACCGCCGCCACGGTCAACGCCGCCCACGCCATCGGTGTCGCCGGAGAATCCGGCCAGATCGCCGTCGGCCGAAGCGCCGACCTGGCGCTGTTCGACACCGGATCCGTCGAAGGGATCGGGTACCGGTGGGGGGCCGTTCCGGTCCGAGTTTATCGTCAGGGAATACCTATTTCACCGCCGTAAGTCGGACCCTACATTCAAATAGGGGGGCTTTCCTTCTCGCCGGTGAGGTCGCCGAAAATGGCCGAACGTGTGGGCAAAGAGCAGATTACGCGAGAGAAGGGATACCTGTACTACCTGGGCAAAGACGGGTACCTATGGAAAACGCCAACCAAGCTTAACAAATCAGGCCGGAAAGCTAAGGTTGGGTCAGAAAAGGTCACCCGGGCGGACGGTTACATGTACTTCTTGGACAAGAAGGGGTACATTTCCCGTGCCCGGATGAAGAACGCCTGATCGGGCCATCCCACCTTCCCGGGAACCCCTCCCCTCGGGGAGCGGGTTCCTTCCCTTTTTTTTCGCCTCTTCGGGGCAGGTCCGGCCAACTCCCCATATACCCGGACCCGGTCCGAGTCGCCGAGGCGGTTCTATTGGTCTGCCGGTACTCCAACGACGACCCGCGCCGGTGCGACCGGTGCGGCGAGTTCCTCTGGGTCGCCGAGGAAGGGCTCTACTGCGGGGAGTGCGGCGTCACGATGCCGTGCACGATGCGGCTCCTCCCCGTTCCGCCGTCCGCGTGAACCGTTCCTGCCGAACGGTTTCCCGCATGCGCTTCGAGTTCCTCTGACGAGCGGCGCGTCGCGCGAGGCCGGGCGAAAAACCCCCCGCGGCGAGATCCGTCGGGCGAGTCCGGCACATCCCAGATATAGCCGAACACGCTACGCGCGACCCGGAGGGTCCGCAACGGGTGTGGAGGGTGCCCGCGCTCGCGTTCCGGAGTCCCTTCCCCCACGTCGAAACGGCCCCACGGCGAGCCGTTTCACCTCGCGGGTGGGGGGGGACCTTAAGGGACACGGCGCGTGGTATCTTCGCCGGCGGCAAGCGGCCACTCGTCCTCTCACCCTCCGGTAGGAGTAATCTCCCATGGCCACAGCAAAGAAGCGCGCCTCGTCGCCTCCCGAGGAGACGGTCAACCGATCGCCGACCCGGTTGGGACGCGAACCGATTCCGATCCCCCGCCTCGTGCCTCGCGGCAAGACCGCGTTCGACACCGTCGAGTGGCGCAGCCACGACTCGGTGATCAAGAACGCCGACGGCAAGGTGATCTTCGAGCAGCGCGGGATCCGCGCGCCGGCGAACTGGTCCGACAACGCGATCAACATCGCGGCGTCGAAATATTTCCGGGTCATCAACGGACACCGGGAGAGCTCCGTCGACGGGATGATCCGTCGCGTCACCCACTGGATCGCCGAGCGGGGCCTCGAGCTCGGCTACCTCGACACCGCGGAAGAGTCGACGCTCCTCGAGGAGAGCCTCTCCTACCTCATGGTCCACCAGATGGCCGCGTTCAACAGCCCCGTCTGGTTCAACGTCGGCGTCCGGCAGCCCCCCCAATGCTCGGCGTGCTTCATCCAGGCCGTCTCGGACGACATGGACTCCATCCTGGCGCTCGCGACGAGCGAGGGACGGCTGTTCAAGGGCGGGAGCGGGACCGGCTCGAACCTGTCGAACCTGCGGGGGAGCCACGAGCGGCTCTCCGGCGGAGGGATCGCGAGCGGCCCGGTCTCCTTCATGCGCGCCTTCGACGCCATGGCGGGCGTCATCAAGTCCGGCGGGACGACGCGCCGGGCCGCCAAGATGGTGATCCTGAACATGGACCACCCGGATATCGTCGACTTCATCGAGTGCAAGGTCCGCGAGGAGGACAAGGCCTACGCGTTGATCCGCGAGGGGTATTCCCCGAACTTCGACGGCACCGACCCCGACAGCGCCTACGCGTCGATCGCCTACCAGAACGCGAACCACTCGGTCCGGATCCCGGACGCGTTCATGGAGGCCGTCGTCAAGGACGGCGTCTGGAAGACCTACAACCGCACCGACCACTCCGTCGCCAACACCTACCAGGCCCGCGATCTGTGGCGCAAGCTCGCCTACGCCGCGTGGCGCTGCGGCGATCCCGGGGTCCAGTACGACGACGTCACGAACGACTGGCACACGAGCCCGATGTCCGGGCGCATCAATGCGTCCAACCCGTGCAGCGAGTACCTGTTCCTCGACGACACGGCGTGCAACCTCGCGTCGATCAACCTGATGCGGTTCCTGGACGCGAAGGGCCAATTCGACCTCGACCTGTTCCAGGAGGCGGTCCGCACGATGATCTTCGCCATGGAGATCCTCGTCGACGCCTCGAGCTACCCCACCGGGCCGATCGCCCAGAACTCCCACGACTTCCGGCCCCTCGGCCTCGGCTACGCCAACCTGGGCTCCCTCATCATGCACTACGGGCTGCCGTACGATTCCGACGCGGCCCGGACCCTGTCGGCGGGCGTGAGCGCGTTCCTTTCGGCGGAAGGCTACCACATGTCCGCGGAGATCGCCCGCCGCATGGGCCCGTTCCCCGGGTTCGACAAGAACCGCTCGCCGATGCTGCGCGTGATGGGGAAGCACACCCATGCGGCCGACCAGATCCCGCTCAACGACCCGCGCGTGACCCGCTACGTCGAGGCCGCCCGGGACCGCTGGCACGACACCGCGAAGGCCGGAGAGCTCTGGGGCTACCGGAACGCCCAGATCTCCGTGATCGCCCCGACGGGGACGATCGGCCTCTTGATGGGCTGCGACACGCTCGGGATCGAGCCGGAGCTCTCGCTCGTCAAGACGAAGAACCTGGTCGGCGGCGGAACGATGCGGATGGTCAACCGCACCGCCGAGGAGGCGCTCGTGGCGCTGGGCTACGGGGCCGAGGAGATCGCCAAGATCCGCCAGCACGTGGAAACGGCCGGCACGATCGAGGGAGCGCCCGGGCTCAAGGCCGAGCATCTCGCCGTCTTCGACTGCGCGCTCGCCCCGGCGGCGGGGGTCCGGACGATCGCCCCGATGGGTCACCTATCGATGCTGGGAGCGGTCCAGCCGTTCCTATCTGGGGGCGCCTCGAAGACGATCAACCTGCCGAACGACGCGACCGTGGAGGACATCGAGAAGATCTACCTCGAAGGTTGGAAGCTCGGCGTCAAGTCGATCGCATTGTACCGCGACGGCTGCAAGGCATCCCAACCCTACGAGACCGGGAAGGGACGGACCGCCGTCGCGACCCCCGGGGTCCGTGGCCCGGCGCGCGAGCGATTGCCGGACGAACGGAAGGCGATCACCCATCACTTCCAGGTCGGCGGCCACGACGGCTACGTCACCGTCGGCCTCTACCCCGACGGTCGGCCGGGCGAATTGTTCTTCCGCGTCACGAAGGAAGGCTCGACGGTGAACGGCCTCATGGACTCCCTCGGGATCTCCATGTCGATGGCCCTCCAGCACGGAGTGCCGCTCAAGGACCTCGTCCGCAAGCTCGCCCACATGCGGTTCGAACCGGCGGGGGCCACCAACAACCCGAAGGTCCGCTTCGCGAAATCCATCCCGGACTACGTCGCTCGCTGGATGGCGATCGAGTTCCTCACCGAGGAGGACCGTCGGGCGATCGGCCTCGAGAACCCGTCGGAGGGGAACGGCGGCGGCCACGCCGCGGCGGTGCCCTCGGCGAAGCCCACGTCGGCCCAGACGGTGAAGTTCGAGACGAAGCCCCTCGATGCGTTCGGGGAGGACGCGCTCACGCGCGGCAGCAGCCAGGAGGACTCCCCCTCGTGCTCGAACTGCGGGGGCATCATGGTCCGCTCCGGGACGTGCTACGCGTGCACCGTCTGCGGGTCGACGAGCGGCTGCTCGTAGGGCGTCGCGGGATCACGCCGGTTCGGCGGCCGGCGGCACGACGTGGGCCTCCTTCGGCTTGTCGCGCGGCAACGCCCCGCTCACCAGGACCGCCAGCACGGCGGCGGCTAGCGCCACGCCGGCCATCACCAGGAACACCGAGTGGACCGACTCGACCCCGTTCGCCTGGAACCAGCCGAGCGGAGAGGCCGTCCCCGCCGGCGGGCCGCCTTGGGTGAGCGCGGAGAACCGGGCCGTATAGTAGGCGGTGAGGACCGGGATCCCGATGGAACCGCCGAGCGAGCCCAGGAACTGGATGAGGCTCGTCGCCGTGCCGATCTCCCGGACCGGGACCGCGTACTGGACCGAGAGGATGACCGCCGAGAACGACATCCCGACGCCGAAGCCGACCGGGATCAGGAACACCCCGAGACCGGTGGGCCCGCCCGCCGCGGTCCATCCCCACGTGGGCGTCGCGAGCGTCGCCGTCGAGAGGACGAACATCCCGAACGTCATGAGGGCCATCGCCGAGACCATGATCGGGCGGTACGGGAACCTCAGCAGGAGCCGGCCGCCGACGATCGAGCCGAAGACGAGGGGCAGGACGAACCCATAGAGCACGTTGCGGACGGCGTCCGCCGATGTGGGGCCGTTGTTGAGCTGGATGTCGACGAAGACGGTGACGAAGACGCTGACGCCGAGCAGGACCACGCCGCGCAGCAGGCTGATCGCGCTGCCGATCAGGATGACCCGTTGCTGGAAGTATCTTAGCGGCACGAGCGGGTCCGCGCTGCGGAGCTCCTGGAGGAGGAACCCGACGAAGAGGGCGGCGCTAGCGGCGAGCAGGCCCAGCACCCGGGGGTCGGTCCACGCCCAGGCGGCGCCCGCCGGGGCCGACACCTCCTGGAGGACGAAGACCAACGGCCCGACCCAGGCGGCCAGAAGGACGGAGCCCACGGTATCGAACGGCTTCGGCTTCACCGTCGCCCGCAGGGGAGGGAGGTACGCGACGATCATCGCGAGGGCGATCACCCCGATGGGGATGTTCACGTAGAACACCCAGCGCCAGCTCAGGTTGTCGACGATGTAGCTCCCGACGAACGGACCGATCACGCTCGCGATCCCGAACACCGAGGCGAAGACCCCGGTGAGGCGGGCCCGCGCTTCCGGCGTGAACATCACGCCGATGATCGACATGGCGACGGGGAAGAACGCGCCCGCGCCCACTCCTTGGACGGCCCGGAACACGATGAGCTCGTTCGTCGTCTGGCTGATCCCCGAGAGGGCGGAGCCGATCAGAAAGACGACCAGTCCGAGGAGGAAGAAGCGTCGGCGGCCGTAGGAGTCCGATAGCTTGCCGAAGATCGGTAGCGCGATCGTCTGGGCGATCAGGTAGGCGGCGACGACGAACGTCGTCTCCGCGGCCGACTGCCCGTTGAGGTCCTTGAGGATCTGGCCGAGGGCCGTCAGGACGATCGTCCCGTCGAGGGCCCCCATGAGGAGCCCCATCATCAGCGAGACGACGACGATCATCGCCTTGCGGTCGATCGTGCTGATCGGCGCCGGGGTCTCGCCGACGCTCGGGGGTTTTGCCTCGGCGGGCCGCTCCCCGCCGGTCACGAGCCCGACTCCCGTGCCGGGACCGGTCCGTTCTGACGGCCCAGGACCGCCAGGACCCGCCCAGCTCCCCGAACGTCCGCCGGGTCGAGCCCCCGCACCCGGCGGGCCACTTCCCTCTCGATCTCCGTCCAGACGCTGGCGATGAGGGCCGAGCCGCGCGGAGTGATCTCCAGTCGAACGATGCGCCGGTCCTCCGTCGAGCGGACCCGCCGGACCAGGCCGGTCTGTTCGAGCGGGTCCACGAGGGAGGTGACGGAGGGGAGGGTGACGCCGAGGCGCGAGGCGAGGGGGCCGCAGCCGAGCTCGCCGTTCTCGCTCAGGTTGTTCATGACCCAGAACTGCGCCGGGGTCACGCCCACCTTTTCGAGGTGGGGGAGGACCATCTGCTTGAACCCGAGCACGGTGCGGTGCAACCCGTCCATCAGTTCCCGGACGGGCGGGTGCGGCTTCGATCGGGAACGAGAGTTCATCGCCGGCCCAATAGTTCGAGTGTCTAACGATTAGACTACTTAACGAATGGGGCCGGACCCCGGCGGGCAGGCGAGGTGTCGAGGCCCCTCAGGCGAGCGCGTACCGCGCGAGACCGATGAGGTCCGGCAGCGCCAGGATCGGGTCGTCCTTCCTCGGTGGCGCCCCCCAAACGGCCTCGAGCGAGCCGCTCGGGAACCCCGGGAGTTTTCCCGCCTCGTGGGCCCGGAGCCGATCGGGAGGACCTCGACGGTCGATCTCGAGCACGAGGACGAGCGCGCCGACCGGCCCCGAGTCGGTCACGATCCGGTAGCCCGCGTCGGGCTGGTCGTCCTCGACCCGGGACTCCTCGTCGTTCAGGTGGGCGATCCGGGCGCGTCGGGCGCCCCCAGGGCGGGTGGGTTTGCCGGGAGAGCGAGCGGCGGGACGCCAGGCGATCTTCGACCCGGCTTGCCGGAACCGCTCCAACAGCCCGGGCGCGATCGGGAGGATCGACCCGGTCAACCCGCTCCCCTCCGCCCTTTCCAGAGCAGGCAGTCCGGGCGGACCACGCACGGCCCGCAGACCGTGAGGTCGCGTTCCTTCGGACAATCCCCGGAGATCCCCGTGTGGCAGAGGACGAAGTCGAATTTGATCGGGTCCGAGCCGTCCACGGCCTTCAGCGCGGCGGTCACTTCCTCCACGGCGCTCCACCCCCGGGTCCGGCGCGCGGTGAGGCCCAGATGGTAGGCGATCCAGAACGTGTGCTGATCGAGGGGGATCCGTAGCTCGCCCGGATCCACGTGGGTCCACAATCCGAGGTCCGGTCTCTCCCGCCGGACCATCCAGCGCACGAAGAGGGTCATCCTCTTGCAGGCACTGTGCGCCGGTTCGCGGGGCTGGGGGAACAGCGCCCGATATCCGGGGGGCGGTGCGGCGTCCCCGGCCGCCCCGGTCCCCCGGAGCTCGTCGGAGAGCCGCCCGAGGCCGCCGGCGAAACCGTCGTCCCTCATCCCCTCGACGAACAGCTCCTCGAGCGACGCGTGCCGCTCGTAGATGCGCTTCAGTCGCAGCGCGAGGAACCCGATCTGGTCCCCCCGGATCCACCGATGGCGAAATCCCGGGAGCGCATCGGCCCAACGGGAGTCGGAGCGGGCCTCGACGAACCCCCGCAGGTCCCCTCCCGTGAGGGCCTCGAGCTCCGCGAACGATCGTCGGATGGCCGTCGTGTTGCCGACGGCGAGCGTCGCGGCGAACAGACCGGCGATCTCCGCGCTCTGCCGGTCCCGGGCGTAGGGCAGCACGCAGGATAGCGGGTCCTGGGCCAGGGAGCGGTCGAACGGGAACCGGCGGAACAGCGCCTCCAGGTGCTGCGGGAGCTCGGCCGTCGGGCGATGGGGGCGGGTCACGCCCCACCACGCGACCGGCGCCATTTTACCGTTGGCGTGCCCTCGTCCGGGGGATCGGGGCTGCCCGGCGGGACCCCCCCGCCCTCGAGGCCCGACCGCGGTCCATGACGAGTGCGATCGAGCCGGGGATCGACCGAGAGTGGCTCCTGGCGCAGTACGCCCGAGACCCCGTGGGCCACGCGTTCGCCCGATGGGACGTCGACTTCGCTCCGACCCAATGCCGTTTCGTCACCCTCCGACGGGACGGGCGCCGGGTGTCGTACCTCCTGATCTGGCTCGGAACGCCGGAGCGACCGATCGTCCACTGGTGCGGCGACCCGACCCCCGACCGGCTCCTGCTCGAAGCGCTCCCGCGTCGCCCGTTCGTGGCTCTCGTTCCGGAGCCCGTCGCCCCGGACGTTCCCGCGGCGCGCGGCCCCGTGGTGGCGAGTCCGCTCCTCGTCCTCACCCGGGACCGGTCGACCCCGGTGGCCCGCGAGCGTCGCGAGCACACCGTCCGTCGGCTCGCCCGGCACGACCTGACGCAGCTCCGTTCGATCGCCGAAGGCATGGATGAGCTGCTCGTCTCCGCGTACCGCTCCTTTGACCCGGAGACGACCCAGGTGTACGGGGCGTTCCTGAACGGTCGCCTCGTGGCGGTCGCCCGGGCCCAGGTCATCCTGCCCGAGGTCTGGTTCGTCGGGGGCGTGTTCACATCGCCGAGTGTCCGGAACCGGGGGATCGGGGGGGATGTGACCGAGGTGATCAGCCGGGCCGCGGAGGCCGCCGGTGCGACGGCCGCCCTGGTCGTCCGCGAGGACAACGCCCCGGCGCGAAGGGCCTACGATCGGATCGGCTTCCGCCCCGTGGGCCGGCGCCTCCATCTGCTGGCGGCCGCCGAGACCCGGGGCTGACCGGACCGCCCCGTTTTGGCCCCGACGGGGTTCCCCCCAACGATGGGGACGAACGCCGACGTCGCGGCCACGCTTCGGGAGATCGGGGACCTCCTCGACCTGAACGGGGAGCGATTCAAACCCGACGCGTACCGGCGGGCCTCGCGATCGATCGAGACGCTCACGGAGGATGTCCGCAAGGTTGCCGGCCGCGGCGAACTCGAGTCGATCCCGGGGGTCGGAGCCGCCATCGGAGAGAAGATCCGGGAGTTCCTGCGGGACGGCCACATCGCCTATCTCGAGAAACTTCGTCAGCAGTTCCCGCCGGGGATCGTCGAGCTCATGCGATTGCCCGGGATCGGGCCGAAGACCGCTCGACGCTTCCTCGTCGAGCTCCAGGTCGAGGGACCCGCCGAGCTGGCCGCCGCGATCGACGCGGGCCGTCTGAAGGGCCTCGCCGGGTTCGGGGATCGGAAGATCGCGCTGTTCCGGCAGGCGGTCGAGGCGCGGGGCCCGGTCGGCCGCCGCCAGTCGTTGCGGGCCGCCTGGAGCATCGCGACCTCCCTCGTCGAACGGCTTCGCGCCGAAGCCCCCGTGGAGCGGGTCGAGGTCGCCGGCAGCCTACGTCGCCGCCGGGAATCGGTGGGCGATCTCGACATCCTCGTGACCTCGAACGTGCCGGAGCGGGTCTTCGAGGTCTTCAGCGCCCTCCCCATGGTGCGCGAGGTGAAACTGAGAGGCCCCACGAAGGAGACGGTGGTGCTCTCGGACGACCTGCAGGTCGACCTCCGGGTCGTCGAGCCGGCCGCCTTCGGGGCCGCATGGCAGTACTTTACCGGCTCCAAGGACCACAACGTCCGGTTGCGATCGCTGGCGCGCGATATGGGGCTGCGCCTCAACGAGTACGGCGTGACCCGGGAGGAGACCCGGGTCGCCGGAGCGAGCGAGGAGGACGTCTACCGGTCGCTCGGACTGCCCTGGTTCCCCCCCGAGATCCGCGAAAACCAAGGGGAGTTCGAAGCGGCGGCCCGCGATCTCCCGCCCCTTCTCGAGGAGTCGCACCTGCGGGGAGATCTCCACGTTCATCTTCCGGAAGGTTCGTCGCGGGACGGGATCGACCGGCTCCGATCGTATGCGACCCAACGCGGCTGGGAGTACGTCGGCGTCGTCGTCTCCGATCGACCCGATGCGAAGGAGCTCCTCGACCAGTTGCGGGCGGGCCAGCGACCGGGAACGATGACCCCCTGGTTGTTGGCGGCTTGGGAGGACCCATTGGGGAGCGACCGGCTCCCGCCCGCGGGCTGCGACTATCGAATCCACTCCGCCGTCGGCCCCGATCCCCCCGATCCCCTCCCGACCCACGGCCCGCTCCTCCTCACGCACCTCCCGCTGCCCGAGGCGGGCGCCGAAGCGTCGGCCGAGCGGGTCGCGCGATGGGTGGAGTACGCCCGACGCGCGGGCGCGGGGCTGGAGGTGACGCCGGACGGACCCCAGGACGGGCTCGACAGCTCGGGGGTCCGACGGGCGATCGAGGCGCGGGTCCCGGTCTCGGTACGCGGTGCGGGGCCGGTCGTCCCCGACCCGCTCACATTGGCGGTCGGTCTCGCGCGACGGGGCTGGGCCACGGCCCCCGCGATCCTGAACGCCCGGGCGATGGCCGAGCTCACGGGGGTGGGCCGCGGACCGGGGCCCCGAACGACGCCACCCCGGTCGAGTGTCCGCCGGACCGGCCCACCTCGGACGGGTGGGTCGCCTCGGTAACGCACGTCGGACAACGGTGGGCGGCCGGGCCCGAGGGGCTCCGCCAATAGCATGCGGAACACAGCGGGCGGCCGCAGCCGGCACAGAGCGGGTCCGTGGTCGCCCCCGCGAGACCGGTCCCGCAGCTGACGCACATCCGGCGGCCGAGCATCGGCATTCCGGACGGACCCGGCGGGGCGGGCACGCGATCGAGAGGAGAGGACGGGCCCGAGGTCGCGCGGGCGCCGGAGCGGCTCAGCGAGCCGGAACGTACCGGACGCAGACCGCCATCCGGGATCCCCGGGGTCAGCGGCAGGTGGGGAGGTGGGGGGGGTCCGGCCCGGTACCGGTCGGCCCGGAGCTCGGGGTGCAGCCCCGGGGTGAAGGAGAGCGAGGCCCGCATGAGTTCAGGGTCTTCGGACCATGGGGGAGCGGAGGAGACCGGATCCTCCGACCAGCGTCGCTCCTCATACGTTCCGAGAATGGAGGAGGCCGCCACGCCGGAAGGGGCCCGTGCCGCCGGCATCATCGGGGGCAGGCGGAACCCCTCGGTATCCGAGGGGTCGGGAGGGATGCGCATCTCCGCGATCGCGTCGAGGTCCCCGGGGAGCTCCTCCTCGGCCGCGAACCGCTCCACCGGGGAGTCGGAAGGGATCTCGTCGCCCGCCGCATCCACCGGTCGCGGGGGAGAAAGGCCCCAGAGCACGACGCCGCCGAGAACGAACGCCAGGAACGCGTCGAGGAGAAAGACCTGCGAGGTCAGCGGCTGCGCCCTCAAGGTAGCGACCCCGGCGACCGCCACGAGCACGGCGAGGGCGGCGAGCGTCGCGATGGTGGCCCCCATGGCGAACCAGAGCGCGCGGAGGGTCAGCGCCGACGCGTTCACCGGGAGCCGCCCGGGCCATGCTGGTCCGTCGAACGAGTGGAGCTCCCAGCCATGGCGAACGACCCGGGCGGCTATCACAGGCTCCGCCCGTATCTACCTTACCCTCGAGAATCGCGACGAGGGCGTTCCCGCGACGGCGGGTCGAGATTTCCACTGGAGGCCGACGGATTTGTACTGGGCGAGGGCGGCGTTCCGGTGGTGCGCCCGCACAAACACCACCCTCCGCATCCGCCCCCGTCCGAAACGCCCGCCGAGCCGAAGCGCCGCTCCCACGCCGCGGCCCCGGTGGCGGCCGTGATCCTTCTCGCCGGTCTGCTGCTGGGCGCCTACTCGATCTTGATCCCGGCGATGTTGGGCGTGATGTTGCTGTGGACCGGCGGATCGTTCCTCTCGACGCGGATGAACCCGTTCTCGATCGGGTTCTATCTCACGACGAAACCGTCGTGGAGCGCCATGGGGGTCGTCTTCCTCTCCTCGTTCCTGCTGTTGCTTTCCGCCTATCTCTACCTGGTCCGCGGCCTCGCCCCGCTGGTGCCGGGAGTCCCCGGCCCGTAGCCACGGCCTACGACGCGATCATCCGGTCGAGCGCGCGACGGGCCTTGCGGGCCGTCTCCGGCGGCACGTCGATGACATAGCGGTTGAGCCGCAACGAGTCGCGGACATCGGTCAGGTCGATCTGCTTCATGTACGGGCAGATGGCGCCCTCCGATAGGGGGGTGAAGCGAGTTCCCGGGTTCAGCCGGCGCATCCGGTGGAGGATCCCGACCTCCGTCGCGACCAGCACCTCGGGGGCGCGGGTCTCCTCGGCGAACCGGACCATCCCGTCGGTCGACAGGATCCGATCGACATGCGGGAGCGCCGCCGTCGAACACCCGCACTCGGGGTGGGCGACGATCTCCGCTCCCGGATGTTCGTGGCGGGCGCGCTGAAGGTCCTCCGGGCGCAGCTTGGCATGCACGGGGCAGTCGCCGACCCACAGGTGCATCTTGCGCCCGGTCTTCTGGCGCACCCACTCGCCGAGGAACATATCCGGGAGGAACAGGATCTCCTTGTCGGCCGGGACGCCGCTCACGACCTTGATCGCGTTCGAGCTCGTGCAGCAGTAGTCGGACTCCGCCTTGACGTCCGCCGTGGTGTTGATGTAGGCGACGACGACGGCCCCCGGATGCTCGGCCTTCCAGGTCCTCAATTGGTCGCCGGTGATCGAGTCGGCGAGACCGCAGCCGGCCTTCAGGTCGGGCAACAGGACGGTCTTGCCCGGGTTCAGGATCTTCGCCGTCTCCGCCATGAACGTCACGCCGGCGAAGACGATCACCGGGCGGTCGTCCTCGACCGCCTTCCGCGACAGGTAGAGCGAATCCCCGACATAGTCGGCGGCATCCTGCACCTCGGGGAGCTGGTAGTTGTGGGCGAGGAGCAGCGCGTTGCGCTCCTCCTTCAGCCGCCGGACCTCCGCTTCGAGCGACATCCCCCGTCCCCCCGGAAACGAGGCCGGGGCCTCTCTTAACGGCGGTGGGGTCGGTTACCCTGGGGCCGCACCGTGAGGTGGAACGGGAGCGCCTCGGCGGAGTGGGTGAGCGCTCCGAGGCTCGCCGCATCGGCTCCCGTGCGGCGGTACCGGTGGACGTTCTCGACGGTGATCCCCCCGGAAAGTTCGACGAGGACGGACCTCCTCAGCCCCGCGACCTCGAGCGCCTGCACGATCCGGCGGGCGGCCGTCGGGGAGGCGTTGTCGATGAGGATCGCATCGGCCCCGGACCGGGCCGCCTCGACCGCTTCCCGCGCGGTGCGGATCTCGATCTCGATCCGCGCCGCCCGCCCCTCCCGGTCCCTCAGGCGGGCCACGGCCGAAGCGATGGGCACCAGGGCGAGGTGGTTGTTCTTGACCAGCAATCCGGAAGCGAGGTCCGAGCGATGGGGCTCGCCGCCCCCGTGGACGACGGCCGCCTTCTCGAGCGCCCGGAGCCCGGGGATCGTCTTGCGCGTCGCCAGGACGCCGAGCGGCCGGGCGGAGCGTACCGCGAGCGCGGTTCGGCTGGCCACGCCGGAGAGGTGCATGAGGAAGTTGAGCATCGTCCGTTCCGCGCCGAGGATCGCGCGCGCCGACCCGCCCACGGTCAGCACTTCCCGGCCGGGACGCAACCGGCTCCCATCCGGGGCGGCCCCGAGGACGCGTAGCCCGCAGGCGCGGGCGACGGCCGCGGCGACGGCGTTCCCGGAGAGCACCCCGGAACGCTGGGCCGTCACCACGCCGACGGCGCGCCGCCTTCGATCGACGAGCGCCTGGCTGGTCCGGTCGGATCGGACCCGGTCCTCGAGCAACGCCCGACGGACCACCGCCGCCGTCCCCGGCGGCAGTCGCCGGCGGCGCCGCCGACTAGCCGGAGGGGGCGTCAGGTGGACCGTCCCCCCCTTCGAGCCGGGTGCGGAGCTCGACGAAATCGGTCGCGAGGTCCGGGCGGATTCGCGCGATCTCCCGTTTCGCGAGCTCGTCGACCCGACTCTTCGCCTGGGCGCGGTCGCCCCGGGCGTACGCCACTTCGGCGAGACGCAGCACCACGTCGAGCTCGTCGGCGGGCGTGTGGAGCTCGCGGACGAGCCGGTACGCTTCGAGGAGCTCGAGCTCCGCCTCGGCGAGGGCGGGTTTCCGCAGCAGGATCTTCCCGGCGATGATGTGGGTCTGCGCCAGGCCGAAGCGGTCGCCGACCTTCTCGAGGATCGCCCGGGAGCGGCGGTTCCGCTCCTCCGCCTCCTCGAGGTGGCCCTCCTCCTGGAGCAGGTCAGCGATGTTGAACAATGACCAGCCGATGCGCCGCAGGTCGTGGGCCTCCTCGGCGAGGGCGAGCGCTCGCTTCAGGGAGGCGAGCCCTTCGGCGTTCTGTCGGTGCTGGCTCTGGACGACCCCGAGGAACAGGAGGGCGTACGCCGCCTCGCCGCGTTCGCCCAACTCGATGAGCGACTCCGTGGCGGCCCGGTAGTCGTTGACCGCCTCCTCGAACCGACCCGGGATCATGCCGAGGACGTTCGCGCGCCGGACCGTCTCGAGCGCGATCTCCCGGGCGTCGCCCAACCGCCGCGCGAGCGTGAGCGCCTCGTCGTGCTCCGAGAGCGACTCGTCGTAGCGACCGAGGTAGTAGCGCACCTCCCCCCGCAACCGATGGATGGCAATCCGCGTGAGCGGCGCCGCCTTCGCCTCCTCCCCCGCGAGGAGCTCTCCCGTGAGGAGATCGGCCTCCTCCCATCGTCCCTCCTCGGTCAGGAGGTGGGCCAGGTAGACGCGCACCAGCATCCGCTGGCGGGCGGGGACGTCGGTGAGGCGCTCGGGGCGTGCGAGGATCTCCCGGAGGAGCGCCTCGGCGGCGTTGAGCTCTCCTAAGCGGTCCAGCTGGACGGAGAGCTCGAGCGCGATCTCGACCTCGCCGGAGCGGTCGGCCGGTCGCGCCCGCCGGTGGCACTCGAGCGCGCGCTCGAGGTGGTCGCGGGCGACCGCCGGGCTCATCGAGCGGGCCGCGAACTCGGCCGCGAGGTGGTTGTACTCCTGCGCCCGGTCATCGATCTTGCCCAGGTAGAAGTGGCGGGCCAGCGCGAAGACGGTGGCGACGTCGGCGGCGCCGGTCGCCTCGAGCGCCTCGGCGGCCTTCTTGTGGAGCAGCCGGCGGCGCGTGTCGGTGAGCGATCCGTACACCTCGGTCCGAAGCTCGTCGCGGACGAACTCGAGATGCTCGTCGTCCCGCTCCCTCAGGATGCCGCGCCGCACCAGGTGCTCGGTGATCTCGGCGAGCCGCTCCTCCTCTTCGCCGCTCGCCTTCAGGAGCAGCTGGAAGGTGAACCCCTTCCCCAGCACGGAGGCGACGGACATCGCCCGGTGCTCCTCTTCCGAGAGGTTCGGGAGCTGGCGGGCGAGGTACTGGGCGAGCTCCGGGGGGCCGGACCCCTCGAACGGGTCGGCGGTCGAGGACGACCGGTCGGCGCCGCGCGTCCGGAGCAGCTGTTCCACGAACTGGGGGTTCCCGCCGGTCTGGGAGTGCCATCGGGTGATCTCCTCGGCCGGGACGTCCCGGCCCGCGATCTGGTGGACGAACTCGACGAGCTCTCCGGGGGTGAACGGCCGGACCGAGAGGCGCTCGGCGTCCGAGGAGCGGACGATCCGTTCGACCCCGGCGCGACGCCGGTCGCTCAGGAGGCCGATGGACAGGGTCGTCGCGACGATCCACAGGGCGTGGGTCTCGAGCTGGGGCGCCAGGTACTCCAGGAACTCGAGCGACGGGTCGTCGGCGAAATGGAGGTCCTCGAGCACCAGGAGGGACGGGCCCCGATGGGCGACGTCGAGGACCTCGTCGGCGAGCTGCGCCATGAGGCGCTCCCGGCTCGTCTCCGCGGGTTCGCCCGGACCGGTGATCGACTCGAGGAGGCGCTCCTCCACGGGCCAGGCGCCGGGGTTCCCGGAGAGGTCGGCGCGCCCGGCGAAGCCGAGCATCAGCGTCTCCCCGCCCGTTTCGGGGACGAAGGCGATGGGGGCGCTTTCGCCCGACGGGAGGAGGCCCGCGGGCTTCTCCTCCGGGGTGAGGGCGGCCCGGATGAGGTTGTACGGCGGCGGGTTGTCGAGCGCGGCCGCGCGCCCGACGAGGACCCGCATCCCCCGGGCCTTCGCCTCGGCGACGACGCCGAGGACCAGGGTCGACTTGCCGACGCCGGCGTCGCCCTCGATGACGGTGAACCCCCCGCGGCCGGAGCGCGCCGCATCGCTGCGCCTCCTGAGCGCATCGATCACCTCGGCGCGGCCGATGAACGTCCGCTCGCCCCCGGGGGCGGCCGCGACAGCCATGGGCGCCTCTAGGGCAGAGCCTCAGTATATCAACGTCGGACGGGCGTGGCCGCGAGGAACGGGAGGCGGACGACCTGGGCCGGTACCGACCGTCCCCGGAGGTCGAGCGTGAGCGCCGTCCCCTCCGCCGCGAGCGGAGGCGGCAGGTAGGCGAGCGCGATCCCGTGCTGCAGGGTCGGGGAGAGCCCCCCGGAGGTCACGATACCGACCGGCCGGCCGTCGTGGAGCACGGGAGTACCGTGTCGGGGGATGGCGTTCGGCTCGGCGACGGCGAGACCGGCGAGCCGGACGGGGAGCCCTTCCTTCCGCTGCTTTTCGAGCACCGGCCGACCGACGAAGTCGTGGTCGAGCTCCACGAACCGGTCCTGCGCGGCCTCGAGCGGGGTGCGATCGCGGTCGAAATCCTGCCCGGAGAGCAGGTAGCCCTTCTCGAGTCGCAGCGTGTCGCGGGCTCCGAGTCCGACCGGGAGCGCGCCGCGGGCGACAATGGCGTCCGCCAACGGGATCGCGAGGGGGGCTGGGGCGAACAGTTCAAAGCCGCTTTCGCCGGTGTAGCCGGTGCGGCTCACCCACAGCTCGGAGGAGAGCCCGGCCGGGATCTCCAGGCCGAGCCGTCCCTTCGGATCTCCCGCCCCCCCTCGGGAGGCCGGGAACGCGGCGCCGTGGTAGAACTTGAGACCCCCCAGATCCCACCCGAACTCCGCCTCGAGGAGGGCCCGGGCGCCGGGACCCTGGACCGCGAGGATCGCCGCCTGGTGGTTGTGGTAGCCCAATGTCACGTCCGGCTTGCGGTGCTGTCGGAACAGGTCGAAGACCCGCCGGGCGCGGCTCGCGTTCGGGACCACGAGGAACGCGGGGACCGCGCCGGCCCCGTCGTCCGTCCGCGTGATGAGCAGATCGTCGACGATGGTGCCGTCGAGGTCGAGGAGGAAGGTGTAGCGTACCTGGCCCGGGACGATCTTCGCGACGTTCGACGTCGTGCGGCGACTGAGGAGCGCGATCGCCGTCTCGCCGACGGCGGTGATGATCCCCATGTGGGAGACGTCGAACAACCCGACCGACGAGCGCACCGCCTGGTGCTCGGGGATGATCCCGGCATAGTAGAGCGGCATCTCCCATCCCGCGAACGGGACCATCTTCGCGAGGTGCACGAGATGGAACGGGTACAATGGGGTGCGTTCGAGGACGGGCGCGGCTCCCGGGGCAGCGGTTTCGCTCATGTGACGATCTCCTTCAGGCGATGCACTTCGAGGGCCCGGCGGATCTCCACGGCGATGCGTCGCCCGGAGCTCATCGGGGTGCGCCACAACGCATTGCCGTACGGGTGGCCGACCCCGAGGTGGATGTTGGTGCCCCCTCCGATCCGGGCCGCGACATCGAAGACGGTCGGCTTTCCGTCCCGGTCGAGGCACGTCTGCAGGCAGAACGGACCGAGGATCCCCGGCGGGTAGCGGCGGCGAGCGGCGTCGACGAACCGCTCGCCCAACCGGAAAACGTCCTCGAGGATCGACTCGCGGACGGTGAGCGTCCCGTGGCCGACCACGGTATACTCGGGGACCCGGGCCGCCTCCCCGAGCTCCATCTGCTGCGCCGCCGGCAGCCGTACCAGCCCGTCCAAGGAGCTCTCCCGGCGCTCGTCGACCCCGAGGAGTTCGAGCCCGTCGGCCCGGGGGACGAGGGGGGAGAAGAAGAAGTTGAAGTTGAACACCGGCCCGACGATGTACCGCTCGATCCGCGCCGTCGCGAGGTCCTCGCGCGAGATCGTCCCGAGTTCGAGGAGCTGGGCGCTCTTCCGGTCGTATTCGGCGGGGCTGGCCACGGTGAAGAACCCACGCTCCAGCCGCTTCACCGCGTGCGGGAGCTTCACGATGCTCAGCCCATCGATCGCCCCGGGTCCCGCGACGCGCGTGGGGGTCGGGATCCCCGCCGCCTCGAGCAGCGTGTAATAGTTCTCCCGCTCCGAGCGCTCCTCGAGCCGAAGCATCGTGCGGGAACCGACGAGCGGCACCCGGAACTGCGCCTCGATCGCGTCCAGGGGGACGTAGGAACTGAAGGCGCGATTCGGCACCAGCAGGGCGCCGGCCCCCCGCAACCGCTCCTGTTCGAGCGGCGCCGCGAGGTCGGCGAACCTTGGGTAGGTCCAGACGTCGTCCACGCAGCCGCGCCGAAGCGTGCCGTCGGCGTCCCGCTGGGCCCGGTAGTACCGTCGGTAGGTGAGCTCCCGCCCTTCTTGGGCCAGGACGAGGGTCCGGAACCCCTCCGAGACGGCTCCGTCGGCGATATCGATCGCAGAGTGCGAGCCGACGGCGGCGATGATCGGGGGCGTGGGGTATCGTTCGAGGAGCGCCTGCATCTCGCCCCGCTCCACCGTCATCCCCGCCCCGTCCCCCCCGACGCAAGAAGATTAAGGGTTCTCGCCACCCGCTCCGGCGTCAGCGGCATCTCCCGGACCCTGGCCCCCGTCGCATCGGCGACGGCGTTCGCCACCGCCGCCGGAACCGGGATGATCGGCGGTTCGCCGAGCCCCTTCGCGCCGAACGGTCCCGCCCCGGGGTGTCCGGGCACCGCGTGGACCTCGATGGGGGGAACCTCCCCGAGCGTCGGGATGCGGTAGTCGAGGAGCGACGGATTCAGGAGCCGGCCGTCCGGACCCCACAGGGTCTCCTCGGTCAAGGCCGAGCCGAGCCCCATCGCGACCCCCCCCTCGACCTGGGCCCGGAACGTCGCCGGGTCGATGACGACCCCCGCATCGTGGAACGCCGCGTACCGGAGGACCCGGACCGCCCCCGTGGCCCGGTCGACGTGCACGAGCGCGACGTGGGCGGCGCCGGTGAAGTCGGTGTACGGGTAGAACGTTCCGGCCCCGACCCGGGAGTCGTCGATCCGACCGGGGGGCGCGGCGTGTTGACCGGGGAATTCGAGCCCGCCGGCCCGGAGCTCCTCGGAGGTCAGGAGCTCGCGCACCGGTCGCCGGACCGCCCCGGAGATCGCCACCAGCTGATCATCGTCCCGGGCCAGGGTCGCGGGGTCGGACGTCCCCAGGCGTCGGCCGAGCTCGGTGGCCAGTCGTCGGGCGGCCTTCTCGACCGCCTGGCCGAGCGCCCCGACCGTCCGGCTCCCGAACACCCCGGAGTCGAACGGGGCCCTCGAGGTGTCCGAGTAGCCGACGCGGACCGCGTCGGAGGGAATCTTCAGGACCCGCTCGGCGACCGCGACGAGCCCCCGGACGACGCTCCCCGAGCCGATCTCCCGCTCGCCCTGGTCGATCGTGAGCTCGTTCGGGGAGAGCCGAAGGAGCGCCTCCCCTCCGGCCCCCGCGTTCGTCGACCAGTATCCGCACCCGACGCCCAACCCGAAGCCGTCGGCGGTCGGTAGCTCCCGGCGCCAGATGGCGAGGAGCGCCCCCGCCTTCTCGAGGCATTCGGCGAGCCCGAACGGTCCCACGGCCTGGCCCAGCGGCGTCACGTCGCCGGCACGCCAGACGTGGGCGAGACGGAACGCGACCGGGTCCACGCCGAGCCGGCGCGCGATGCTGTCCATGTGCGAGTCCGCAACGAACGAACACTGGGGCGCGAACGGGGCGCGGTGGGGTCCGAACGGGGGCTTGTTCGTCCGGACGGCGTACCCTTCGATGTCGAAGGCGTCGCTCCGGTAGGGTCCGAGGAGGAATCCGATCGCGTAGCCGGTCGCGAAGTCCCGGCCGGGGAGTGAGGCACCGGTGTCGAGCAGGAGGCGCACGCGACGGGCCGTGACCCGTCCGGCTCGTACTGCGCTCTCGAGCCGGACCACGGCCGGCAACGTCGAGCGTCCGAGGACGAACTCCTCGGTGTAGCTGAGCGAAAGCCGCACCCACCGTCCGGTCGCGGCGGAGAGGAGGAGGGCGTACGGTTCGACCAGGGCGGCCGTCTTGCCGCCGAACCCTCCGCCGACCCAGCTGCCTTCGACGACCAGCGACGCCTCGGGCACCCCGAGGATCGAGCTCGCGTCCTCGCGGATCCCGAACGGGGTCTGGGTCGAGGTTCGGACGAACCAGCGCCCGACGTCGACCTTCGCCACGCAGGCGTGGGGCTCGAGGGCGACCTGGGCGACGCCGTTCGTCCGGTACGTCTCGGCGTGGACGAACTCCGCCAGGCGGAACTCCTCCCCGAGATCCCCGTTGGACGCCCGGACGTGCGCGATCATCCGGGGGTCGCTTCCGGCCTCCGACCCCGGCCACTCCGCCACGACCTCCTCCAGGTCGCCCGCGATGGGCAACGGGTCGAACTCCATCTGGACCGCCCTCGCGGCCGCCCGCGCCTCGGCGAGCGAGGAGGCCGCGACCGCGGCGAGCGGTTGGCCCCGGTAACGCACCTCGGTCGACGGGAACAGCGGGCGCTCCGGATCTCCGGCGCCCGGCCCCAACAGCCGAGCCGTCTCCTCGGCGCCCACCACGGCGTGGACGCCGGGCATCGCCCGCGCCTTCGACAGGTCCACCCGTCGGATCCTTCCGTGGGCGATCGGGGCCAGGACGAGGGCCGCCCAGAGCATCTCGGGCTCGGCGAGGTCCGTTCCGAACTCCGTCGCGCCGGAGGCCTTCGCGAGGAGATCGGAGCGGATCATCGGGTCGCCTCCCGGGCGCGGACGATGGCGCGAACGATCGATCCGTAGCCCGTGCACCGGCACAGGTTCCCCTGCATCTCGTCCAGCAGCTCGGGGAGCGGCGCCGAGGGCGGGAGCTCCTTCAGCAGGCCGGTCAGCGCGACGACGAACCCCGGGGTGCAGTAGCCGCATTGGACGGCGCCCTCGGCCACGAAGGCGTCCTGCACGACCCGCCCCACCGGGTCTTCGGAGATCGATTCGATCGTCGTCACCGAAGCCCCGGGGAGCTCGTGCGTGAGGGTCAGGCACGAGAGCGTGCTGCGCCCGTCGACGAGGACCACGCACGCGCCGCAGTCGCCGCTTCGACAGCCCTCCTTGGTTCCCCGAAGGCCGAGTCGCCACCGGAGCGTGTCGAGCAGCCGTTCGTCCTCCGGGACCGAGGCGAGCGCCGTCGCTCGACCGTTCACGACGAGTTCGGAGTCCCCCATCACGCGACTCCCACCGGCGGCACGATCGGCGGGGAGATCGACGCGACGGCCCGACGTACGAGGATGCCGACCAGCTGGCGTCGATACGCCTCGCTCGCCCGCTTGTCGGTGGCGAACGGGGCCAGGCGGGCCGCCAGAGCGGCCGCCGCCTCCAGCTCAGAGACCAGCGGTCGTACCGCGGGGAGCAGCCGCTCCGCCCCCTCCAACCGGATCGACCTCGGCACAACCCCGCCGAGGGCAATCCGCCAGTAGGGAGGCCGGGAGGCCCGGGCGGCCGCGACGCCCACCTGGGAGATGTCGTTCGAGGGCCGCACCCGTTGCCAGACGTACTGGGAAGGGCGTGCCTCGGGGATCGTGATCGAGGCGATGAGCTCGCCGGGACGGAGCGTCGTCGAGCGCGACGCGACGACGAACTGATCGACCGGGACCGAGCGGCTCGCGTCGACCCCCACCAGGTTCACGACGGCATCGAGCGTCAGCAGGATCGGTAGCAGATCGGAGGTCGGCGCCGCCCGGCCCAGGTTGCCCCCGAGCGTCGCCCGGTGCCTTAACGCGAGGCTCCCGACGGCGTGGACCGCTTGGGCCAATCCGGGGATCCGCTCCCGGACGCCCGGATCTGCCTCGATCTCCCGGAGGGGCAGGGTGCTGCCGATCGTCAACGACCCGCCGTTCCAGCCGAGCGTCCGCCACGGGAGCCGACGGAGCGAGAGCAGGCGAGAGGGTCGGACGCGACCGGCCTCGACGTCGGGGAGCACGTCCGTCCCCCCGGCCAGGACCGAGATCTCACCGGGGGCGGAGCGCGCCAACAGCGCGCACGCCTCCTTGGGCTGGTCGGGAGCCACGAGCGTGAAGCCCATCGGCCTCGCACGGAACCCCACGTCTAATCATTTCGCCCGGCGATGGGCGCCCGGAGCCCCCGGCCTTTTTAGACCGGGGACACGTGCCGGGTCCGCTCAATGCCGTTCGAACTTTCACTGAAGTACTCGACCCCGCTCACTCCGATACCGGACCTCGACGAGGTCCTGATGGAGTTCCTGCGGCTCGTCGGGTACCTGCCGGAGGGGGAGGACGGCCGGGGCGGGGAGGGGCCGGTCGAACAGAGCCTCGCCTTCCGACTCGTGCGCGACTGCCTGCTCAAGGACCCGAGCCGGGCGTGGTACGCCGAGGAGCTCGTCGCGGTGCTGAAGACCTCGAAGCCGACGGTCTACCGCCACATCAACAAGCTGAAGTCCCTCGACCTGCTGGAGGAGGTCGGGGGGTCCGCCGACGGGAAGGGACGCAAGGGGTACCGGTTGCGATACGGCAACCTGGCCCGCGCGTGGGACTTCACCGAGGCGAACGCCCAGAACGCGCTCCGCCGGTACCGGGAGACGGTGAATCACTTGCAGACGCTCATCGAGAAGGCCCAATCGGAGATCGTGCAGAAGGGCGCGGCGACGAAGGCGGCCGGGCGCGAGAAGGGGACGGCGCGATGACGCCGGAGCCGGCGTCCTCCTCGAAGAAGCCGTCGATCGTCCTGACCGCCGGATCGAAGGTCCGCGTCCGCTCCGCCTCCAGCGAGGACGAGGCGCTCGTCTCGAACGGCACGTTCCGGGGACTCGTCTCGGTCGGGGGGGACAACTCGCTCGCCCTCGAGCTCGACGACACCGTGAAGGAGGAGAAGGGCCGGATCCGGCTGATCCCGCTCAACGCGCTCCTCTCGCTCGACGTCCTGGACGCCGCGAAACCGGAAGAGGAGAAGCGCGCCGACACGACGGCCTCGGCCGGATACTTCCGCTAGGCCCCCGGGCATCCCGGCCCGGGCCGGTTGACGGGCTTGCGGGGAGTTTCGCGCCCGGCTCCGCCGGACGATTCGAACCCCGGTCTTTGGCTTCGAAGGCCAAAAGGATAGTCCAGACTACCCTACAAGCCCGCGATCGGCTCCACCCCGCCCGGGCTATTTGGGGGTTGTGTGGACGCCGCCATCCGCGTTGGCCCGCGTCGGGGCGGTTCCCGGCCCATAGAGTTCCAGCGTCGTCTGGGCGAGGCTGCCGGGGAACAACGTCGCGAGCGACGACTCCAGCAGCGCGATCCGCTGGCGGATGTACGGGGTCACGCCGCCGGTCTCCGCGAGCCGTCGGGAAAGCCCGAGGTACTTCTTCACCGCCCCCTCGTAGACGGTCGGCAGGAGTTCTCCGTCGCACCGGCCGTTCCCCTTCGGCGCGGTGCAATGCCCCGAAAGCGGCGGGCGGCGGAACGACTCCCCGCAGACCTTGCAGCGGAACTTCTGGGTCGCGTAGCTCTTGAGATTCCCCATGAGATCGGGGAGGAAGTGGGAGTTGAGGACCAGGCTCACCGCGTCGGCGACGTCGACGGCGCGGATCTGCACGGTCAGGGTGAGCGACTGCTCCACGATCCGGGCCATGGAGCCGGCCTCTCGGTGCGCCGAGTAGACCGGGCCGCCGGCGATGTCGCTCGTGTCGTGCGTGAACCCGAGCCCGCAGAGGGGATCCGGACCGTCCAAACGCCGGCCGAGGGTCTCGATCAGCGGCTCGACGTCCTTCGCCGGACGTCCTTCCTCGGCCGCCCGGTAGAGCGCGAGCGGGTAGCGCGCCACGACGTCCAGGTTGTGCGCCTCCTTGTCGACCTCGGTCCCATTGAGCCGGGTCGTCAGCACGAGGGGCTTGTCCATCAACGCCCCGCGGCTCTCGGGCAGGTAGGAACGCGAGAAGTTCAGGAGCGCATCCATCAGTAGGGTCACCGAGTCCTCGTCCCCGTCGCAGTTGCGCCGCTTCGCCGCGTGGAACACCGGGTGCGCGAAGCACGCCTCGGCATCGGTGAACCCGATGATCCGCCCCGCGACCCCTCCGGAGGTGTGGGGGGCGAGCGCGACGACGATCGATCCGAGGAGGTCGTCGATCTTTCCGGCCCGGTAGAATGGCTCGACGTTGTACAGACGGACGAGCTCATCGTCGACGAACTGCGCCAGGTGCAGGAGGTACTTCCCGCACGAACGCGAGACGATCAGGTCCTGAGGCTTCAGCTCGACGAGCTGCTCGGGGTCGGTGAGCGGCCCGCCCGACCAGTCCGAGGCGTACCCCATCGACCGGGCCCGATCGACCGAGAGCTGGATCTCCCGAGGCCGGAAGTGCGTGAGGGGCAGGTCGGTGAGATCGAAGCGCGCCGTCCCGTCCTGGTAGACGGAGATGCCGTGCGAGGCCCGGAGGATCCCCTTCTCGATCATCTCCGGCACCTTGCCCGGCGAGGTCAGCCCCTTCACCCCTTTCACTTCCGGAACGGTGCGAAGGTGGAGCCGGTGGAGCGCGTCGGTCCACAGCGGCGCGATCGGGAGCAATTCGGCGGCCACCTCCCCCGTCGGCTCGGTATGGTGGCCGCAGGCACAGCGTAGCCAGGCGCTCGCTTTCCCGCAGCTCGGGCACTGTCGATGGCCGAGCTGTACCCGGACCCCCTCGGCGGGGGCGCGACGCGCGGCCTCGGCGATCGACCGGTGGGGCCCTCCGGCCTCGCCGAGCGGCAGGAGCACGTGGACGTTCGGGCTCATCTTCCGCTGACGGGCCTTCTCCGGACGGCCGACCCGCGCGCCGATCCTAGTCGGCGCCCGCGCTCGGACGAGGGTTCCGGAGAGCCGGCTCACCAGCGCCAAGCTCGACGCCTCGATCGGTTCCAGCGGGACGCGCCGGTACACCTCCCCATCGATCACGCGGAGGCCCAGGCCACCGAGGAGCGCCGCGGTCATCTCGGCGTCTCCCACGAGCCCCCCCGTCGGATCCCGCCGGTGGAGGAACCCGAGGCGCACCAGGAGCTCCCGGGGCCCCGGAACCCAGGGAAGCTCCACTCCCCGGCCCCCGACGTGTCCGTTCTCGAGGATCCATTCCGAGAGCTCGCAGATCTCCTGAGTTCCGAGGTCGTGCCAGAAGAGGAGGAATCGGGGGTGGAGCGGTACGCCCCAGCGGCGGCTCACCTCCACCGCCTCCTCGTAGGTCGGGGACCTCGCCGCGTGGTCCAACGGGACGCCGAGCGCCCGGAGCTCCTCGAGGTGCCAGTCGACCGTGTAGGCGCCCGGCGAGAGGGCCCGGTTGTTCTCCAGGAACTCGCCGAACGGAACGAGCAGCGCTCCGAGATCGATGATCCGCTGGACCTCCGGGAGCAACGACTCGGCGGTCGACGGATCGTGGACGGCGGTGAGCGTACCGTCGGTGAGCTCGACGATCGGACCCTCGATCGTGTCGCAGAGGCCCATCGCGGCGGCCTTGCCGGGAAACTCGAGCTTGACCTGGGTCCCGACGGCGACGAATCGCCGGAGGAGGACCATTGTCGCCGGGTTCACGGCGCAGGCGGCGAGCCCGGCGGTGCGGGCCCGGCCGTAGGTGAGCCGGAACCCCCCGGCGCGGTGGGGGTAGCCGAGGATCGGTCGTCCTCCGAGCGCCTCGGCGAGGTACTTCGGTCCGTGCCCCCCGTCCGAATCGTCGGTCTTCTGACGGCCGAGCGCGGCGAGGAACTCCCATCCGGGCACTCCGAGCTTCTCGACGACCTTGCGGAGCTTCGCGGATTTCTGGCAGAGCCCCTCGGCGATCACGAGGCAGGCTCCGCCTCGGATGCCGTTCGTCGATACCCTCGGGAGGTTTCGGAAGGCGCTCACCTCGGCATCCCCTTCCGTCGATTCCCCCGAGATGCAGACGGGGACGTTCCGGGTGACCGTCGCGATCTCCTCCGCGCTAGGGACGTACTGCAGGTGCTGGAGGTGCTTGTACAGCGGGATCTCTTCCTGGTATCGGCCGACCTCATCGGAGTCGGGGTGGTACGCCCCCAACCCCAGGTCCCGCCGGACGAGGTCCGCCAGCAGGACCGAGAGGGCCTGGGCCGTCCCTCCGGCGGCTCGGATGGGCCCGGCATAGTACAACTCCACGTACGAACCGCCGCGCCGGCCTTCGCGGATGTGCACCTCGGCCAGCCCCTCGAGGGGGGCGACCAGTATCCCTTCGGTGAGGATCGCCAGGCCGACGCGCAGCGCCGCATCGAGCCGCTGCTCGAGCGTTCCTCCCCGGGCCTCATCCCGGGCGAGCTGCCGGGCGATCGTCAGCGCGACCTCTTCGCGCGGCATCGTCTTGCACAGGTCGCGGATCGTCGTCGAGATTCCGTCGATCTGAAGGTGCTGGAGGAGCTTCTCCACCCGCATCGCCATGTCCTGGGCCCGAGGGATCTCCGTGTGGGTCTCCGGGTCCAGGCCCTGTCGACGGGCCCGTTCGGCCGCATCGTAGGCGAGGCCGACATCGGCCTCGAGCGACCGGAAATACTCCTCCACGGCCCGCCCAGTCCCCTCCCGTTCCTTAAACCCTCGGGGTGGGCGCCGCGCCGCGCACCGCGATCAACGTCCTTGGCACACGGGCCCCGGTCCCCGGAGCCTCGGTTCGCTCCCGATTTACGGGGCTGCCCTTTCCCCCCCGCGACGCCCGATGGCCGAGCGAACCGCCGACCCCAGATCGTCCCAGGACCTCATCCGAGCCGCCCTGGAAACGATCGTCTTCCGCGTCTTTCCGAATGCGGTGCCCGACGAACGTTACGGGATGAACGGATGGAGGATCGCGAGGGACCCGGCTCCTGCCCCGGCGGCGAAGGGCAGCCCCATCGACCCGCGCTACGTGCTCGTGCTGCCCGCGTTCCGCAAGGCCGGACTCTCGCTACACCTCACCAACCCGGCGGACTACTACTTCCTGGACGGATTCCGGACGCGACTGGAAACGGCCGGGTTCAAGGTGATGCGGAACTGCCTTCAATGGAATCGGACGGGCGAGCCGTCCTGGGCGCTGGTCGAGGAACTGCTACGGGAAATGAAACGCTCCGCCGGCGCGTGACCTTCCCCGGGATCTCCCGTCGAAGGTCCGCGCGCGAAACCTGAGGCGACGCCCCACCCCGGGACCAAAGGCTCGCTGCGTTACCGCCCGGTCACCTGGTCCGCGGCTCGACGGCGCGTGCCACCTGCTGCGACGAGCGCGAGCGAACCGGAACGGGCCCTCGAAAGGGCCGGGAAGAAGGCGTCGTTCGGCGGCCACCGATCGGGACGTTCGAGGAGACACCGCCGGGATATCGCGCAATTCTCGCGACGGGCGTCTCCGGAGAACGTCGCGAAGGCTTGATATGCGCATCAATGCGCATATACACTGCTCCCCCCGGGGGCCAGGAACAGAAATCATGGCAGCGAGATTCGAACGGTCGTCTAACGAAAACGAACAGGTCGTATGGCTCTCCGATACCGACCCCTCGATCGGGCAGGCTCCCGCCCACGACTCGAACGACTACGTCAATCCGCTCTCCCGGCTCTTCCGTCGGAGCATCGAAGGCGTATCGGCGTAACCCCACCGACCGCCGCTCGCCGGTGCGAGCGGCGGCGGACCCCACGACCCGCCGAACGGACAGACCCTTCTTCCTGCTTTTCGAAAACCCCCTGAACCCGGCGGAGGCCCTCGCGCGTTCCCGGGACCTTCTCGCCGGCGTCGAGCAGGTCGATGTTGGCGTGCACCTCCTGGAGCCTCAGCCGACGCCCCGGCGCGTCGTGGATTCGCGAGGTGGCTCAGGTTTCCCAGCAGGGTCGATCGGCACGTCCGCCCGAGGCGCCGGATTCCCTGGGATCCGCGTCGGCCGAGCCACTGGCCCAGGACGGACCGGCACGGACCTCACCGGCTCACCGACCCGCGGCCCGGATCCTGCTTGGCTGAGTCGGGAACCGGGCCGATCGCGTCGGTTGGCGGTCCCCGCACAACGCCGTCGGGTCTCGGTAGTGTCGGAGCACCTCTCCAACCAAACGTTTATGTACAAATCGCCAAAATCGTCAAGACAGAGCGTATGACGCTCGTCTGACAAACAGGGCGGAGAACGGAACGATGAAATCCATCATTCAGGAAGCGATCGCCAAGCACCAGGAGAACCAGTCCCTGGTCGAGGAGAAGAAGCCGGCGGCCCCCGCCTACGTCAACGCCGACGATGCCGAACTCGCGAAGCTGGCCGAGACGCTGAAAGTCAACATCCGCATCATCGGATGCGGCGGCGGCGGCTCGAACACGATCAACCGGTGCGTCGAGGAGGGGATCCAAGGCGCCGAGATGTGCGCCATCAACACCGACGCGAAGCACCTATTGACCGTCCACTCGCCGCGCAAGATCCTCATCGGTCGACGCGCGACGAAGGGACTCGGCGCCGGCGCCCGCCCGGAGATCGGCGAAGAGGCGGCCCGGGAGAACGAGGAGGAACTGCGCGCCTTCGTCAACGGGGCGCACATCGTCTTCGTGACGGCCGGCATGGGCGGCGGGACCGGGACCGGTTCCGCCCACCTGGTCGCCCGTCTCGCGAAGGAGGCCGGGGCTCTCACGATGGGCGTCGTCACGCTCCCCTTCTCGGGTGAGGGTGCCGCGCGAATGGAGCAGGCCCGTGACGGCCTCGAGCGCCTGCGGCGCGTCTGCGACACCACCATCGTCATCCAGAACGACAAGCTCCTCGAGCTCGGCCCCCGA